>NZ_CAJUPA010000011.1 GCF_910588395.1 uncultured Faecalibaculum sp. | reverse complement strand
GGAGCTGTCCCTGGCAACGGGGATATGTAAACTATGACAAAGTAGTTTGCAACGGCTGCGGAATTCAGATCCGGCTTGGAAATTCATTCCTGATTCAGAAGATACAGTATTGCCACGCTGGACAGTCCGGTTGCGCGGGAGAGCTGTCGGATCATGTTCTGCTGCCGGTCTTCCAGTTCACGGCTCTGTTTCTCCAGGCCTGCTTTCTTTCTCCGCAGGTCTTCGCTTACTTTGCGCAGATTCTCTTCTTTTTTTCGAAGGCTGTATTCGTGTTTCTGCAGAGCTTCACCCTTCAGCCGGTATTCTTCCTCCAGCACAGCCAGCCGTCTGTCCGTTTCCGGCTCCCGGAAAAGAAGACCGAAATTCCGGATTTCCGGATTCTCGATGTATGTGCGCCAGTTTTCGCCGACGAAGACAAACCGGATCTCCATCATGCCGGCTGCAGCGGCTTGCAGGGACCGGCCGATGAGAAACCGGGCGGAGGACAGACAGTTCTGGACCTCCACATCAATTACATACACCTTTTCTCCATTGTTGCTTTCCTGAATGGAAATCACAGGAGAATCGAACAGCACCTGACCGTGAATGGGGTCGTTTTTCTCTGTGTCTGTCAGAGAATCCGCAGTGGCATCCGGGAGGACGCCTGTGGATTTAACGAGTGAAGCGGCAATTTCCGGGATGGATCCTGCGAAAAGCTGCAGGAATCCCGAGTGCAGAAACCAGGCCAGCAGCGTTCTGGACTGCAGGGCTTTCCTGACGTATCTGTCACACCAGTAAGCGGGACATAGCCGGCAGACTGTAACTTGACCGTCTTGCAAAGTTGTGAAGCCGGGCGCAGTTCCTGAAGCGTCTCAAGAACCGCGTTTCCATACACGGGGAAGTAGAGACACGATATAATGAACCGTATGAGACAGACCACACTGTTTGACATGGAAGAAGAACCGGCGGCTCCCGTTTCCCGGGATACCCTGGAGCCGGACATGAATGCACCTCTGGCTGACCGGATGCGCCCGCAGACTCTGGAAGAATACATGGGGCAGAAAGCACTGGTGGGACCCGGTCATGCCCTGCGGCAGATGATCGAATCGGATTCCGTCACATCCATGATTCTCTGGGGACCACCCGGGGTGGGAAAGACCACACTGGCCCGGATCATTGCCCGGGGCACAAAGTCGCGGTTCGTGAATTTCTCCGCTGTGAATACCGGTGTCCGGGACATCCGGGTCATCATGCAGGAAGCTGAAAAAGCCCGGGAAGCGGGGATCCATACGATCCTGTTCGTGGATGAGATCCACCGCTTCAACAAATCCCAGCAGGATGCCTTTCTGCCTTATGTGGAAAGCGGCCTGGTGACCCTTATTGGCGCCACCACGGAAAACCCCAGCTTCGAGCTCAACTCGGCGCTGCTTTCCCGGTGCCGGGTATTCACCCTGGAGGGGCTGAAAAAGGAAGACCTGATCCGGCTGCTGGAACGGGCGCTGCGCGATCCCCGTGGACTGGGGAGCCTGAAGGTGGACATCACACCGGAACAGCGGGCCAATATCGCCGGATACGCCCATGGAGACGCCCGGTTCTGCCTGAATACCCTGGAAATGGCGGTGAAGTCCTCACCGCAGGATGTGGAAGGCATTCACATCACAGATGAAATCCTCAGCCAGACACTGTCCCGGAAAACGATGATGTATGACAAGGACGGGGAAGAGCACTACAATGTGATCTCCGCCTTTCACAAATCCATCCGCAACTCCGATCCGGATGCGGCTCTGTACTGGCTGGCACGGATGCTGGAAGCCGGAGAGAATCCTCTGTACCCGGCCCGGCGGATGATCCGCATGGCCAGCGAAGACATCGGAATGGCCGATTCCCGGGCGCTGGAAATCGCCATTGCAGCGTATCAGGCAGCGCAGTTTCTCGGGATGCCCGAATGCAACGTGCACCTGGCACACTGCGCGGTATATCTCTCCCTGGCTCCGAAATCCAATGAAATGGAAAATGCCTATTTTGCCGCCCGGGATGATGCCAGAGCCACACTGGATCAGCCGGTTCCCCTGCATCTGCGCAATGCGGAAACCAGACTCATGCAGGATCTGGGCTACGGGAACGGATACGAATATTCCCACAATTACCCTCATCGCATGACGGACATGGTCTGTCTGCCGGAGGGACTGAAACACCGCACCTACTACCATCCCTCGGATCAGGGATCGGAAACCGCTGTGCGGCGCAGAATTGCGCAGATACATGCGATTAAAGATGAATATGCGCGAAGCAGGAGGAAAAAATGATCAGAGAAATCCATTCACTGCAGGAAACTGCACAGCTGGCGCAGGAGATCGCGCAGCTCATCCGGGACGCCGATGTGACCCTCTGCCTGGACGGAGATCTGGGAGCGGGCAAGACCACTTTCACCAAGGCCCTGGGCAAAGCCCTCGGCGTGAAATCCGTCATCAACAGTCCGACGTTCACCATTATG
This sequence comes from uncultured Faecalibaculum sp., assembly GCF_910588395.1. Classification (GTDB taxonomy): domain Bacteria; phylum Bacillota_I; class Bacilli_A; order Erysipelotrichales; family Erysipelotrichaceae; genus Faecalibaculum. Next base: position 58,154 of record NZ_CAJUPA010000011.1, on the reverse strand, counting down.
AAAAACTACAAAGATGGCAGCGGCCGTCCCTTTACCCACATTGACGCCTACCGGCTGGAGGGAGCGGATCAGGACCTGGGGTTCGAAGAGGTCTTTGAAGAGGGAATCAGCGTGGTGGAATGGTCGCAGTATATTGCTGACCAGCTGCCGCAGGACACGATCCGCATTGCCATTTCCCAGGGAACCGGGGAAGAGCGGACTTTTGACATCACCGGGACCGGTTGCTGGCAGAAGGTCTTCGGACTGACACAGAACACACAGGAGGATGCAGCATGATCACGCTGGCCATGGACACAGCCTACCGTCATCTCACGGCGGGGCTCTATGATGACGATACCCTGCTGGCAGGGACAAGCTCTGAATGCTTCAAGAAACAGAGCGAAGCACTGTTTCCCCGGCTGCAGCAGATTCTCGACGATGCCGGGCTGTCCTTTCAGGACATTGACCAGGTGGTGATCACCGACGGCCCGGGCAGCTACACCGGTGTCCGGATCGCCATGACCGTGGCCAAGGTGCTGGCAAGTCAGCGGGGAATTCCTCTGTACACCCTGAGCACTCTGCAGCTGTATGCGGGAACGGCATCGTCAGCCAATGTGCTGCTGGATGCCAGAAGTCACCGGGCGTATGCGGGTCACGTGGAAAACGGGGTCCTGACGGAGCCGGAGCAGATTCTCACGGAGGAGGAATACGAAGGGTTTGTCGGTTCACATCCGGGTATTCTGCTGGGAGATGTGGCTGTGGGTAGCCGGAATCCGGAAACGCCGGACTTTCTGAAGAATTTCATTGATCTGAGGGATCAGTGGGTGCCGGTGTCCAATGTGCATGCGGCGGTGCCCCGGTATCTCAAGGAATCCGATGCCTACAAAACTCCGGGTGGTCATGGCTGCTGACGCAGGGCGGCTCCATCTGACAGAGGCTGGCGTTCAGGATGTGGCCCGGCTTGCCCGCATGGAAGCGCTCTGCTTTTCCCTGCCCTGGAATGAAGCCGGTGTCCGGGGGGAGCTGGAGAGCAATCCCTTCAGTCACGCCTGGCTGCTGCGGTTCCGGGATGAAGCCGGCCTGGATGCAGTGGCAGGCTATGCCTTTATGTGGGAGACCTTTGAAACGGCGCAGATTGCCCGGATCGGGATTCTGCCGGAATACCGCCGGCAGGGTCTGGGAGCCGGGTTTCTGGATCTGCTGAAAAACCGGGCTGCCGGTCAGGGATGCGAGTTTCTGCGGCTGGAGGTGCGGGCTTCCAACCAGGCGGCGATCGGCCTGTATGAAAAAGCCGGCATGATCCGGGCCGGGAGAACAAAACAGTATTATTCGGATGGGGAAGACGCGCTGATCATGGCGCTGCCCCTGGAAAGCGAGGAAACAACATGCTTGTGATTGGCATTGAAAGCAGCTGCGATGAAACCGCGGCAGCGGTGGTCAGAGACAAAAAGGAAATCCTGTCTTCGGTGATCGCCTCTCAGATCGACACCCACAAAGCCTTTGGCGGGGTGGTGCCGGAGGTGGCAAGCCGCATTCATGTGGAAAATGTCTCCGGTGTCATCGCCAAAGCCATTGAAGATGCCGGTGTATCCATGGAGGATGTGGACGCGGTTGCCGTTACTGCGGGCCCGGGGCTGGTTGGATGCCTCCATGTGGGTGTGCAGGCGGCCAAGACGCTGGCAGCGGTGTGGAACAAGCCGCTGATTCCGGTGCACCACCTGGCGGGTCACATCTATGCCAATGAGCTGGTGACAGACCTTCGTTTCCCGCTGGTGGCGCTGGTGGTCTCCGGGGGGAACTCGGAGCTGGTCTATATGAAAGACGAGAATTCCTTTGAGATTCTGGGAGAAACCCAGGATGATGCCATTGGGGAGGCCTATGACAAAGTAGCCAGGGTCATGGGACTGGGGTATCCCGGCGGACCGGTGATCGACCGGCTGGCCAGACAGGGATCTGCGGTCTATGAACTGCCGGAGCCGAAAACCCAGGGGCGCTATGACTTCAGTTTCTCCGGTCTGAAATCCGGTGTGCTGCAGTTCATCAAACGCTGCGAGCGAAAAGGCGAAACCTTCACGCAGGAAGATCTGGCGGCGAGTTTCCAGAAAGCGGCTCTGGATGAGCTCTTTGACCGGGTGAAGCTGGTGCTGGAAGACCATCCGGAAATCCGGCATTTTGTGGTGGGCGGCGGTGTATCCGCCAATTCCGGTCTGCGGCAGCGGGTGGAAGAACTGCGGCAGCAGTATCCGGAGATCGAATTCACGGTGCCTCCCATGCGCTGCTGCACGGACAATGCGGCGATGATTGCTGTGGCGGGTGAAATTGCCGCCGGGCAGGGGCGTGTGGCAGATGCATCCCTGACCGCGGATCCGGGCTGGGAAATCTGCTGAGGAAAACCGCCGGTGGTCTGTTCAAAGACAGCCGGGCCACGGTATCATGAAATGAGTCCGGCTGGTGGCAGCCGGTGTGCAGGAGGACAGGGAATGGAAGAGAAGAAACCAGTCGCGGCGCCTTTTGACGGGGCGCAGATCCGGGGTGTCATTTTCGACATGGATGGTCTGATGTTCGATACGGAAACCATGTTTCTCAAGGTGCTGCCGGAAATCGGCATGGCAAACGGCTATGATATTCCTCCGGCGGCAGCCCGGGCCATGATGGGCTGCGACAGCCGGAAAGCCGTGGAACTGGAAGATCAGTATCCCGGTCTGAATCACTGTCTGAATGAAGAATATACGCCCAACCGGCTGAAGTATTTCTATGAGATGTTTCCGGCACCGGGGTCTGCAGACGAGCCGGGGCTGTGCGAACTGACGGAATATCTGGAGGAACAGAACATTCCCTATGCGGTGGCCAGCAGCTCCACCCGCAGCGACATCATGGCATTTCTGGCCCATGCAGGCCGGCAGCTGCATCCGGCGTGCATTCTCTCGGGCAAGGAAGGATTCCGTTCCAAACCCAATCCGGATATCTTTCTGGCAGCGGCCATGGAGCTGGGAATCGACCCGGCGCAGGCGCTTGTCCTGGAGGATTCAGCTCATGGGGTGAAAGCTGCCAGGGACGGCGGGTTCCCCTGCATCTGGATTCCGGATGTGGTTGAGCCGGATGAGGAAATGCGCCGCAACATACAGATGGAACTGCCGACGCTGGCGGATGTGAAGGAATGGCTGGAACAGGCCCGCGGCAGAAAACAGGAAAAGGAAGGTAAGTAATGGCAGACAAAATCGTCGTGCTGGATTTCGGATCCCAGTACAATCAGCTGATCGCAAGACGAATCCGTGAATTCGGCGTCTATTCCGAACTGCACTCCAACGAAATGACTCTGGAAGAGATCCGGGCGCTGGGAGATGTCAAAGGCATTGTGTTCTCCGGCGGTCCCAACAGCATTTATGAAGCTGATGCCCCCAAGTGCGATCCGGCGATCCTGGAAAGCGGCATTCCCGTTCTGGGAATCTGCTATGGCATGCAGCTGATGCAGTATGTCCTGGGGGGGACGGTGGAAAAAGCCGAATCCCGGGAATACGGCAGGACGGAAATCGATGTGGTACATCCCACGGATCTGTTTGCGGGTCTGCCGGAACATGAGACCGTCTGGATGTCCCACGGGATCAAAGTCACCGCACTGGCTCCGGGCTTTGAGCAGGTGGCCAAAAGCGACAACTGTCCCTTTGCGGCGGCAGCGAATGTGGAAAAAGGCATGTACTGCCTGCAGTTCCATCCGGAAGTGCGGCACTCGGAGTATGGCAATGACATTCTGAAAAACTTTGTGTTCAACATCTGTCATGCGGATGCGAACTGGAGCATGAAGAACTTCATTGAGGTGCAGAAAGAGAAAATCCGCCAGCAGGTGGGCAGTGACAAAGTTCTGCTGGGACTTTCCGGCGGTGTGGACTCCAGCGTGGTGGCGGCCTTGCTGCATGAAGCCATCGGGGATCAGCTCATCTGCATGTTCATTGACCATGGTCTGCTTCGCAAGGGCGAAGGGGATTCTGTCATGGAGACTTTCGGAAAGAACATGAATGTGAATCTGGTGCGGATCGATGCGAAGGACCGGTTCCTGAAGAAACTGGAAGGCGTCAGCGATCCGGAAAAGAAGCGGAAGATCATCGGCAACGAGTTTGTCTACACCTTCGATGAAGAAGTGAAGAAGCTGACGGAAGGGGAAGACATCAAATGGCTGGCGCAGGGGACGCTGTACACGGATGTGATCGAGTCCGGGACCAAAACCGCGCAGACCATCAAGTCTCATCACAACGTGGGGGGACTGCCCAAGGACATGCAGTTCCAGCTGATCGAACCGCTGAATACACTGTTCAAGGATGAAGTCCGGGCGCTGGGTACCGAACTGGGACTGCCCCATGAAATGGTATGGCGTCAGCCGTTCCCCGGACCGGGTCTGGGTATCCGGATCCTGGGCGATGTGACGGAGGACAAGATCCGGATCGTGCAGGATTCCGATGCGATTCTGCGGGAAGAAATTGCGAAAGCCGGTCTGGAGCAGGACATCTGGCAGTATTTCACGGCGCTGACGAATATGCGCAGCGTGGGTGTCATGGGGGATGAACGGACCTATGATTATGCCGTGGCCATCCGTGCGGTGACATCCATTGACGGCATGACAGCGGACTGGGCCCGCATTCCCTTTGATGTGCTGGACAAGGTGGCAAACCGGATCGTGAATGAAGTGCCCCATGTGAACCGGGTACTGTACGATATCACTTCCAAGCCTCCCGGAACCATCGAATTCGAATAAAACAGCCGAAAAGCCTGCGGTTTTCCTGAAAACCGCAGGCCTTTGCGCTGTTTTGGGGATGTGCGGGATGCAGGAGCGAGAGGAGCTGCAGAGAGACTGAGCAGAATTGCGGGATTCCGGGAAGTGAACGGGGACGGGTATAATACAGACAGATAGCCAGGAAAGGAGTCAGGAAATATGACAGGCACTGTTTCACCCAGAATACAGCGGGAAATCAGAACCTTTGCCCGGCAGTCTGGCGCAGAACAGGTGATTCTGTTCGGTTCCAGAGCCCGGGGAACCAATGGCATGCGCAGTGATATTGATCTGGCTGTCAGAGGTGGAAATGCTGATCTGTTTGCTGCACTCATTGTTAAAAGCTGATGTTGTGAAACTAACGGCTGAACTTTCTGAAGATCTTCAGAGAGAAATAGAAAGAGATGGAATTGTGCTTTATGAAAAAAGCCGATAACTATACTTCATCACTGGATGTTCTTCGCACAGCGGATTTTTCAGAGGCACAGGAAAACGAAATTCACCGGATGGGTGTCATTGGTCAGTTTAATCTCACCTTCGAACTGGCATGGAAAGCCCTGCAGGCAGTGCTGTGCCTTCATGGAATACAGGCAGATACCGGATTGCCCCGGGAAATCCTGAAACTGGGATATCAAACCGGATTCCTGCAGGATGCGGCTGTCTGGCTGACAATGCTGAGAAAAAGAAATACATCCATCTATATATATGATGAAGACGAAGCGGATGAACTGGTCCTGATGATTCGGGACAGCTTTCTGCCGGCTTTCTCAGAACTGGAAGCCACTTTGCAGGAAAAAATCAGAGAAGCGGACCAGCTATGGGACTGAAGCAGCCAAAACAGCCGAAAGGCCTGCGGTTTTCCTGAAAATCGCAGGCCTTTGCGCTGTTTTGGGGATGTGCGGAATGCAGCGGGAAATCAGAACCTTTGTCCGGCAGCCCTTTGCGCTGTTGGGAAGAAGACGGGCAGGCGTCTTACGCCAGTGCAGTCAGAAGCTTTTTATACAGTTTGTCGATGCCGACCGCACCCAGCGGTGCAGTGATGAGAATCGCGAGCACAGCCACCGTCAGGACCTTCTGTCCGCAGGCCAGTCCCATGGACAGGGGAATGGCACCGATCGCTGCCTGGACAGTGGCTTTGGGCGTATAGGCAATCATGCAGAACAGTTTTTCCGATCCCGTCAGCCGGGTCTTTACCAGAGACAGGGCCACACCGGCCATCCGGAACATCAGGGCCCCCAGCACGAGAACGATTGCCGGTGCTCCTGCAGCAAAGGCATACTGCAGATCCACAGTAACGCCCACCAGAACGAACAGGAAAATCTCTGCCGGGATCCACAGCAGGCTGTATTCGTCACAGAGGGTCCGGGCCAGATCAGGGCTGCGGCGCTTCAGGAAAATCCCCAGGCTCATGATTGCCAGCAGGCCGGAAAGCGGCACAGTTCCCTCCAGCCGGTTCTGCAGTTCCAGCAGCAGAAAGGAAACACTGAGCAGAATCAGGATTTTCACAGTGTCCCGCAGCGGACAGCTCCGGAAGAACGCATGCAGACCCAGCCCCGTCACCATGCCGGCCAGAACCCCGGTCAGAATGGAGACGGGAATCTGCAGGAGGCTGAGCGCAGAAAAGCTGCCGCTGGACGCCAGGGATGTCAGGGCGGAAAAGACCACAATGACAAACACATCATCCACGGAAGCTCCGGCCAGCAGCAGCTGCGGAATGCTGTGGTCTCTGCCGTATCCGTTTTCCATCAGCCGGATCATTCGGGGTACGATCACAGCCGGCGACACCGCTGCAATGACACTGCCGGTGATTGCAGCTTCCAGCAGTGAGACACCCAGCAGCGGGGGCGCCAGCAGCATGGTCCCGATGATTTCCGCGCAGGCAGGCACAAAGCACAGGAGCACGGCAGGACGTCCCACCTTTTTCAGGTCCCCCAGATTCAAAGACAGGCCGGCTCTTGTGAGAATGATGACCAGGGCAATCTGCCGCAGATCCGACGAGATATTCAGCAAAGAGGAATCCAGCAGATTCAGGGCATGTGGACTGAGAAGGATCCCGGCAAGGATCATCCCCAGCAAACCGGGGAGTTTCAGTTTCGAAAACAGTCTTCCCATGAACAATCCGGACAATACAATGATGGCAATACTCGTCAGCACGAAAAATCCTCCTTTTCATTCTGTAAAATTACAGCGGGCAGAAATCAAAAAATGCTGATGATTTCTGCATCGGTCTGCAGAAGTCATCAGCATGGAACATGCGGTTCAGGTTTCCCTCGGGAGAACTTCATTCCCGTTGATCAGATTCAATCACAAAGAACTGTCTGTTTCAAGACTCTTCCGGCGAAACAGGCGGCAGGTCTCAAAAAAACACAGTTCATGAACCGGCAGGAACGCAGTTCCGTGTCCTGCAAGGAGAGATCAGAGAGAACCTGAGATTCATAATCCAGTTTCTGCATGGCAGGTACTTCTTCCGGACGGTTTCACCACTATACAACGGACCTGCCTGTCAGACAACGGATAGAGGAACAGTCACCGTTTTTTTTTTGATATAATGACCGGAAACAGGGAGGAAACCGGATGAAAATACAGGAAGTCAGAGACAGAAACAAACCGCTGCCGGATCAGCTGATCCGGATATGGGAAAGATCGGTGAAAGCCACGCATCTGTTTCTGTCGGAAGAGGAAATTGCAAACATCAAAACCTTTGTTCCCCAGGCCCTGCAGCAAGTCCCCGCGCTGGTGGTGGCCGAAGATGACACCGGCAGGCTGACAGGGTTCATGGGCATTGCGGATGGACATCTGGAGATGCTGTTTGTGGACGACGAAGCCCGGGGAAAAGGAACCGGCAGACAGCTGCTTTCCTGGGGCATCCGGGAGTATGGCGTCCGGACACTGGCGGTGAATGAACAGAACCCGCAGGCACAGGGCTTTTACGAACACATGGGATTTGAGGTGTATAAACGGACCGACCATGATGAGCAGGGCAATCCCTGGCCGCTGCTGTACATGGAGCTTGCGGATTGAGACGGAGTGGTTCCGTATCCACTCAGGTACAGAACAGGGGCTGTTTTGCAGAAACAGTCGAAGTCAGCCATCAGGGAACAGAATCAAACCGGGAATCAGATTCCTTTGCGGGAGTTGTGATTCCCGTTTTTTTATGTTCAGGCAGACAAAGTCACAGGCTGTTTTTCCTGATCCGGGACCGGAAACGCCTCCCCGGAACGGACGGCAGTCCGGTAAGATCCCGGTGATATGCCATAGCGTTTTTTGAATTGCCGGGAGAAGTGCTCCAGATTTTCAAACCCGGTATTCTGCGCAATAACCGCAATGGAATCATCACAGGTTTCCAGAAGATGTCTGGCTTTGTTGAACCGGATCCCCTGCACGATATCGGTGAAGGATTTTCCGGTTTTCTTTTTGATCAGTCGTGATACATAGCTGGCAGAGAAACCGAAGTCATCCGCCAGCTGCTGCAGATACACCGTTTTGTAGTCCTGTTCAATTCTGGCAATCATTTTCAGAATCGTTTCGTCTCCGGAAAATGGCTTTTTGGGAAAGGAAATGCCTGCTTCATGATCCTGCAGGATTCCGGCAAAAATCAGTGTCAGCAGGGCGTTCAGCGCCATCGCCTTGAAAGGTTTGTCAGAGCCGGACATTTCAGTCAGATCCAGGACCAGGTCCCGGATGCGTGGATCCCGGTCCGTATCTGCAATCATCCAGGAGCTCTGTTCATACAGATACAGGGACTGATTGAGAAACGTGGAAATGGTGTTGGAAAAGCGGAGCAGGGAATAGAACGCATCCTGAAATACTTTCCCTGATATGAGGATGTTGAGCACCAGAGAATCATCGAATACTGAAATGCTGTGTTCGGTCAGCGGCGTGATGATGTTGAAACAACCTTCGTTCAGAGTGAATTCTCTGTCACCGAATGTCTGCCGGCATGATCCGCGGAGCACATAGACCATCTCGAAAAATGTGTGAGCATGGCGGAATACAGGTGTATAGCGATTGTGCTTGTACACGATGATTTCATCCTGATCCAGAGATCCTGTCACCATGGATTCATCCATGTGGACCGGCATCCAGCTGCCTTGAATTTCGGGGACGATCAGTTTTTTGTGGTACAGCTGCTCTTTGTCCAGCCCGGCCAGAAACTGTCTGAAAAAAGCCGGATCCTGACGCGCCAGATGAAGAGTCAGATAAAACTGTTCATGCTCGTTGTAGGTTTCCAGTTCCTTCCAGGTTGATTCTCTTGACATAGTGATTCGCTCCTTTATGAACAGTATACAAATCAAAGCCGGAAAAATGCAGATTTTTGGACAGAAGGCAAAAAAAGACAGCATATATCTCCGGAAAGCAGCCCGGCTTCCTGGCAGAACCGCATGTCCAGGGGGCTTTGATGTTTTATGACCTTCCATGCATTTTCCGGATTCAGCAGACATAAATAATCAAATCAGCGGGGCAGAATGAATCATTCAGAAGAAAACGCTTACAACATACAATTCTGGTGTAAGGAAACGGCGGGATATCCAATCGAAGGCCTGGATTGAAGATCGCGCATTCCGACGCAGCGGATAAAATCCGGCTGCAGGACAGGAGAGGAGAGACCTGGAAGCAAGCATGACAAATTCGAAACAAAAAGCAGTACAAAACCCCGCAACTCCGGCAGCAGCCTTCACCGGGGGACTGACCCGGGGATTCCTGTGGCGCCAGCGGATCGGATATGGGGCAGCAGACTTTGCCTGCAATCTGATCTGGCAGATGATTTCCCTTTATCTTCTGTATTACTACACCGATGTTGCACATCTCAATGGCGGCGCCATCGCTTTGATGTTCGTCGTCTGCCGGGTTATTGACGGCATTACCGATCTGCTGATCGGCTGGGCCATTGACCGCACCCATACCCGCTGGGGGAAATCCCGGCCCTGGTTTCTGTGGGGTACGATTCCCTTTGCCATTTTCGCTTATCTGGCGTTCTCGGTCCCCGAATCCATGGACACGGGAGCAAAGCTGATTTACTGCTATGTCACATACATCGGTCTGTCCTTTATGTACACAGTGGTCAATATTCCCATGGCTTCAATTCTTCCCGCCCTGACAGAAGATGCAGATGAACGGACTACCCTGGCCTCCGTACGGCAGGTGTTTGCCTTCATCGGCTCCACAGTCGTCAGTGTATTCGGACTGCGCCTGGTGGATCTGCTGGGCGGTGGCAATGAAGGTCAGGGATTCCGATGGGTGATGCTGATTTTCGGCATCATCGGCACACTGGTGTTCTTCTTCACATTCTTCAACGTACGGGAAATCAATCACCCGGCTGTGGAGAAAAAAACCGGACTGAAGGATGCCCTGCATTCGCTTGTTCACAATGGACCCTGGCTGATATTCGCACTGAATATCCTGATGATGTTCGGCGGGCTGTTCATTCAGAACGGCGCACTGGTGTATTACTATACGGCGGTCATCGGAAGCCGGGATCTGTCCATCACAGTGGCTTCCATCATGTCCATTGTACCGGTGTTCGCCAATGTTCTGGTCCCGTTCTTTGCCCGGAAGATCAAAAAGCGCACGCTGTTCGAACTGTCTGCCGGCATCCAGGTTCTGGGGCTGCTCATCATCTGGGCATCGGGTCTGAATACAGCCGGAATCTGCACAGGCGCGTTTATATCCGCGTTCGGTTCCGGCGTGAAAACAGCCATCTACTTCTCCATGCAGGCAGATCCGGTGGACTACGGTCTCTGGAAAACCGGTGTGGATACTGCCGGTACATTGTCCGCAGTCAATGGCTTTCTGGGAAAAGTGGCCATGGCTGCTGCCGGTGGTATTTCCGGCTTGCTGATTGACTGGGGTGGCTATGTGGGCGGAGCCCAGGTGCAGACCTCCGGCGCCCTGGAAGCCATCCGCTGGATGTATCTGTATCTGCCGCTGATTCTCAACCTGCTGTCCATGGTCATCATGATGTTCTACAAACTGGATGACATCTATCCGCAGATCCGGCGGGAACTGGATGAACGGAAACAGGGACTGCAGCAGAAGGAGCCCGCTGCACCGGCTGCAGGCATACAGGAATGACTGAAAACAGAAAGAAACAGGAAAGGATAACACACATATGAACGAAAACACTCTGACATCGAAATACAAACCGCTTCTGATCAGTGCCGGACTGGGATCCATCCTTGGATCCGGAATTATTGTCTCTCTGGCAGGCACGATTACCGTGTGGCAGAATGTGCTGAATCTCAGCGCTTCCCAGGTTGGCCTGATCAGCTCGCTGCTCACCCTTTCCATTGCCGCCGGATCTCTTCTGGCGGGGAAAATCACCAGATCCCTGGGTCTGATCCGCTCCTTCAACATTCTGAATGTCTTTTTCATCATCGGCACGGTGCTGATCATGACAGCCCAGAATTTCTGGATGCTGATGGCAGGAACGGTGATTGCCGGTTTCTTCTCCGGAGCCGACCTTCCGGTTTCCCTGACGATGATCAGCCACGATGCGCCCAATGAAAAAATCAGCGCCGAGCTTGTCAGCGGGACACAGGTTTACTGGACCCTTGGCATTCTGCTGGCAACGCTGTCTGCCTTTGCCACATCCACACTCCCTGGCGCCTGGTCACCCAGAATCTGCACGGCCATTGTCACACTGGTGGCAGTCCTGGCTGTATGGATGAGAAACGGCAGTGCAAAAATCAGGGACCTGCATGCTCAGGCACCGAAACGCGAACAGCCGGAGGATGGAGAAAAAGTCAGCGTGGTGAAGCTTCTCTTTGGCAGACAGACCAAACCGTATCTCGGATTCTTTCTCTGCATCCTGATCTTCTACTGCGGCTGGAATCTGCTGGCGAACACCTTCGGTCAGTTCCAGACCTATATGCTGGTCAAAGCCAATGCTTCCCAGACCTTTGCCACGGGCGCAGGTGTCATTCTCACGATCGTCTGCCTGGTGGTTGCCCAGATTTTCTCGAAGATTGCCGGCGGAAAGAACCGGAATGTGGCATTTGTCATTGGCGTGATCATCATGGTGGCGGCGCTGGTGGGACTGGCATTTTCCGGATCCAGTCTCTGGCTGATTGTCGCCTGGATCGCGCTTCAGAACGTGGGCAGTACCTTTGCGGGAGAAGCCATGTACAAGGTCTGGACGCAGGAATCTTTCCCGGCGGCATACCGCAGCGGCATTCAGGGGTTCATCAACGGGTTTTCCAGACTGTGCTGTGCTGCTTTTGCCCTGATCACACCGGTTCTTGTACTGCCGGAGCATATCCGGACGACGATGCTTGGTTTCGCTGCTCTGATTCTGGTTTCCGGTATCGTGGGCATGGTTCAGATCCGGCTGCAGAAGAAATACAACGTCGGAAGCAATGACTGATGACGTCCTGAACAGGTGACAACAGAGAACAGGGAGAACAAATATGACATTTAAATTTCAGATCAACGACGAGATCCGCTTCCGGCACGATCGCCAGCTCCTGGACAAGGCAGAGGCTTTCCGGCCCAAAATGCATCCTGTGGTCCGCAAGCCGGTGCGGGCGGTGGAACTGACGAAGAATGAATCACTGCTGGAGGGATGGGGCATGGCGGAAATCCATGCGGACATGGAGAAAATGGCGTTTTCCAAGGGCCAGAGCATCATTCTGGATTTCGGACGGCATTGCACAGGACGGTTTTCCATGGACATCCGTTCCGTCGGTTCACCGATGGATGCGCCTTTGTATCTGCGCCTGCGGTTTGCCGAGGTGCCCGCTGAACTGGCTCATGAGTCAGAGGAATATGATGGCTGGCTGTCCAGAAGCTGGATTCAGGAGGAATTCATTCACCTGGATGTACTTCCGGTACGACTGGAGCTTCCCCGGCGGTATGCCTTCCGGTATGTGGAGCTGACTGTCATCGACACTTCGCCCAAATGGGCAGCGGTGTTCACGAATCCCGAAGTTCTGTGCGCTTCCAGCGCGCCGGGGAATGCAGAAACGGTTCCGGTTCCGGAGGATCCGGAACTTGCCAGAATCTATGAAGTGGGACTGCATACTCTTCAGGAATGCATGACGGATGTATTTGAAGACGGCCCCAAGCGGGACCGGCGGCTGTGGCTGGGGGATTTGAGACTGCAGGCTCTGGCTTCCTATGCGAGTGAAGACAACCCGGATCTGGTGAAACGGTGCCTGTATCTGTTTGCGGGAATGACCAGCGAGGAGGGGGAAATATCCGCCAATGTATTTACGCAGCCTTCGCCGCAGCCGGATGACACCTTCCTGTTCGATTACTCACTGTTCTTTGCCAGCGTACTGCATGATTTTCTGCAGCAGCATCCGGATGAGATGGTTCTGGAAGACCTGTATCCGGTGGCGAAGAAGCAGATGGATCTGGCACTGCAGCAGGTGGATGAAGAAGGCAGACTGCACCTGCAGAAAGACCGTCCTGTGTTTGTGGACTGGTCCCAGGAGTTTGCCAAGGACACAGCAGGGCAGGCCATCATGATTTACACGCTGAAGCATTTCATCGAACTGACCCGGATGAAGCGGGAAGATACAGCCCCGTATGTAAAGCAGCTGGAGAAGCTGGAGAATGATGCCCGAAACCGGCTGTATGATCCGGAGAAAAAACTGTTCCGTGCGGGAGAAGAGGGAACAGAGTACAACATTGCCTCTCAGGTCTGGATGGTGCTTGCCGGTGTCTTTGGGCAGATGAAAAACAGGGAGATCATGACGGAAGCCATTCAGCAGCTGTTCCCGGTGAAGGGCATTGTCACTCCTTATATGTATCACCATGTGACCGAGGCTCTGTTTCAGGCAGGGCTGAAACAGGAAGCAGTCGGACTGATGAAAGCATACTGGGGAAAAATGATTGAACTGGGTGCGGATACATACTGGGAGGCATTCGATCCGGATCAGCCGGATTACTCTCCCTATGGCAGCCCGATCATTTCCAGTTACTGCCATGCCTGGAGCTGCACACCGGTGTATCTGATTCACAAGTATCTGCTGGCTGACCAGCCAGCATGAAAGACCTGGCTTTCCTTTGCGGATGCAGGAAGCTTTGAGAAAATAAAGAAGAGAGTGAAAACCGCGGCAGCGGTTCCGGAAAGGAATTTGAATATGACGAACTTTGATTTGACCAGGCCGGAAGCGGCAGACAGCGTCTTTGTCTTTGACATTGGCGGGACATTCATCAAATACGCGCTGATGACCAGAGAAGCGGACATTCTCTTTAAAGGAGAAGTTCCCACTCCCATGACTTCTCAGGAGGAATTCATCCGGACATTGTATGAAGCCTGGGCTCCCTGTGCAGATCAGGCTGAAGGAATCGCCTTGTCAATTCCCGGTAATGTGAATGCAGACACCGGCGATGTGATTACGCCAGGCTCTCTGACCTACAACCGGAATACCAATGTAGCCAGTCTGCTCAGAGAAGAGATTCAGCGACGGACCGGGCGGCTGGTTCCGGTGTGGCTGGAAAATGACGGAAAGGCAGCTGCTCTGGCGGAAATCTGGAAAGGAAATCTGCGGGGATGCCGGGATGGAGCAGTGATCGTTCTGGGAACCGGTATTGGCGGAGGCATCGTGGTGGATGGCAAGGTTCACAAAGGAAAGGATTTCTTTGCAGGGGAGCTCTCTTTCCTGATGGGGAATGTGGAAGAATCAGAATTTGACAAGGCAATGGGAACGAACGCCAGCACTGCGGCTCTCACCGGCATGGTGGCAGCTGCAGCGGCACTCGATGCCGAAGAAGTGGATGGATACAAAGTCATGGAGCTCCGGGAAGCGGGAAATGAGGCAGCCGTTGCCTGTTTCGACCTGGTTTGCCGGCGCCTGTCGGGTCTTGTTTACAACCTGATCTGTCTGATGAACCCGGAGCGGGTGCTGATTGGCGGAGGAATTTCCCGACAGCCGCTGCTGATACAGACCATCCGGGATATGACGGAGCAGAGACTGGAGCAGATTCGTCAATGCGGGTTTGATATTCCCGGTACAGAAATCATGAACTGTGCCCATCACAATGATTCCAATCTGATTGGGGCTTTGTACAATTATCTGCTGCATGAAACACAGTGAGGGCGATGCAGCCCTGCAGGAAGAATGCACCGGAGGTATGCCGCAGAATCGGCGGTCAGGAGCGCCGGTGCTTTTCTGCGCAGTTCCGGCAGACCAGCCTTGCCTGATTTCCACCTGCAGACTGTAAAATCCGGCATTCATGCTGACAGTATGCGTGGCATACTGTTGTCAGCAGCTGTTGCAGCTGACAGCAGAAACAGGAGGTGGATGACTGTGAAGGAGCATGAAGGTGAGCGCTGCAGCCCCGGATTCCAGGGTGAACTGTACCGGATTGACTTTCCGGAATTCAAGGCTTCCTGGGTATACATCTGTCCCTGGGAAACGAGACTCCGTTTTTTCACGGAGAAGAAAGACCGGCTGGTGAAGTCCGGAGACCGGGTATTGAAACTGCCGGATGACCGGGAGCAGATTGAAGAAATCATCAGCAGAATTCAGGGAGATCCGGAACCGGAAGAATCGGAAGTCTGTCAGAAAATGAGAAGAACGGCAGTTGCCCTGAAAAAGCGGTTCATGCGGGCAGCCGGACAGATCAAATGGCTTATCCTGCTGGCCATGGCTGCTTTTCTGCTGCTCATTGCCGCAGGCATTCACTTCAGTCTTGGCAGAAATCCGTTTCTGGTGATCGTGTATCTGATCATGGCACTGATTGTGCTGGCAGCCGGAATATTCCTGGCTGTCATCTGGACGCGTGTTGCAGCTGTTCTGGGACAGCTCTCTTCGGAAGAGCTCTGGGATCTGACTTCCCATCAGGCAGAGAATCTGATCCGGTCCCAGCTGTCAGGCTTTCTGTGAAGCAGTGCCTGGCTGCAGACGGGCCGCTGCCCGATGCAGACTGCATCTCTGCCGGGAAAACCGGAAAACCGCCGCATGACCGGTCATCATCACCGGGACACGCGGCGGTTTTGGCATTCAGCGATATTCAGAAGGCATCGGATTTTCCGTCAAAGGAAGTTTCTGCAGCTCTGGAGCGCCAGGCATCGGTATCCGCCTGTATGGAGGCGCACCAGCTGTCCAGCACCGCCGGGGCATCTTCGCCTGCAGGCAGATGCAGCGGCGGCTGAGAAACACCGGCAGCTTCCACAATCAGCCTGGCCAGTTTGACGGGATCCCCCGGCTGCTGATGGCATCGGGCTTCCCGGACAAACTCTGTCTGCCAGCGGAAGGGATCATAGTCCGGGATATGCAGATCAGGCTCTGTGCGCCATTTGCCTTTGTCGTAGAAACCGGTTCGGAACAGCCCCGGCGCCACATTGGTCACATGGATTCCGAAAGGTGCCACTTCAAAGGCAAGAGCCGTGGAAAATCCCGTGACCGCAAACTTGGAGGTGTGATAGGGCACAGGTCCGGCGCTGTAGCCGGCGCCGGAGGCAATGTTGAAAATATGACCGCTTCTCTGCCGGCGCATGACTGGCAGCACAGCCCTGGTGACCCGCATGAGTCCAAACACATTGACTTCAAACATCTGCCGAAGGGACTCTTCGCTGGTTTCTTCAAAACAGGTGACACCCCCCATAGCCGGCGTTGTTGATCAGAACATCAATTCTGCCAAAACGCGCCAGAGTCAGATTCACTGCTTCCCGGTATCTGGCATCATCCGGATCCGATACATCCAGTTCCAGCGTCAGCAGATTCTCCCGGCAGGCCTCCGGCACGGGATAACTGCCTGCTTTCCTGGTGGCTGCCGCAACGCAGTCACCAGTCTTCAGAATTCCCTCACGATAGCCGCGCCCAGACCCCGGGCAGCCCCGGTGATAAACCATACTTTTTTCATGTTTCTGTTTCCTTTCCTGTTTCTGAAGAATCCGGATTCCCTGTATAATCAGGATAACCTTGAAGCTGACTTTACAGTCAAGAGAATACAGGCGCCAGACGCCGGGAGGAGTCACCATGGGTTATTCCGTGAAACAGGTCTCTGCCATGACCGGTCTGCCGGTATCCACACTGCGTTATTACGACAAAATGGGCTTGCCGCCTGGTCTGGAACGCAGACCATCCGGGTACCGCAGCTTTACGGACGGAGATCTGGAAATGCTCAGAATCATTGACAGTTTCAGGCAGACCGGCTTGCAGATCCGGGACATGCAGGAATACATCCGTCTTGTGCAGCAGGGCACCGGAACGCTGGAGAAACGGTATGAGATGTTTCTGGATCAGGAAAGGAAACTGAAAGCCCGGATGGCAGAACTGGAACAGGCGCTTCAGGTCACCCGTCGGAAACTCCGGTACTATCAGGAAGCGCTGAAAACCGGTTCGGAAGACAGTCTGCCGCCTGCTTTCTGCCTGCAGATGGAAACGGGCAGTGACGAAATGGTGACAGCTGATTCCGCAGTCCGCAAAACAGAGTCTGATTGACGGCAAGGAGAATCCCATGGAATTTCGAACACTTGTCTATTTTATGGAAGTGGCACAGAAGAAATCCTTCACCAAAGCCGCCGCCAGCCTTCACATTTCCCAGCCGGCACTGAGCAAGCAGATCCGCCTGCTTGAAGAGGAACTTCACTGTCAGCTTTTTGAACGCTTTCCCCGTCAGATCCGGCTGACAGCTCAGGGCGAGGCATTTTACGAGCAGGCCATCAAAGTCAATTTCATGAAGGAACAGCTGCTGGATCAGTTTCGCAACTATGATGGCGAACTGCATGGAACCATCAAACTGGGGGTCATGGACCAGAGTCTTCTGTTTGCCGGCAGGATCCTGGCGGAGTTTCTCAGGCAGCATGCCAAAGTCAGTCTGGAACTGACGGTTCTGCCGGAAGAAGCGCTTCATGACGGGCTGGCGCGGGACCTGTTCTCCTGTGTTCTGCTCACGGAGCCCTGTTCGGCAAACGACTGTGATTACTTTGCTCTGCCTTTCACCCACCCCTGGGGCATCATCGCCACAGACACCAGTCTGGAGGGCAAAGAGGGCATCCAGGCACGAGATCTGCGGACCATGAATCTGGCCGTTCCCGACCGTCTGCTGGTCCGGAACCTTCTGGCAGGATGGATTGGGGGAAACGAACGGGGGACCCGGCCGGTGATGTACTATACCGGGGTCCAGGAGATGTATCCCCTGGCTCAGGCAGGCAGTGTACAGATTCTGGCGCTGGAACCCGATGGGCTGCCGGCGGATCTGGTGTTCAGGCCCCTTGTCCCCGCAGTGACTTCGCGATGTCTGATGGCCTGGAACAAGTACCGGCTTCTGTCGGTCCTGGAACAGCAGTTTCTGGATGCTTTCTCCCAACACAGAGAAGAAGAGACAGTGACTGCCGAAGCAAGGAAATCCAGGAACGATGAAGACCAGCCTCCTGTAGTTCAGATAGTCTGATCTGTTCTGCAAGGAAGCCAGAACTTCACAGAACAAAGCCGCCGGATGCGGGTATGCAGCCGGCGGCTTTGCTGTGCCGGAACACAAATCTGCACAGCAGAAAAGCGGGAACCATACCGGTCATGGCGCATGGTTCCCGCTGCTGTTTCAGATGCCCGCAGTCTGCAGGCTGCCTTATTCTTTTACCGGTTCGAACAGTCCCAGATGCTCAAAGGCTTTGTACAGCCCGTCATCATTCACATCCGCTGTGACATAGTCTGCGGCTCCCTTGATCTCGGGTCCCCCGTTGCCCATGGCTACGTTGAATCCGCAGAGCTCGAACATGGACAGATCGATTTTTGCATCCCCGAAGGAAATGGTATCCGCCTGCTCTGCCTGCAGATGCCTCAGCAGTGCTTCGATGGCGGACTTTTTCGTGATTCCCGCCGGACCCAGGTCACCGAAGAGCGCATGTTCTCCTTTGCCGCCCCAGGTGTTGGCTTCCAGATCCGGGAAGTCTTCGGCAGAATCGGCATGATCCTGGAAAGAAGACAGAATGAAACTGATCTTGTTCACATCATCCCGGTCCATTTCTTCATAGGGCAGATGGATCATCTGCTGCAGAAAATGCGAGGAAGATGTTTTTGCGGCAGCCGGATCCGCCCCTTTGTCCAGGGCGTACTGGACCATGACATCCGGTCCCTGTTTCAGCATGCTGTCATCGCAGAACATGCCGGCATTGCTTTCCAGATAAAAGCCCAGCCCTCTTTCCCGGCACCAGTCCACAATGGCCCGGGTCTGTTCTTTGCTCAGGCCCTGATGCAGAACGACTTCTCCGTCATCTTCCACATAGGCACCATTGCCGCCGATCATGCCATCCAGTTCCGGAAGATCCCGCTCCAGAATCTCCGCTTTCGAACAGCCGGTGCAGATATAGACTTTGTGGCCCGCCCGGCGGGCTTTGTTCACCGCCTCTCTGGCGCTGTCGGGGCAATGGGCTTCGTAGTCAATCAGCGTTCCGTCCACATCCAGAAATACGATTTTCCGTTTCATGGAAATTACTCCTTTATATGCTGCTGTATCCTGCGGCAAGGCAGAAACCGCAGGCAGGCTGATTACAGTTTCCGACAGCCTGCCCGGTTTCCTGCAGTCTGAATCAGTCAGTCCAGATCCTCGCCGTTGGAGGCAATGACCTTTTTGTACCAGTCAAAGGAGTCTTTTTTCTTTCTGGAGAAATCTCCTGTGCCGTCATCATGCCGGTCCACATAAATGAAACCGTAGCGCTTGGCATACTGCCCGGTGCCTGCAGATACCAGGTCAATGGGACCCCAGGTGGTGTAGCCAATCAGGTTCACACCATCTTTCAGCGCTTCCGCCATGGCCTCGATGTGGCTGCGGAAGTAGTCAATCCGGTACTGGTCGTGAATGGAGCCGTCTTCTTCCACTTTGTCGAAGGCGCCGAATCCGTTTTCCACCACCATCAGCGGGGTATTCGGGTACCGGCCTGCCAGTGTATCCAGTGTATAGCGCAGGCCATCCGGATCGATCTGCCAGCCCCAGTCGCTGGCTTTCAGATAGGGGTTCTTTGCACCCAGGGACATGTTGCCGCCGGTCATTTCCGCGCCTTCATGCACCGTGACGCAGTTGGTCATATAGTAGGAGAAGGTGTACATGTCCACCGTTCCTTCTTTCAGGATGGCTTTGTCCTCCTCGGTGATGAAAGACGTATCAATGCCTTCATTCCGGAAATACCGCCACATGTATGCGGGATATTCACCGCGAACCTGCACATCACCGCAGAAGTTGTTGCACATGTTGTCCACATCCAGACAGGCCAGCATATCCTTCGGATCCGGTGTCAGCGGGTAGTTGGTCATGTGCGCAATCATGTTGCCGATCATGAAATCCGGGTTGATTTCGTGTCCCGCTCTGACGGTCAGGGCACTGGCCACAAACTCATTGTGCAGGGCTTCGAAGGTACGCTGCTTGTTGCCTTTCAGCTCTGTCAGCGGAATCCGGTGGTCGGACTGAATGTCCTCTTCTTCCATGATGCCCAGGCCATACAGACTGCCAATGCCGCCCATATCCATCATGGGCACATTGATTTCGTTGAAAGTCAGCCAGTATTTGACTTTGTCCTTGTAGCGTTCCATGACTGTGGTGGCATAGCGGACAAACAGATCGATGACTTTCCGGTTGGAGAAACCGCCGTACTTTGTGACGATGTTCCAGGGAATTTCATAGTGGCACAGCGTCACCAGCGGCTCGATTCCATGTTTGCGGCATTCATCAAACACACTGTCGTAGAACGCCAGACCCGCTTCGTTGGGTTCGGCATCATCTCCATCCGGGAAAATGCGTCCCCAGTTGATGGACAGGCGGAAGCACTTGAAGCCCATTTCCGCAAACAGCGCAATGTCCTCTTTGTACCGGTGATAGAAATCAATGGCTTCGTGACTGGGATAGAAAGCGGTGGCATCTTGCCGGGGCAGGAACGTCCGCGGCGTGTTCACATCGCCGCCCAGAAGCATGTCAGGCACGGACAGTTTTTTGCCGTCTTCCAGATAGGCACCTTCGCACTGGTTGGCGGCTACCGCACCGCCCCACAGAAATGTTTCGGGAAATGTACTCATAATCAATGTCCTTTCCACGCGGTCACGCCGCGGTTTCACAAGAGGTCTGAAGTGAAGCAGGGCCTCCTTTTTAAATCCGCTTTCATTATATTCAGGAATTGAACAGGTGGATAATACCCGTTTTTTATTAGCATTCATAATTAGAAGTTATAACTGAATCGGCTGGACTATATACTGTTGCAGAACAGAAACGGTCATCGGATTTTGCGGCGACAGCCATCCTCAAGCCACAAAGGCAATCGCGACATAGACGATCACCCACAGCGATCCCGCCGGAAAACTGGAGGTAAAGAGAATATTGAAAATCAGAATCGGGAACAGAATGTTGAATACGAGATTTTTCGCTTCCTTTGTATGCTCCGGATTCAGCCATTGCCGGCGGTTTGCCAGAGCCCCCCAGTCCGATCATGACAAACACCGGAAGAAGTGTTTCAGCATTTGCAGGATTATGGATGTAAAAAGCACAGAAGCTATCTGCCTCTGTGCTTTTCTTTACGCTTTTGCTGTTTCAGCTCAAATTTTCGTTTCTCTTCTGCCTTCTTTTGCTCCCGACTGACAGCGACACGTTCTGTTTTGTACATTTCCTGCTGCAGTTTTAACGCCTGCTGAGACTTGGTCCCTGTACCTCGTTTCTGCATTTGTTTCCGTGCCTCTCTCTGCTTCCGTTTTGGATTCAGATGAATGCTTTTTTCAGCAGTTGGAACATCCGGAGTAAATTGAAGCCGAGTGCAGTGATCCCGAAGGTATTCATAAATCTCGCAGTCACTGGGATTTCCTCTGAAAGTAAGCTTGCAGGCACTGAGCCGGCCTTCGCAAACAACCTCTATGACTCCCACCCAGAAGGGATCTTCAAAGAAGACAGTCAGTTTTACCGAAACTTTGTTCACAACAAATCCTCCTTAATTTGTAATGAACAAAGAACGGACGACCCAAGGAGGGAGGGTTACTGACTCCGAAATGGAGCGACTGGACTACCTACCAGTTCTGCCGGATTTTCCAGCGTTGTGTTTTTATCTTTGCTTTTTCATTATAGCAGTCCTCGATCGGAGCCTTCGGACAAAAAGGGAGAACTCAGATCCCAGATTCCATTTTTCAGTGAGCCTCTTTTTCATCCAGAGACTTGTTGCAAGTTTGCAACAAATTCCAGTTTGCCTGTGAGAAAACCTGTGGCTCTGTATCCCATCACATTTTGGTGGGACAGAGCCCCAAAAACCCGCTTTCTTATCGAAGAGCATTTCCCAAAGTTATACCTGTTCCGATGATGGCCAGGCTGCCGGGCTTTCACACACAGAAATCTGCATGAAAAAACCAGGCGCTCAGCCCTCCTGTGCCCCACAGGACCGGCATCCGCCTGGTTTTCGTGTATCCATGATGCAGACAGCCGCTCACCGCCGTCTGGAACCGTGTTTTACCGCGGCTGATCCGCCACAGCCTCCATGGCAGCCTCGGCGGTTTTCTTCTTCGCAGGATCAATCCGCTGAGAAGGAAGCCGGCGGTACACCCTGGTCAGATACCCCAGATGCTTCATCACATCCTCCGTCAGCTGACCCGGCGTCAGGCGCCACTGCCAGGAACCCAGTTCTCCGGGCTTGTTCATGCGGCTCTCGCTGCCCAGCCCCAGCAGATCCTGTACCATCACAATGCTCGTATCCGAAGGAGAAGCCAGCAGCGCCGACATCATTTTCCAGTTCAGCTTGCCGTCATCCCAGGAATCCAGATATTCCCGGACATACTCTTTGTCCTCCCTGGACAGACCATTGAACCAGCCGTAAATCGTGTCGTTGTCATGCGTTCCTGCATAGGCAACGCTGTTTGTCGGATAACTGAACGGCAGGTATTCCTGCCCCTCGGTGGTGTTCGCAAACAGCCCGAACTCCAGCACCTTCATCCCCGGATACCCGACTTTCTTCAGCATCCGCTCCACCGAAGGAGTCAGAATCCCCAGGTCCTCCGCAATGATGTTCTGTTTTCCAATCGCTCTGGTCACCCGCCGGAACAGATCTGCACCGGGTCCCCTGCGCCACTCACCGCCAATCGCCGTCGTGGCATCGGGTTTTACCACATAAAATGAATCAAATCCCCGGAAATGGTCGATCCGCAGGATATCATACAGCCCTGCCATTCGCCGGATCCGGTTCGTCCACCATTTGTAGCCGTTCTTTTTCTGCGCCGCCCAGTCATACACCGGGTTGCCCCACAGCTGGCCCTCGGCGCTGAAGGCATCAGGCGGTACCGCTGCCACCACCGTGGGATTGGAATGCTCATCCATCAGAAACAGCTCCGGGTGACTCCAGGCATCCACGGAATCCATTGCCACATAAATCGGGATATCCCCCAGAATCTCCACACCGTGGTCATTCGCATACTGTTTGAGCCACTTCCACTGCCGGAAAAACAGATACTGGATCGCCTCCGTCTGCTCCACTTCATCCAGGAACCGCTGCCGCCATTCACCGGTTTTCTTTGCATCGTACACCTTGTACTCTTCCGGCCAGTCCTTCCAGGCTTTTCCGCCCTGAGAGCTCTTGATTGCCGTGAACAGTGCGAAATCCGGCAGCCAGTCCTTGTTGTCATCCAGAAACGCCTGATAATCCTGCGGCTTGTTCTGCAGCAGCCGCCAGGCAGCCGTCCGCAGCAGCGGCATCCGGTTTCTGGACAGAATCGCAAAATCCACCCGGTCGGGATAGGTATACCACTGCGTGTGCTCGAATTCATGCCACTGCAGCAGCCCGTCAAAAGCCAGCTGATCCAGGTCGATCATGTAGGGGTTTCCCGCAAAAATGGAACTCGCGGCATAGGGTGAATCCCCGTACCCTGTGGGATTCACCGGCAGCACCTGCCAGATGCTCTGACCATGCCGCTGAAGCTGGTCAATGAAATCTCTGGCAGCCTGACCCATGGTACCCACACCATAGGGACTCGGCAGGGAAGTTATATGAAGCAAAACACCGTTTTTTCTCATCTGCATCTCTCGTTTCTATTATCTCTGAATGTATTGTAAGTTCATTGGACAGTTTGAACACCTGCAATGAACCCGAAACGCCAAAGCAGGACATTCTGTCACAGAAAAACATTCTGTCTGATGCCAAGACCGCAGCCTGAAAAGATGGGGTGGAATGAACAAAATGACAATGATCCGGAACTGTACAAAATATGTCCGGTCTCTGAAGAAACAGACACTGCAGGACCATTGCCTTTTTCTCCTTGCAGGTTCCAGCCATCCGGATATAATAAGGAGCACAGTCACACAGATCCCCTGCGTCGCCGGATGCAGGACAAGGACGCCGGGAGTTTCCGCCGCAGGCCATTGAAAGCGGGAATTCAGGCGTCCTTTTTTCGGACACTTCCGTGACAGGAAAGGAGGCATTCATGACCGGATCAGCCAGCATCCACGATCCCGCCCTGAGAAACGAATTCATCCGCTGCACCTCCCTGAGCATCATCGGGATCCTGGGCGTATCCTGCTACATCCTCGCCGACACCTGGTTCATCGCCGCAGGCCTGGGCACCACCGGCCTCGCCGCCCTGAACCTCGCGATTCCCGTCTACAGCTTTCTGTGCGGCATCGGCATGATGCTGGGCATGGGAGGCTCCACGCAGTTCACACTGGCAGGTGCCAACCTCCGGAAAAAGAGCCGTGTGTTCACCGATACCATCGGACTGGGACTGGCTTTGTCTGTTCCCTTCGTGCTGATGGGCGCCTTCGGCGCAGACAGGGCAGCCATCTGGCTGGGGGCCGATGGGCAGACACTGGCGGATACAGCCACGTATCTGCGCTGGCTCATGCTGTTTTCCCCGGCGTTTATGCTCAACTATATTCTTCAGGCTTTCATGCGCAACGACGGCAGTCCGCATCTTTCCACCTGGGCACAGCTCACAGGCAGTTTTCTGAACATCGTTCTGGACTGGTTCTTCATTTTTCCCTGCCAGATGGGCATGTTCGGTGCGATTCTTGCCACGGTCCTCTCGCCGGTCACCGGGGTTCTGGTCATGATGCTGCACTTTCGCAGACTGCAGAACACTCTGCACCTGAGATGGGGAACACCGGACCTGCAGGTCATGATTCAGGACTGCTCCCTGGGGTTTCCTTCGTTTGTGACCCAGGTCTCCGCCGGCATTGTCATGATTGTCCTGAATTCCATTTTCCTGAAACTCACCGGCAACACCGGTGTGGCGGCCTATGGGGTGATTGCCAACGTCACCTGTGTGACCACAGCCGTGTTCAACGGCATTGCCCAGGGCATGCAGCCGCTGACCAGTGCTGCCTGTGCCGCCCATGACCCGGGAAGGGAAAGACAGCTGCTTCGGTATGGGCTGTGCACTGCTCTGGGTTTCTCTCTTCTGATCTGCCTGATTACCTGGATCTGGCCTGGTCCCATCGCAGCGGCGTTCAACAGCGAGCACGATCCGCTGCTGCAGGCTGTAGCAGTTCAGGGGCTGGAACTGTACTTTCTTTCCACGCCCTTTGCCGGCATCTGCATCATCCTGTCCACCTGGTTTGCCTCTGTGCATGAACCCCGGCCGGGACAGATCATGTCTCTGTCCAGAGGATTTGTCCTGGTGATTCCCCTGGCTTATGGGCTGGCTGCCCTGTTTTCCACCGCAGGGGCATGGCTGGCTGTGCCTGCAGCCGAAGCTCTCACAGCACTGATGGGATGGGGACTGTACAGGAAGTACTGCCGGGCAGAAGAGAAGTGTTCTGCTGCAGCCTGACACCTGTCTATGGAGAAGGCAGACAGTCTGAATGAAAAAAAGCCGCAGGATCAACCTCTTTGAGAAGGTCTTCCTGCGGCCTGATTGTGCCTGATCAGTGTTTCAGGCTGTTCTGCATTTCATTCCAGTACTGTTCGAACAGCTGTTCAGAACTGAGAGCCTGCGGATACTCGCTGATGCGGTCCTGTTTGTGAAGCCAGGAGAAGAGCTGATGAGCTCTCTTCCTTCCTTCGGATTCACCTTCCTGGAATCCTTTACGCAGGGCCGCATCCGCCTGTTCCTTGCTCAGAAATGTGTATGCCAGTTCCACGGTGCATTCCTCCTTTGACTCACTGATCTTCAAAAGTTCTTCGTCATCGATCTCCATGCCACTCAGATGTGCCAGTCCCTTGATCGTCCACACCGGATGATGGATCTCTCCTCTGTTTACAGTATACTGCCTTCCTTCCCGCAGGCAGAGAAACAGCCGGTCATCTCCGCTTTTCAGAGATGACCAGCTGCTTTGTCTGCTGTGGACAGGATAATGTCGGAAGGAAGCAGGATCGATGTCCCACCTGCATCCGGTGATGAGTTCCATGGCTTCTTTGTGCTCCTCGGGATTCTCCAGCAGATGCCGTTCCAGAATGTCTTTCTCTTTTCCCAAAGCTTTCCTCCTTCATAGACTGGGGCATGATCTGATGGGTGAGTCCGGATGGCCCTTTTCTGCCGGTTCGGGGCTGAGGCAGCCGGCTGAATTATTGTTTACTGATGTACAAACACTTTTACAGGGGATAAAACGTCAGATTTTACATTTTTACAGGGGACAAAATGCAGAATTTCACACTTTTCAAGGGGATAGCCTCATTGTTCTCTGTATACATCCCATTTCCCCATAAAGGAGGCATTCATGATACTGCTCATCGCAGGAGCCACACACACCGGAAAAACACTTCTGGCTCAGAAACTGCTGGAAAAAACCGGATATCCCTATCTCTCCATTGACCATCTGAAAATGGGGCTCATCCGCAGCCGCAACACGGATCTGACCCTGGAGGACGACGACCAGCTTACAGAGTACCTTTGGCCCATCCTCCGGGAAATCATCCGCACTGCTGTGGAAAACAGCCAGAATCTGATCCTGGAAGGCTGTTACATTCCCTTTGACTGGCACAGCAGCTTTTCCCCGGAAGAACTGCAGTCCATCCAGGCCATCTGGCTGGTCATGACCCCGGACTATATCCGGAAGCATTTCAGAAAAATAGAGTCTTATGGCTGCGTCATTGAGCAAAGACTGGACAATCACATAGACCCGGAACAGCTTGCAGCTGAAAACAGTCATATTCTGGCAGAATGCAGAAAAAACGGATGCCGGTATATTCTGATAAATGAAACCTATCCGGACGATCTCCCGCTGCGGGTTCTGGCAGTAGTCAGGCCGCAGGAAGAGCAGGCAGATCACATCAGCTGAAAACAGGCTTGTGACAGGAATCCGCTTACTTATTCCGACAGCTCTGTCAATTGCACAGTTCCCGTTGCATCCCGCCGGATTATTCGGATAGACCATCCTATAATCCAGGCTGCAAAGAGAAACCAACCGCATTTCTCCAGGAGGCACAACCAGTATGAACAAACCCATTGCATATCTTGCCGCAGCTCTGCTCTCCGTTACCCTCGCAGCCTGCAGCCAGCCTGCACCCGCTGCAGACACCAAAGACAGCAGCACAGACAAAACTGTCCAGGAAACCACACCCGCCGCAAAGAATGACGCCGCATCCGCCGGCGAAAAGCTGGCAGATGCCTTCAGGGACAAAGGTTACCAGATCACGGACATTGAAACGGAAACCGATGAATATTCCTTTGACGCCGCCAATGATCTCGGCAAGCTGGAAATCAGCGTCGAAACCGGCGAAGCCCAGAAAGACTACAACGAAGCCACGGCTTCCTACACCAGTGAGAATTTCTTTGAAGAAAACAACTGGAGCAGCGATGACAGTCACCAGATGACCAGCTATCTCAACACCATGAACACGATCTATAATCTGGCAGCAGTGGACACCAGAGCCAATGTATTCTACGAAGTCGAAGACATTGCCGAGGCAAACCTGGACCAGGTTGTGAGTGTCATGGAGTCCATCGGATTCTAGGCAACAGGAAAATGCCCTGCAGGCTGAATGGCTTTGCAGGGCTGTTTTGTATGCCGATGGATGCCGGGGCGTTATTTAAACACATCTGCCAATCTGTAAAATGTTGAGCGCTCGCCTTTTTTCTTGAACTTTATTGCAAGATTTTTATCTATGAGCCGCTTCATTGCCTTGGAGGCCCCTGGCCCTGTGGTGATTGTCGGGATCTGACTGATTATATCCCGGTGACTGACAGGGCCTTTCTGCAGCAGATCCAGCAGCTTTCGATCTGTTTCGGAAAGAGAAGAAGGGATGTTTATGGCTGCTACAGCAGGCTCTGGCTCGACAGGACTGAAATCGAGATTGATGTAATACTCATATTGCGGATTCCGGTAATTTGGAATCAGCATATTTTTGCGCATTAACTCAATAATCAGAGCTTTGGTTTCCTCGGGATCTGCTTTCAATACTGACTGCAATTTCAATGTTGTGATTTTTCCTTCCTGCAGGGCAATGGATAAAACCAGTTTTTCTTTTTCGGGAAGCTCTGAAAATGCTTTGCCGAAGCAGGATGACAGTTGAGCAGAACAGCTGGCTGGAATTGCTTCGGTTTTCCATAACCGGAGATCCACCTTGTGCAATTCCAGATCGTTATACAAATCTGGATCGCGCCAGTTCTGCTCCCGCCATGTATTCAGAATCAGAGAAAACCCCGAACCGATGTTCTCGCAGAGTCCGATCATCCGAAACATGATCTGAATTCGGGGATTTCGGGCAGCTGTATGACCACCTTCAAAAATAAGGGAGACAGGCAGTTTCAGATTACCGGGATTGGAAAACTGAAATCCATCATCATACTGGATGACTTTTAAACTGCCTATCTGCTGATAGTCCGCATGAATGATCATATTAATCAGTGCTTCGCGGACTGACTGGTGAACAGGGGTATCGTCAATTCTGGTGATCCCATCCATTTTGAAGGGCTTTTCCAGATTCCTGGTCAGTCGAGGCAGAACCGTTCTGGCAAAAGAATAGAGATTGTTTTCCCATGTACCATCCACAGAAATTCTGTCACTCCAGCGCTGCCCCGGAAGAAGGCCTGAAAGATTCAGATAGTCGAAAGACAGATTGCCAAAGCGCTCTCTGATGGATAAACCTTTGCCAAACATGAGAAGACCAGCCATAGTCAGCCACTCCTCTCCGGTTCTGCGATCCTTGGTCAAACCACCCAGATTTCGGAGAAACTCCTTATTGTCAAGTCTGGACCAGTGGTGATCTGGATTTCTTGAGTCAAACTCATTTCGATATGACTGCAAAGTGGCTGAATCGATATCATCCATGGAGTATCCAGACAGTAGAATTCCATCAGAACCTGTATCTGCGGAATCCCGAAGCATAGCCCTGACTTCCTCCTCTGTACAGTGGTAATCAGATTCGTGATTGCGGCGGAAAGTTCCCTTGAATGGATTGCCATTGATATAGACTGGCTTCTGTCTGTAACTGGCTTCGGGAACTGTTATGACAATCACTTTTTTTCCATCATCTGTATTGACCTCTTCCACATCCTTTTCCATCAGTATATTTGCACTTACTTTGTCACTGTTGATGGTATCCCAGAATTCTTTTTTTCTCTGAGCCGGATTGCGGACTCCTGTAATCTCGAATCGCCGTTTTATATCTGTTTCTTTAGGATGTTCCTGAATACCGAGAAGAATGCAGCCACCATAGGTGTTGGCAAAAGCGGAATATGTTTCCCATACATCTTTTGGAACTTCATTGCCGCTTTTTTTGCATTCCAGAGTTATATGTTCTCCGGTTTCCAGAAGTGAATTCAGTCTTTGATCGTTGCTCATGGGAATTCCTTTCTTATAAAGGCTGTCTGTGCCAGATTAGCTAATTTATATAAACTGGAATGAGCTGCTGAGGATTAACTCGAATCAGTTAGTATTAACTCGCTGGAGTTTGCCTTGAGTTTGCTTCAAGTTTCGATTGAGTTTGCTTTGAGTTTGGGTTTGGTTTACATGACTAAGTCTATCATACCTCAATTGCGGAATAATATAACTATCGCTCCTGATGATTGCATAGAAGATGATTTTATAAGCCATTCCAAATTCTATGCGAAACTGTCTGTCAGTTTTTGAATAACTGTGATTGGTTTGATTTAACTCGCTGGTGTTTGGAATGTCTTCAACAGGAAAGGAGACATGCAGGTATTGCGCAGTTGTGGTTGCATCCTACCGGATTATTCCGCAACACCAACCTATAATCCAGGCAGTAAAGAGAAATCAGCCGCATTGCCGCCAATGATCTCGTCAAGCTGGAAATCAGCGTCGAAACAGGCGAAGCCCAGAAAGCCTACAACGAAGCCACGGCTTCCTGCACCAGTGAGAATTTCTTTGAAGAAAACAACTGGAGCAGCGATGACAGTCACCAGATGACCAGCTATCTCAACACCATGAACACGATCTATAATCTGGCAGCAGTGGACACCAGAGCCAATGTATTCTACGAAGTCGAAGACATTGCCGAGGCAAACCTGGACCAGGTTGTGAGTGTCATGGAGTCCATCGGATTCTAGGCAACAGGAAAATGCCCTGCAGGCTGAATGGCTTTGCAGGGCTGTTTTGTATGTCGATGGATGCCGGGGCGTCAGGTATGAAGGAGCGCTTGTAGCATGATTTCCATCGTACTCAGGAATTTAGGTGAACTGGATTGGTTGAAGTTAAACTCAACTCGGTTTATGTAAACTCGATGGAGTTTATATAAACTCTCTGAGTTTAAATCGACTACAGCCAGAAAGAAATATTCGGGTGGTTGCAGCCAATTAGATTGATGGGCGGATGTCCAGTGATTATACAGTCCATTCGATTTTAGAAAGCAAAGTTCGTATAAAAAACCGCCACCCAATGGAGTGACGGTTGGCCGAGAATCGGCTTATGCGGTGTATTTGCACCATGTTCTCTACACTAGGCTGAGAACTGGGAGTGATTACTCACTCTTATTTATATGATTAATATAATGGACGATTAAAAGAATTGTCAATGAAAGGCTCTAGAAGAACACATTCTGACTTTTGTGCTATACCAGGACGAGGAGGGGATACACCAGTGAATACAAG
Organism: uncultured Faecalibaculum sp.; assembly: GCF_910588395.1. Lineage (GTDB taxonomy): Bacteria > Bacillota_I > Bacilli_A > Erysipelotrichales > Erysipelotrichaceae > Faecalibaculum. The sequence continues at coordinate 27,524 of NZ_CAJUPA010000011.1, read as the reverse complement.
AATTAACTATCTATATCGCGATGCATCCAACTATAAACTGTATGGTTCTGTGATTATTCCTAGAGAAATCACCCGGCAGCAAATCCAGGAAATCATGAAATACTGTCTGCCATTTGACGGTGAAACCCGGCAGTTTATACCGGAACTGGTGGGATTTCCTAAACTGGAATTTGATTGTCCAAATGAAGATGACCATTTGTTTTGTGAAATCAGTCCAGAGAATTTTTCTCCTACGGATGAAGAACCCACTCTTTGTGTTTCACCAAAGGATTTAGTTGAGAAGTTCCAAATTGCCTCGAAGAGTGGAGATATGCAATTTTACAGCGAATGGTGCTGATGTAAATCTGGACGATATTTCAAAAACAGACTAGCTACTTTTGTGTCTCCAACTTTCCCGGTTGTTGTGAGTTCTCTGACTGCATCTTCCATAGAATAGCCTTTGAAGCGCCCACGATTCATACTTTCTCGACTGTTACTAAGTCCATAGAAATTGAGCAGTGTCTTCGTGAACTAGCCTTTCTGATGATGGTCACCAAAGAGAATTCTTTCCGCATCTTCTCCACCTAAGCCAGTGAAGAGATAGGCATACAGCAGATGGGCTGCAGCTTCCTCCAATTCATATTGTTCGCAGAAGCTTGTATCATAATGACCGATTGGCATATTTATTCCTCATTTCTGTTATAAATATCATGATCGAGAAACGTTGCAATGCCAATAAATAATGAGCTATACGCTGCCTTTTTCCTCCCACGTGTCAGCTCTACCCACCATCGGCATCCATACGCAATGCCTGAAGTGCATATCCTGCCAGGCTAGCCCGGTAATCCCGTATACTCTGATTCATACAGGAGGAAACATGAATCATGAAACGGGCATTTCTGTTCCTGCTGACAGGAGCTCTTGCCGCCACACTGGCTGCCTGTTCCGGTACAGCCAAATCCGGTGATCCGACGCTGTTTGCGGATCTCACCACTATGACGAAGTGAATTTGATTGTGTTTCCGCCGGGGCGATCCTGGCGGTTTCTTTTACGTTCTCAGACTGAACTGTTCCAGCTGTCTGACAGTCGCCACGAACTCCCGGATGTCTTCGTGGGAGCGCAGCACATAGATGGACCGGGTCTGACTGTATTCCTCCAGCATTTTCAGGATTTCCCGAAGATTCCGGGTTCGGAAATTCCGGATCCAGTCTTCAAACTCCGGATTGAACTCTGTTTCCACCCAGGGCAGATCTTCCCGCTTGTGGCCAATCCGCTGTTTGGCTTGCCGGAGACAGACATCCGTAGGGAAATCCAGCAGGATCACTGTGTCGCAGGCATTGAGTCTGGTTCTCAGAGTCCGTCTGTAATTGCCGTCCATGATCCAGGCATCGGTTTCAAGGATGGTGTTCAGTTTCCGGTCGAACAGGTCCGGGTTGATGTGGGAACCATCGGCACAATGCCAGATTTGATCAAGATAAATCAGCGGCAGGTGCAGACTATCCCGCAGCTGCCGGCTGAGGGTGCTTTTGCCGCTGCCGGCACAGCCAATTACAAGAATCCGTTTCATACCGCTGCCCTCACTTTCCGGATGATGGCCAGCAGCTCACGCTCACTGACAGACATATTCCGGCTGTTGACATACTCCAGGGGAATATTGCGGCGTCTGGCAATGTTCGTGACTTTGTAATAGGTGGTGTGGGAGATCCAGTGTGCAAACACAATGACCAGATCGGCGCTGTTCACAGCTTCCGGTGGAAAGGTCGGGGTTTCCGCAGCGGTGAAACGGCCATATTTCTGCTCCAGTTCCCGGGACTGGCGGATGTGCCCGCCGGCAAACACCACTTTGTTTTGGGCGAAGAAGCTCCGGATTTCCTCTTCCTCTGCCGGAGTCAGCCCCTCCTGCATGGTTTCCAGGGTGGATTCATTTTCTGCCTGATCGTTGAAAATCAGCTCCCGCAGCTGCGCCAGTTCCTTCTGGTCCTGCAGGAAGGCGGCATGTTTGTTCTGCTCTTCTGTGAGCTGCCTGCGCAGAGTAATCAGTTCGGGATACAGAATGTTCTGCGTTTCTTTGTGACCTCTTTCGATATACCGCTCTTTGTCGGCTTTTCTCCGGGCTTTCAGGTCTTCCAGTTCTTTTCTGAGATCCTCTGTTTTCTGCATCAGACTGGCGTTTTCCGCCAGAAGACGCCGGTTCTCTTTCAGACTGGATTTGGTGTCGTATTCCGGAATGCGGTGCTCAAACGCATTGAGCCGGCAGGTGAGCCGCTCTATGTCGGCGGTGAGCAGCTGTACGGAGTTTCTGGCAGCCATCAGCTGCATATCCAGGTCCGGTTCATCTGGGAGTTTCTGGATGGACGCGCTGATCTGCTGCAGCAGGATTTCCACATCCAGATCTGCCAGAGTGGAAGGCTGGGCCATTTTGTCTTCAGGTATATTGTTTTCTTCACCATCATCATCGTCTTCCAGCGTTTCTGCTGGATTCTGACTGCTGTCATCAGCATTCGGGTCATCTTCCTGAGCTTCCGACTCTTCATCGGCAGTTTGAGCAGTATGTGCTTGACGTGCCTGGGCCACTTCCATATCCAGCCAGATGTGGTCGCAGAGATACCGGATACAGGCAACGTAGGGGGAAGTAATGGCAAGCCAGAAACTTTCTCCCAGGCATTCCAGTACACAGTGGGCGGCGAGAATGTGGTTGAGCTGTCCGTTGCGGCTTCCGGATTCCAGTGTTTCGAATACGGACCGGCTGATCCGTTTCAGAGATCCCGGGGGCATATCAAAGACACAGCGGCTGATGATGCTGATGAGTTTGGAACGGATTTTGTCTCTGCCTGAAGCTGCGAAACACCAGCCCAGGGCGATGATGAATTCGTATTCCTGTTCCGTGACTTCCGGAATCCAGGGGCCCGGAAAGGAGGTGTATTCCGCCGGGAAGACGATTCTGGTGTGCAGGGTTGTATCCTCCCGGATGGTTTTGTACAGATCGATGATTTTTTCCCGGAGAACTGTGTCAGGCTCGAAACTCCGGGTGTCTTTGTAAAGCAGGTCCAGTCCCAGCTGCCGGATAAACCGGCTGGCTGTGCCGACTGCCATGCTCCGTTTTTCCTGGTCTGTCAGGGAATACGGCTCCATGACTGCCAGGGCCATGGTGGCTGGGATCATCATGATGGAGATGCCGTGGAGACGTGAACGAAGAGTCCGGGCTCGTTGCGCAGCTCCCTGACCGCCGGCAAAGCCGAGACATCCCAGGGCCGACTGCGCTGAAATGATATAGGTTCCGTAAACCAGCATATCCTGGGGGCGGTAATTATGATACAGGGTTTTCATTTTCCGGTAGAGATCCACAGGAAGAATGAAATACGGTTCTGACTGAAAGCCCGCAGGGTCGTTTTCCGGTTCATAAGCAGCTGTATACAGAGCTTCGACCAGTCCCTCCTGGCGGCTTTTGCCTGGGCCCAGCAGATCGTTCACAATGTCCCGGACCTGCTGGGTATGGTTGTCCTTTGGTTTCAGCCAGCGGAATTCTTCCGGAAGTTTTCCCGGTTTTTTCAGGGGGATCACCGCTGATCCTGCGGCTTTGCCAGCTGGCCTTTGCCCGGGGATGGCAGGCTGTGCAAAGGAGGCGGACAGCTGCTGAAGGAGTTTTTCGGGTTCCGGATGATTTTTGATTGCAAAAGCTGTTTCCTTTTCTTTTCCCCGCTTTTTGAGCTGCCGGTTCATGGCACTGATCAGCTGATCAGCATTGGCTGCGGGGCTGTCCATGGCTTCTTCGATTACTTTGAATGTTTCCTCCAGGTCGAGATAGCTGTTATCCATTGGTATCCTCCTTTGTCCTGTTCCATGTCATGTTTCCGCCTGATTGAGCTGAATGATTGAATCCGGTCATGATGACTCTCCTTTCTTTTACTGATTATTCAGTATTATGATACCAGCATGCTGCCGGCTGGAACAGAAAGACAGGTTACCTGACGGAATTTGACAATGGAGAAGGGTGGACAGCCGGAAGGAACAGGAACGGCTCAGAACAGAACCGGATTCTGAATATACAGATAATTAAAATTCCAGGCAGTGCAGGACCGCCTGGAATTTTTGAGTTATCAGGATTTGCGGTCAGTGGAAGCTGAATGAACAGTGGCTATATGCCAGGTTCCACTTCGGAAGCCATGGAGGTTGTGGAGGAGCGGAAGTCCATGGCTGGCAGCCCACCACCAGATCGGCTGCACGTAGAGATAAAATGACCAGAGCATGATCTGCCAGGTGGGCGTTATTCCCAGAAATGAGAGAGGTGCCAGGCTGGCAATGGACCAGGGAACCAGGGCTGCCACCGGAACCACTGTGTCCTCCAGTGTTATGGCCAGCTCTTCCCTGTTCCTGTACTGTCCTGACAGCAGCTGAGCGGAGAGGACCAGAGCCAGTGTCTGGGAACAGGCCAGGCTGCAGGTGAGCAGGGCGTAGAGGATGGGCGGGATGTGCAGCTGCTTCACCCGCCGCAGAATGGCGGTCTGTTCGAAAAAACCGGTATAGAGTGAAGACAGGCATACGACACAGACCACAGATACCATACTCTTCATCCCGCCGCCGGAAGCGGTGCCGAATACAAAGGATGTCAGCTGCCGGCTGGGATCCACACCGCTGGCGAAACCCTGAAGGACAGACAGCAGCCGGCAAGAGAAGCCAGACTGTCCATCACTCCGCAGGATCGCCAGAGTCCGTTGAGTCCGCCGATGAGCAGAAAGAGGAATCCCAGACGGCAGGCAGTGAGACATCCCGGGTGCAGAAGGGCCGGCAGGTCGCCAGTCCGAAAGCCGCTGGACAGGGCATAGAGTATCAGAAGCAGACAGAAGCCTGCCAGGATCCAGAGAACGGAGAATCCTGTTATCTGGCTGATGACGATCCCGAGTATGAATACAAACAGTATCAGTATGTCCATGATCCCAGTGTAGGAATGAGTCAGAACAATAGGAAACTGTTTTTACCGGTATTATTCACAATAATAAACTGTGGCTGGTCCCGGGAATCGGACAGTCTCTGCAGAAATGGATGCAGTCTGTATCCACAATGTTGATACGCAGAGTGATAACAACAACACGGAATGTGATAAATACCAGCATCCAAAGGGTAAATAAGATACGGAAAGTGATAATCAGAATTCGGTTGAATCCTGTGGTGACTGGTGATGGATGAAGGATAAATCAAGCCATTTATTTGATTCTTTTAGTTGCATCCGGATTAAGTAAAAAAACAGCGGCTTGAAAAGGGAAGGACAGGCAGAATTGAGTCATAGAAGACCCAATCAGGTCTAAAAATGGATGAAGGATAAATCAAGTCATTTATTTGATTCTTTTAGTTGCATTCCGATTAAGGGAAAAACAGCGGCTCGAAAAGGGAAGGACAGGCAGAATTGGCTCATAGAGGACCCGATCAGGTCTAAAAATGGACGAAGGATGAATCAAGTCATTTATTTGATTCTTTTAGTTGCATTCCAATTAAGTAAAAAAACAGCGGCTTGAAAAGGGAAGGACAGGCAGAATTGGGTCATAGAAGACCCAATCAGGTCTAAAAATGGATGAAGGATAAATCAAGTCATTTATTTGATTCTTTTAGTTGCATCCCGATTAAGGGAAAATGGAATTCAGAAATAACATATCGACTTCCAGAATAGACTGATAAAATGGGACTACTTGAGGAGCGTTACCCAATGAGCAAAAACATCAATATAGACAAACTTCCTGAATTAACAGAGGAAGAGATTAGAAAGTGGATTTTGAAAGATATAAATGATGAAAACAATACTCTGGAGTTCAAAACGGCTGCCGACAGAGTTCCTCATGATTATTGGAAGACTTACTCATCTTTCTGTAATACACGTGGTGGCGAAGTGATTCTGGGAATCCAGGAAAGCTTTCCGCAGAATATTGTCCATGGTGTAGGTGATCCCTATAAAATACAGGGTAGTCTGGATTGTGAGTTCGCAAACCCGAATAAAGTGAGCTATAACGCAATGGTTAATAACCCCGTGTTATTGAGAAAGTATAATGGCAAAGCGATAGTGATTACACAAATTCCGGAAGTTCCTTTGGCACGAAAGCCTGTTTATATCAATAATAAGCCAACAGAAGTGTATATACGAACCGGAGAGGGTGATAGAAAAGCCAGCAACGATCAGTTGGAAATGATGTCCCGGAATGCCAGTAATACATCTACTGATCAATACTTGCTGACAGGATTTACTACCGATTCTTTGGATGTGGACTCAGTGATCAGCTATAAGGAAAAAGTCTCCAGAAGATATCCTGACAGAGGGTTCTCGATGGTTTCCTGGGAACAGTTTCTGGATCGGATAGGTGCAGTTGAGCTGGATCAGAAAAGCGGAAAATATATATTAAAAAAAGCGACGTTGCTGTTCTTTGGACGAATAAATGAAATACATAAAGTGTATCCAAAATTTCATGTTGACTATTTCCGGAAAGACCCTGGATCTACAAGGTGGAGCGATAGGGTGACTGATGATGATTTGACTTTTCCGGAGATGAACCTGTACCTGTTTTTTAATCTGGTTTTCGAGAAACTGATGGCAATGACTCAGAATTCATTTTCTTTATCTGCGAGTCAGGAGCGAACAGGAGATAGACAGATGGCTACCGCTTTCCGTGAAGCGTTGGTTAATGCTCTGGCGCATTCAGATTATGATGGACCAAATCCGGTTGTAAAGATAACGGCTACTTCGGATTATATTCTTTTTGAGAATCCGGGAATTTTGCTGGTCAATGAGGAAGATTATATTCATGGAGGGGAAACGAGACCTCGAAACGAGAGGATTATGAGTTTGTTCAGATTTTTGGGTTTGTCAGAACGGCAGGGGCAAGGTGGAGCACAAATCTTTTCGGCCGCTTACATGAATAAAGTGCGGTCACCGGAAATAAAAACAAATCTTGAGAAAACTGAATTGAAGATTTGGATTATAGACCTCGCAGATTCGTATCCAGCACTTGGGTTGAATGAAAAAAGAATTCTTAAATATATGATTCTCAATAATGATACCGACACTTTCTCGGTGCCGGAGCTTGACAAAAAATTGACCGGTTTATCTGCCTATCAGATAAGAAAATGTCTTGGGCAACTGATTTCTGAAGGATTGGTCAGAAAAACCGGAAATGGAAAGAACACTCGATATGGTCTTAATCCTAATACGCATGAAAAAATCACTCAGCAGCAGATGCGATTGGAACAAATGAGAAATGCGCTGTAAAAGCAGACGGTTTCAACTTGCTTTGTTGTGTCGGATTGAGCTATAAAGCTGGATTCATTTTATCTCAGGCTCAGGATTTATTTTCATGTGTATTTGCATTCATATGTATTCATAGTTTTTCGTATCCTGGCCGCATTTCCCCAGAAAGGAATCAGTCCCATGACTCACCGCTATCCCATCAATCCATCACTTCGTCACATCGCACTGCCCATGCCCTTCCTTCCGGAACTTGCACCGGCAGCCAATGTGTTTCTCAAAACCGCCTTTGACCTGACACCGGGACTGCCGGGTATCCTGCACCGGGTGATTCCCGGGCCCCCTTTTGACATCCATGTCTTTGAACCGGAAGCGGGAACAGACCGGTCGCTGCTGTATTTCCATGGTGGTGCCTTCTTCTACAAAGCGGCTCCTTACCACCGGCAGCTGGCTCAGCTGTATGCCAGAGAAGCCCGCTGTCGCGTATATATGCCCGACTATCGAACAGGTGCGTACCCGCTGCCCTTTCTGGATGCCATGACAGTCTGGAAACGGGTCCTGGCGGATGGCAGCATTCCTGCAGGCTTTGCTGGAGACAGCGCCGGAGCAGCGCTGGCCATCATGCTGGCCAATGTGGTGAAGCCGGCGTTTCTTATGCTGGTGTACCTGGTGACGGATCCATTCATGCAATCTGATTCCATGAAGCAGTTCACGGACACACCCTTGTGGAATGCACGGAACAACCGCATTATGTGGAATGGCTTCCTGAAAGGTCAGGACCCTTCTGAGTTTGACCCGCTGCATCATCCTGTTCCGGTTTGCACCTACGTGGAAACCGCAGAGTTTGACTGCCTGCGGGACGAAGGCAGGGACTATGCCCGCAAGGTGGCTGCCCTGGGCGCTCCGGTCACCATCAGCGTCACCAGAGGCACCTTTCATGGGTATGACATGGCTGTGCACTCGCCTGCAGCCCAGAAGAACCTGCGAAAACGGGTTTCATTCCTGAACCGTGCTTTCGAGGAGGAAAGCAACAAATAACAGGCAGATTCAATGCATGAATCTGAAAGTCGCGTAATCAGTGCAACCCCTGTCTGTTAAAATCTTTGTGAAAGGAACGGCTGGCTTTGCTGGAAACACAGGGTCAGCTTACGGGTATGGGAATATGAGTGGACAGCAGGTAGCGGAACTGGCAGTCGCTGATCCGGGAAGCCTGTGGTCAGCTCGCAGAACTGTATGATGCGGCGCATCCAGAGAGCGGTACCAGTCTGGAAGGGTATCTCAGCTTCTGTTCTGCTGATCTCCAGAAAAAATACCATCAACCGGTTTCCCGGGTGAGCAGTGGAGATCTGTCAGACGGGAAAAAGCAGGAACTGCTGAAGGAGATGAAAATCAAAGGCGGAGAACGACTGTATGAGCGGGAATATGGCCGGTTTCCCTTTCCGCTTTACTGCAGCTGGGCAGAGACCAGCCAGCCGTCAGAACCGATGCCGGCTGAAGTCACTCCGAAGCCGGCATCTGTGCACACGGCTTCTAGCAATTATGACGATGATGATGCTCTGAGCGACTATGAAAAAGCCCTGAGAGATTTGGAAGAGGCTCTGAGCGATTTTGAGGAGTACCTCTTCGTAAAGGACCACAACCCCTCGAGATGATCCTCGCCTCTCCCTCATCACATATATTTATATAAGGAAAGCCGGTGCCGGTTTCTGACACAATGTGCGGGACCGGCATTTTTTCATTTGCGGCTCCTGCCGTATATCCGGGCGCGTTTTGCGGGTCCGGACATCCATGTTATCCTTTTTCTGTAAATCACCATGAAAGGAAAACAAACGATGGAAATCGTACTGGATCATCTGACGAAAAAATTCCCCGGACGGGGAAAAAACAAACAGGAAGTCACTGCCGTCAATGACTTCACCTTCACCATTCCCGACGGGAAACTCGCCGCGCTGCTGGGGCCCTCGGGGTGCGGAAAAAGCACCACACTGAACATGATCTGCGGTCTGCTGAAACCAACATCCGGAGAGATTTTCTTCGGTGACAAAAACGTCACCGGGCTGCCCCCGGAACAGCGGGGCGTGGGCATGGTGTTTCAGAACTATGCCTTGTATCCGCACATGAGCGTGGAACAGAATATCCGCTTTCCCCTGGAGAACTTCCGGGGAAAGGACAAACTGTCCAAAGAGGAAATGAAGAACCGGGTACTGGAAGCCGCCAGACTGGTGCACATCGAAGAACTGCTGGACCGAAAGCCCTCCGAGCTCTCCGGCGGCCAGCAGCAGCGGGTGGCCATTGCCCGGGCTCTGGTGAAGCTGCCCAAAGTGCTGCTGCTGGATGAGCCGCTCTCCAACCTGGATGCCAGACTGCGCCTGGCGACCCGGGAAGAAATCCGCCGGATCCAGCAGGAAACCGGCATCACCACGGTGTTTGTCACCCATGACCAGGACGAAGCCATGAGCATTTCGGACCTGATCGTGGTCATGAAGGAAGGAGTCCTGCAGCAGGTGGATTCCCCGCAGAAAGTCTATGACGATCCGGCAAATCAGTTCGTGGCCCAGTTCCTGGGCACGCCGCCCATCAACATGTTCAGCGGGGAAGTCCGGGACGGAAAGCTGTGGATCAACAGCGAACCGGTGCTGAATGTTGCCGGCGACCAGAACGCAGTCATCGGTCATGTGAATGTGGGCATCCGGCCGGAAGGTTTCATCCTTCTGGAAAACGGCGCCCTGGGCAACGAAATGGTGCGGCCGGAGATCACCGGCCGGGATGTCTCTGTGATTTTCCGGAACAAAGCCGCCAAATCCGACGTGGTCCGGTCCATCATCTCTGCCGATGACTGGAACCACATCACTGGTGGAGAAGTCCGGTTCGATCTGAAACCCTCCAAGGTCTTTCTCTTTGATCCCGCCACCGGCAGCCGCATCCGGGTCACACTGGAGCCCCTGACCAGCACACACCTGGAAGCCCCGGCACAGCCTGTACCTGCGAAGCAGGAACAGGCGCCATCGGCACCAGAACCGGTCCCTTCCAGGGACAAAGCGCCGGTATTCGGGCGAACCCTGACCACATTCACCGTACTGACAGAAGACGGAGAAGCCGAAGCGGTGCTGGAAACCGATGCCGTGGATACCTATATTGGCACAGGTGAGGTCTGAGTCATGGAAAAACAGAACCTGAAAGCCTTTCTGTACCTGCTTCCGGCTTTGATATTTCTGGGTCTTTTCCTGGTGTATCCGCTGATTGACGTCTTTGTTTATTCCTTCGAGGAAGGATACAGCTCGGCCTCTCAGAGCTTTTTCGGTGTGGGGGACTACAACTACAGCTATGTCCTGCATGATCCGTATTTCACCCGGGCGCTGATCAACACCGTGGTCCTGGTGCTGGTGACGGTTCCGGTGTCCACCGGGCTGGCGCTGATGATTTCCTGCGCCCTGGTGCGGATCCGGAAACTGCGGAGTCTCTTTCAGACGCTGTACTTTCTGCCTTATGTCACCAACACCCTGGCGGTGGGGATGGTGTTCATGGTGCTGTTCAAGACCACGCCGTATTCCGAGGGAGTGGTGAACATGCTGATCCGTCTGGTGGGCGGCACGGGGGTGGACTTCATTGACGGTCCCTGGTGGGCGAAGATGTTTGTCCTGTGCTTCTATACGATCTGGATTGTCATGCCGTTCAAGATCCTGATCCTGACCAGTGCCCTGGCCAGCGTGAACCCGGTGTACTATGACGTGGCCCGGGTGGATGGCACAAGCCCCGGCCGGATTTTCCGCCGGGTGACGCTGCCGCTGATTTCTCCCTCGGTGTTCTATCTGGTGATCACGGGATTCATCGGTGCGTTCAAGGCCTACAGCGATGCGGTGGCACTGTTCGGCACGAATCTGAACGCAGCGGGAATGAACACGCTGGTAGGGTATGTATTCGACATGCTGTACCGGGATGGCGGGGGATATCCCTCCTATGCCTCGGCTGCGGCAATCATTCTCTTTGCAATCGTGCTCACCATCACCGTGATCAACCTGCTGGTGTCCCGGAAACATGTGCACTACAGCTAGAAGGAGGCCATGATGAAATTTCTGCGAAAGATAAAGCCTCTGACCTGGGTGTTGCTCGTTCTCTGGGCGCTGGTGGTCCTGTTTCCGTTTTACTGGATGGTGCTGACGTCCGTGAAGGACTACGGGGCTTACAACGCGGAGTACGTGCCGTCGTTTTTCACCCTGAGTCCGACGCTGGAGAACTACGTGCAGGTGTTCACGGAAGTGGACCTGGGACGGTATCTCCTCAACACGCTGATATTCACGGTGATCACCACCGGACTGATGGTCTTCGTGACGATTCTTGCCGCGTTTGCCTTTGCGAGAATGCAGTTCCGGGGAAAGAATCTGCTGTTCACGGCGTTCCTTGCGCTGATGATGATTCCCTCCGAACTGGTGGTCATCACCAATTTCCAGACCATCACGGAGTGGAACATGCGCAACACGTTTCTGGGGCTGATTTTGCCTTCGGTGACGTCAGTGTTCTATATCTATCTGCTGCGGGAGACCTTCGCCCAGGTGCCGGATTCGCTGTACTACGCCGCGAAGGTGGACGGAACCAGCGACTGGCGGTATTTGTGGAAGGTCATGGTGCCAATCTGCCGGCCGACGGTGGTGACGATCACGATTCTGAAAGTGATCGAGTGCTGGAACCTGTATATCTGGCCGTCGCTGATCACGGATGATCCAAAGTATTTTCTGGTGTCCAACGGCATTCAGGAGATCCGGGAAAGCGGATTCGGCCGTGCGAACATTCCGGCGATGATGGCAGCTGTGGTGGTGATTTCCATTCCGCTGATCGTTCTGTTTCTGATTTACCGCCGGCAGATCATGTCCGGGGTGGCCCGGGGAGGAACCAAGGGATGAGCGGGGCGGCCATTTTCCCTGTCATTTCCTGCGGGAAAATGACAGGGAAATCCGCCGTGCAGACGCACACAGCCCGCTGGATGCAGCTGGCGGGCAGCAGTCAGGCTGCCTGCAGAGGCGGAAGGTCGTGGCCTTCATCGGCATGGAAGGGAGAGAGGACATGAGTTTCGGAAGATGGATGAAAAAACTGGCGGCTGTCATAGCGTGCCTGGGCATGGTCCTTTCCCTGTCGGCGTGTCACGGGACGCAGAAGGAGTCCAGGGGATTCGAGGTACCGGAAACTTTTGATGAGTCAAAACCGGTGGAGATCACGTTCTGGGCGAAAAACGACACGAACAAAAACCAGACAGCGGTGTACAGGAAAGCCATTGAGGATTTCGAGGCGCTGTATCCGAATATCAGGGTGAACATGAAGCTGTATACGGATTACGGCAAGATCTACAACGATGTGATCACGAACGTTGCCACGGACACGACGCCCAATGTGGCAATCACCTACCCGGATCACATTGCATCCTATCTGCAGGGTGCGGATACGGTGGTGCCGCTGGATGAACTGATGGCAGATCCGGTGTACGGGCTGGGAGGCAGCGGGCTGAAGTTTGCGGGTCCGACCCGCGAGGAGATGGTGCCGGCGTTTCTGGAAGAAGGCGTGCTTCAGGATCATCAGTATGCGCTGCCGTTCATGCGCAGCACCGAGGCGCTGTACATCAACAGAACCCTGGTGGAGAAGCTGGGATACCAGATCCCGGATGTGGTGACCTGGGACTGGATCTGGGAAGTGTCACAGGCGGCGACAGCCAAAAATGAAGACGGGACCTATGTGGCCAATGGCCAGAAGGTGCTGATTCCCTTTATTTACAAGTCCACGGACAACATGATGATCCAGCTGCTGAAGCAGCAGAACGCCGGATATTCCACGCCGGAGGGAGACATTGAGCTGTTCAATGATGTGACCACGGAGGATCTGAAGCAGATTGCGGGTCAGGCGCAGAGCGGAGCGTTTTCCACGTTCAAGATCTCGGGGTACCCGGCGAATTTCCTGAACGCCTCCCAGACGCTGTTTGCGGTGGATTCCACTGCCGGCGCCACCTGGATGGGTGCCCATGCACCACTGTCGGATATCAGTGAAGATGCCTTCACGGAGTTTGAAACCGTGGTGCGGCCGGTGCCTCAGACAGATCCGGCGAATGTCCAGATGATTTCCCAGGGACCGTCCATTGCGCTGTTTGGCAAGGAGGATCCCCAGGAGGTGCTGGCCTCTTGGCTCTTTGCCCAGTACCTGCTGAGCAACGAGGTGCAGCTGGGGTATGCGAAAACCGAGGGCTATCTGCCGGTGACGCAGAAAGCCCTGCAGAGTCCGGAGTATCAGGAGTATCTTTCCCTGGCGGGAACAGATGACGATGAGCACTACAGCGTGAAGATCGATGCGGCCAGACTGCTGATGAACAATCTGGATCACACGTTCACCACGCCGGTATTCAACGGATCGGCAAGTCTGCGCAATGCGGCGGGGGAACTGGTGGAGAATGTGGTGAAGTCCACGAAGCGAAAGCAGACAGTGGATGATGCCTACATTGAGAATCTGTACGATGAAGTCAGTGCACTGTACCATCTGGATCAGCTGTCTCAGGCTTCCGGCAGTGAAAAGGACCTGGGTCCGCTGCCTTCTTCTTCGCTCTGGCTGCTGGGGATCCTGGGCGCAACCTGGGTGTGCATTGCCGTGTACTGGCTGATGGAGAAGCTCCGGAACCGGAGCAGGGGATAAGCCGGGTCTGTCTGATGCGGACTGTATCAGCGGTATGATTCAGTCTGCATCCGGAGAGCAGATCCGGATCCTGGTGAGATAAAAAAGGATCATGAGCGTTCGGTCACCTTTCCGGGGAGAGGGGACGGGCACTTTCATGATCCTTTTTCATGTTTTCTCCGCTGCTGTCTGTCTTAGGGCAGCAGTTTCACGATATCTTCTGCAGATTCCTGCATGCCCCGGTCGAGCCAGGTTTCAATCCAGCCATAGACCAGAAAAGCTGCATAGGCGGATGAATAGGCAGCTGCGGTTTCCTGAGACGGGTTGTATCCGAACTGTTCCAGCAGTGCATCCTTCAGCAGCCAGGTCAGTTTTCGCCGATGGAGGAGTTCGTAAAACTCTTTCTGCTCCTCCAGATGCCGGAAAAGGCATCCGACAGTGTTCCTGAAGGAGGAAGGAGTTCCATCGGACCCGGAAGGGATCCATTCGCCGGACAGACGACGGATGATCTGAATCAGAATATCCTGCCGGCTGCGGAAATTCCGGTAGAAGGAAGTCCGGCCGACTCCGGCGTGACTGCACAGGTCTCTGACTGTGATTTCCTCCAGTTCCTTTGTTTCCAGCAGCTGCAGCATCGACGCTTCCAGATGCCGGACTACATACAGATTCCGCTGTTCGCTGCTGAATGGTGAAACATTCTGTGGGTTCTGTTCCATTTTCGTTTTCTGACCTCCTGATGTATGTTCCGAAGAACAGTCATGGTAGAATTTGCCAGTATCCGGAACACGTGTTTCAGAGAAACATGTGTTCCGGATACTGGCAGCGAAACAAGTATACGGTTCGCTGCATGCATTGTCAAAAGGAAAGGAATAGGAAAAATGACACAAAAAAGAATACTGATCCTGGCAGCTGTCATGCTGGCCGGCGCCGTGGCCGGGCGTCTGGCAGTCAGAGGCGGGATCAATCTGCTTATTGGCGGAACGCTGTCCGGGGGCAACTTTCTGTGAGCCTGGAGGGAAATGGAAGTGAAAAAAAGAGACGGGGGAGCCGCCTGATGTGGACGATGATTTATGTACTTGCCTTTACAGCTGCCTTTGCAGGGTCAGCCTGGTGGAAACTTTCGCAGGATCCCACCCATGGCAAATACAAAACTGTCTGGAATGATTCAGTGGGGACAGTTCATGAAGACATGGCGTATGGTCCTGGGAAGCTGAACAGATTCGATTTGTATCTGCCGGCAGATGACAGTCAGAACCGGTATGGTCTGGTGGTGTATCTGCATCCCGGCGGTTTTACAGGCGGGGACAAAGCGGGAGACAGAGACATGTGTGAATGGCTGACGGCAAAAGGATATGTGTCTGCCAGTATCAACTATACGGTTCTCAGCGGGGAAAACCCTGCCGCCAGCGTGGATACAATGTCCCGGGAAATCCGGGAAGCCATTCCGGAAGTTGTGAAATCGGCTGCAGCTCTGGGATATCCGGTGGATGAGATGGCGATTGGAGGCGGATCAGCGGGGGATACGCTGGCCATGATTTATGCTTACCGGGATGCGGCGCAGTCACCGGTTCCCGTGAAGATGGTGTTCGGGTCTGTGGGACCTTCCAGTTTTCATCTGGAAGACTGGATCAATATGGGACAGGATCCTCATAAGCCGGTCTCAGTGGACCCGGAAGCGGATTACAGCGGGATTGCCGGACTGTTTTCCGCCATGTCCGGGAATCCGGTTACAGATTCGATGCTGAAAAATGGAACCTATCGGCAGGCGATGAAGCAGATAGATGCAGCTTCCTGGGTCACACCGGATTCTGTACCAACGGTGGAAGCCTATGGAGCCTGGGACAAGGTGCAGCCTTTTGCGGCCTCGCTGCGTCTGAAGGATGCACTGGAAAAGAATGGAGTTCCTCATGAGTTTTTCATCATGGAACACTCCGGGCATGGCCTGCAGAATGACACCCGGGAATACATGACATTCATGGACACGGTTTCTGAATATCTGGAGAAATATATGCCGGTCTCCGGGAATCCGGTACAGAGTACAGATCGTCAGACCCGGTGAAAGCACCGGTCATTTGGTCCAAAACCGCAAAAACGGTTCAGAGAGACGGGGCAGGTGCCGTATAATGAAACATGGAAGGCAAAGACAAGACTTTGCCGGGAGGAAATTGATGATGAACAAACACTGGCTGCCTGCGCTGCTGCTGAGTGCCGGACTGGCACTGACGGGATGCTCGAGTTCCGGAGATGGCGAAGCAACAAAGGACAAGACCACGGAGACGGAAACGGATCCCGCTGCAAAATCCGAAGGTGTGATGACCTATCAGGAATACATGGATGCCGAACTGGAATCCGAGGTGGATATCGAAGCCTACGTGCAGGCCAAACAGTCCTGGTGGGAGGACAAAGCCACGATTTACGCTGCCGATCCGGATGGCGCCTACTTTATCTACAATGCAAATGTCTCCGAGGATCTGTACAAGGAGCTCAATGACGGTGTGAAGATTCGTGTAAAGGGCTACAAGACAGAGTGGTCCGGCGAAACGGAAATCGCGGAAGGCGCCGAGGTGGAAGTCGTGAAAGACGGTGGCACCTGGAATGAGCCGGTGAAGGACGTCACGGAGTACCTGGGCAATGAAGAAGAGCTGATCAAGTACCAGAACCAGAAAGTGGAATTCAAGGACATGACCATTGAACCGGCGGAAGACGGTTCTGATGCGGCGTATCTCTACAACTATGACGGTTCCGGAGAAGAAGGCGATGACCTGTACTTCAGGGCGTCCAAAGACGGCAAGACGTACACATTCACCGTTGAATCCTATCTGTGCGACAAGGATTCCGATGTCTACAAGGCTGTGAAGGAGCTGAAGGTGGGCGACAAAGTCGACATGGAAGGCTTCCTGTACTGGTATGAAGGTGCCAACCCGCACATCACCAGCGTGACGGTGCTGAAGTAGGCAGATTTGTCAGCAAACAACTGAATATGCGAAAGAGGCCGCATTTCTGGAGGAGGAGATGCGGCCTTTTTGGGCGGGTATTGCTTTTCTGTATTTGCCAACCTGACTGCAGAGACATAAACTTACTTGATAGACTACAAAGCTCAGTAAGCCATTGATTGATCCATAGACTCTTCGATGCTTTTGAAGTTGGAAATGATGTGATCCAGCGAAGACAGATGTGTGGAATCTGATTCAAACTTCTGTGCATCTATCAGTTTTCCGGTAATATCCAAAGCCAGATTGGCTGAACTCTTGTCGCAATGTATAACACAGTCATTCCGGATCTTTTCTTCCGGAAAGCATGTCAGTTCACCCTTGTTCTCACTGAATACGATTCGGAAGCGGACCCCATCTGTTGCTTCAAAGACATCCATGTTCTCCTGGTCATCATCCCAGATGTAACGCTTCACAGCTGCAGCAGCTACTTTCACCTTACCCGCTGCACCCCAGCCTCGTTTTCCGTGTTTAGCGCCACCACATGTGAAAACGTCCAGCTCTATGGCATCGCAGTCAGTAACGACATGGCTGTTGTTGTCTTCATTCTGTGCCTGCTTGATCTTCTGGAGCATGAGTTTCGTGGTGTTGTAACTGACTCCAGTGAGATCACTTATGTATCTGGCTGAAGTACCGGTCTTGAAGATCGCATAGACGAACAATACGAGGATCCAGGAAAGCAAAGGAGCTTTGGTGCCTTCAAGGACAGTACCTGCAGTCACAGATTCCTGATGGCCACAATGGGAGCACTGATATACGGTACGGAGACCGCCCTTTTTCCGCACTACTTTCATACAGTGAATATGACCACATTTAGAGCATACGAAACCAGAAGACCACTTCAGATCAAAGAAGAACTTCTCAGCGTTTTCGGGAGAAGAATACTGTGAATAAACATCAGCGATAGACATATCTTTGAACTTGGATTTTTGAAACATGGGAAGGCCTCTTTTCTGTAAAGATTATCCCTCGTGAACTTGCACCATTAGTGCTTTAAATCCAGATCTCTGAGCTTCGTAGTCTATCAAGTAAACTTAAATCACAATTGAAAACCGAAAGGTTTTTGTCAGGGGCTGATTTCGCATCGGCTCCCTGTTTTTTTTATTGCCTTCTCAGACTCTGCCTCCAGACCCGCCATCGAAAAAAGACGCGGATCCACTCCGCGCCTCTTCAGTTTATGCTCCTGTTCTGCCACCATCGGCACTTTTCACTTCTTCCTTCTCCGGCTGGAGGAGGGGATCCCCAGCTGCCCGCGGTACTTCGCAATGGCCCGCCTGGACACCTCCATGCCCAGGGCCTCGAACTGATCTGCCAGATACTGATCCGAATACGGATGCCGCGGATCTTCGCTGTGGATGAATGCCTGCAGGGATTTCAGGACGGAGTCCCGGCTCGTGCCGCCCTTTGTCTGCGATACGAACAGGTCCTTGACCGCATGCACTGTGCCGCCCCAGAGGTAGTGCTTGTTGGAAAGAGTCCGGGACACGGTGGATTCGTGCACGCCAGTTTCCTTTGCGATGTCCTGCAGGGTGCAGGGTTCGAGCTCGTCGCCAAAGAGAAAGTGGTTTTTCTGGTGCTCCACCAGGGCGTTCATGAGCACCAGCAGCGTGGCTTTCCTCCGGCTCAGGGCGTCCACAAAGAAGTGAGCATCTTCCAGGAATTTCCGGAAGACCGGATCCTGTTTCACGGACTCCGCACTGGACTGATCCAGGGACAGGGTGCCGCTATCCGGCAGCTGAATTTCCACGGAATCCTCATGGCGGATGAGTTCGAAGTCCGGCAGCAGCAGTTCGGCCCGCGTGCGGTCATAGGCGTGACAGGGATTGAGCTGACAGCTGCGGATCACCCCGAGCAGTGCCTCGATCCGGGCGTGGGACCACCCTTCCTGTTCCCGGATCATGTGCAGGTCTCCGCTGATCAGGGCTTCCGGGTAGGTCTTCATGAGGTGCAGCGCATCTGCTTCTCCCATCCGTTCAAGCTGCAGGAGCACGCTCTCGAGCTGCGATCTGGCCCCCACCCCTGCGGGTTCCAGAGACTGCACCACCCGCAGCTGGGCGGCAAAGTGTGTCCCGCTGCACTGCATCACGGCACTGCCCGCCTGCACGGACTCCCGGAACAGACCGTGGTCGTCCAGAGACTCGATGATGTAACTGCACACCCTGCCATCATAGGGGGTGCGAAGGGTATGGAGCTGCAGGTACAGGTCCTCCTTGAGCGAGACGGGCAGAGCGAAGGATTCTTCAAGCATGGCATTCAGGTCTTTGCCTGGACGATAGTCCAGAAAGGGATTGGTGGAGGTCAGATCGCGGATGGCCTCCAGGAGTTCCTTTTCATTCATCTTCAGGATATCCAGGGATTTTTTCATAGACTGGTTCAGTGACAGAGTCTGTTTCTGTGTCTGCTTATTCAATAGTTTCCGGGGCATGGTCTGCACCTCCTTCACTCATAAATAAGCAAGATTCATGCCAATGTTTGTGGATTTTCGGGCGTTTGACAACGCTTTTTTTGTGTCTATACTAACACTCAGGTGAACGAACATGCAGGAAACGATACAAAACGCAATACAGGAACATACGCAAAACGGACAGTTCAGCCGTCTTTCCGTCGCGGAACTGTCCTCGCAGCTGAGTCTTCCCAAAAGCCGCGTCACACAGGTTCTCCAGCAGCTGCTCAAGGCGGGTACCATTATCCGCGCGGGACAGAAACCGGTTCTGTTCCTGGACCGGGCCGTGCTGGAAGAGAAACAGGGATCACCCATTGAAGGGGATGCGATCCGCAACCTGGATCAGTGGCTGGCGGCGCAGACAGACCAGGCGCAGGACTTTGACAAGCTCATTGGCCATGACGGCAGTCTCTCCTCGCTGGTGGAACAGTGCAAGGCAACCGTGGCCTATCCCCCCAACGGCCTGCCTCTGATTCTGACGGGAGAAACCGGCACGGGCAAAAGCATGATTGCGGGACTTGCCTATGAATACGCCCGCAACCATGACCTCGTGAAGCCGGAGAGCCGCTTTGTGGCGGTGAACTGCTCGGAGTACGCCAACAACCCGGAACTGCTCACGGCCAATCTCTTCGGCTATGTCAAAGGGGCCTTCACCGGGGCAGACCAGGATACACCGGGGCTCCTGGAACTGGCGGACGGCGGCGTGCTGTTCCTGGACGAAGTCCACAACCTGAAGGGAGAGTGCCAGGAGAAGCTCTTCCACTTCATGGACCAGTCGGTGTATCACCGCATGGGGGACAACAAGACCTGGTACACCTCCAGCGTGCGGCTGATTTTTGCGACGACCGAAGATCCGGAAAAGGTGCTCCTCAAGACTCTCCAGCGGCGGATCCCCATGAAGCTCGCAGTCCCCAACCTGGCCGTCCGGGGCAATTACGAAAAGCTGCAGATCATTCTGTCCATGTTCGCCCGGGAAGAGGAGCGCCTCAAGGTGCGCATCCGGCTCAGCAGCAGCGTTATCCAGCTGCTGCTGTCCTACCCCTTCCCGGAGAACATCGGCGGGCTGAAAAGCACGATCCAGTCCAGTTGTGTGAATGCGCTCTTCCAGACAGATGAAGAGAAAGTCATGCGCATCAGCCTGAAGAACATTCCGGATTCCGTGATCCAGTATTCAGCTCTGGAAACCCTCATGAAGCCGCGGGAACTCAGCTGGCATAGCATTGACGAACTCCAGCATGAACTGGAGAATGTGCGGACACCCTTCAGTTTCTTCGAATCGGTTCTGAAAACGCTGGAAACCACACAAGATTTCGAGGCGGATTTCCGGGGGGTCCAGAAAACCGTGCTGCATCATTTCAACCGGAGTCCCCGCAAGGCAGCCCTGACTCCGTTTGAGACAGCGTTCCTGGCCATTGTGCGGGAGAAATGCAGCCAGTATCACCTGGACTTTCCGGAAAAGGACCGGCAGCTGTATGAAACGGCGTTTGTGGAGCTGCTCTCGGTGCCCCGGGGTATCGGCCTGCTTCTGCAGTCGCGAGCCGTGCAGATGGAAGACGTTATGAACCGGCTGCGGACAGAGGCCTTCAAGTATTTCTCCCTGGTATCGGACATCCGACAGGAGACACAGGAGTGCCTGGAAACAGACCTGAACCCGCTCCAGTGCCTGATCATGACTGCACTGGCTGCCATGGCCGGCCGGAGCCAGCCCGCCCCCCGCCGGATGGGTGTGATTCTGGCACATGGGGAATCCAGTGCCAGTTCCATGGCCATGTGCGTCAATCAGTGGCTGGAGACACATGTCTTTGACGCGATCGACATGCCCCTGTTTGTCAGCCAGGAGGAAATCAGCCGACAGCTCAATGACTGGCTGCAGAAAATGGAAGGCATCGAGGAGCTGTTCCTGCTCGTGGACCTGGGCAGTCTGGAGCACATTTACCGGAATCTCAACATCCGCAATGTGAACATCGGCATCATCAATTCTCTGAGCCTGAAGCTGGCCCTCACGGTGGGACAGGACATCCGCAACCAGACACCCATGGAAAAAGTGTTCGAGCGGGCAAAGGCGCTCTCAAGTATCGAGTATCACATCGAGCGCAACCGGGAGAAGCCCAGAATGATCATCTGTTCCTGCGCCAGCGGCCTGGGGGTGGCGGAAAAGCTCCGGGGAGTCATTGTGGATTCCCTGCCGGAAGACAGTGCGATTCGGGTCATGATCTATGACTACAACACCCTGCAGCAGGAAGGGATGGCGTCTCCGGTGTTTGAGGAGAATCAGGTGATTAGCATCGTGGGGACGCTCAAGCCGGAGGAGATCACGGTGCCCTTTGTGGCCCTGGAGGACCTGATCCTGCAGGAGAACACGAACCGGTTTGACGACAGCTTGCGTCCATACATGGAGGCGGAGGAAATGCGGGTGTTCAAAAAGAACATCGTCAAGAATTTCTCGCTGTCCAACATCATGAACTCCCTGACGATTCTGAATCCCGCCAAGCTGCTGGAGCATGTGGCGGATGCCATTGACCGGCTGCAGAACCGCCTGGGTGTGAGTCTGGGCAACAACACCTGCTTCGGCTTATATGTGCATGTGAGCTGCTTGATCGAGCGCCTGGTCATGAACCGGGGCATTGAGGTCTATGGCAATGCGGAGGCATTCCAGCGCGAGCAGAAGGACTTCATTCAAGCCGTGGATGACTCCTTTGCGGATGTGCAGAAATTCTATGGCATCCGGATCCCGGTGGAAGAAACAGGCTACATGTTTGACTACATCAAGAACGACCCCAATTACGAAAAGCGTGTCTGAAGCGGCACGCTTTTTTCGTATCCTGAAACCCGAAACATTCACCTGGTCATTACAGCTGAATCTGGAAGCATAAAACAACAGGACATTCCCGGAATACAAGGGTGGCTTTCAGTGACTGTTATAGTCGGGAACAACGTGTTCCTGGTCTTTTCTGTCCCGCTGCCGATGCAGGCAGATGCCGGCCGCCGGATCCGGGGAGCGGGGCAAGAAAACGCGGAAACCGGGGCAGGATGGCACAGGACTTGCTGGTATGGAAGTGACGGGAAGCTTACGGACGGTGACGTCTGTGGGCAGGCATCCGTAGAAAGTGCAAAAAAAACCTTCTGATGCATCTGGTCTGGCACAGATTTTGCTTGTATGGAAGTGAACCCGTCGCCGGCACAGGTGACAGCGTCCGGGGAACGAAAAAACACCCGGATGTCTGATACTGGCACAGACCTTGCTGGTATGGAAGCGGACGCATTCACGTCTTTGCCGCACAGGCTGCGGCCGGGTTCAGAGGATTACGGAAAAAACATCCGGATTCTCTGAATCCGGCACGAACCTTGCTGGTATGGAAGTGAAGGGAAAAACAAGAAAGGAGGTCCATATGCGGAACATTATTCTGGCATCTCATGGAGAGTTCTCGAAGGGACTGAAGGATTCAGTGAGCATGATCGTCGGCGACCTGGCCGATTCGATCCGGACATACAGCCTGTATCCCTCCTGTTCCCCTGCGGACTACATGGAAGAAATGACAAAGGAGATCCTGGATCACCCGGAGGACGAATATGTCTTCCTGTGCGATGTGAAGGGCGGCAGTGTGCACAGTACCCTGTCCCGCCTGTGCAGTCACAGAAACGTGGTGGTCTACAGCGGTACAAACATGAACCTGGTGCTCGATCTGCTGCTTTCGGCACCAGGATCCCTCTCGGGAAACACCGAAACCCAGGACAGACTCATTGCCTCGGGCAAAGAAGGCATCGAGGTCCTGGATCACAGCCGGCTTGAAGCCGGGGAAGAAGAAGACTTTTAAGGAGGAACGAACATGATCAAAAAACTGCGCGTGGATCACCGCCTGCTGCATGGACAGGTTGCCTTTTCCTGGACCAGCGCACTGAACGTGGACTGCATTCTGATTGCCAACGATTCCGTCATGAAAGACGAACTGCGCAAGACCACCCTCAAGATGGCAAAACCCAACGGCGTGAAGCTGGTGATGAAGAACATCGAAGACAGCATCAAGGCCATCAACAGCGGTGTAACAGACAAATACAAACTCTTCATCGTGGTGGAAAGCATCGCCGATGCAGCTGCCCTGATTGATGGTGTGGAGTCCATCAAGGCGCTGAACCTGGGCGGCACGAAGGCCACCGACAAAACCCGGAACATTTCCAAGGCCATGAACGTGACCCCGGAGGAAGAGGACATCCTGAAGAACCTGGTGGACAAGGGCATCGACGTGACCATCCAGATGGTGCCGGAAGACTCCGCGGTGCCTGTCATGAAGGCACTCTGAGAGACAGCTGATACACAGAAAACCTGAAAGAGAGAGGAAAACAACATGCTGATACAAGCGATACTGCTCGGTCTGGTTGCCATGCTTGGCAACGCCGAATACCTCTTTGGCACCTGCCTGCTCTCCCGTCCCCTGATCATGGGCACGCTGACAGGCATCGTGCTGGGCGACATCGAAGCCGGTGTCCGCATTGGTGCCACCATGGAGCTGGCCTTCATGGGCGCGTTCTCCATCGGGGCAAGCATTCCCCCTGAAATGATTTCCGGGACGGTCCTGGGCACGGCGTTTGCCATCACCACGGGATCCGGTCCGGAAACGGCTCTGGCCATTGGCTTGCCGGTGGCTTCGCTGGTCCTGCTGGCGAAAAACTTCGGCATGGTCTTCATTCTGCCGCCCTTTGTGCACAAGGCAGATGAATGTGCGAAGAACGACAACATGCAGGGCATCGCCGTGGTGCATTACCTGGCCGGTTTCTTCGGCGTGAACCTGATCATCGGCCTGTGTGTGGCGATTGGCTACTACGTGGGATCTCCGGCGATCGAGGCATTCCTGTCCATCATCCCCGAGTGGATCTCCAAGGGTCTGGAAATCACCATGGGACTGCTGCCGGCAATCGGTTTCGGTCTGCTCATGAAGATGATCATGAACAAGGCCAATGCCTGCTTCTTCATTCTCGGTTTCGCGATGAGCGTGTACTTCAACCTGCCGGGCACAGGCATTGCCATCCTCGGCGCGATTCTCGCCATCGTACTTACACAGATCAAACGGTCGCAGACCATGCAGACGGCTGTTGCACAGGGAGGATACACAGATGACGACGAAGACTTCTAAGAAGCTGGAAAGAAAACAGCTGATGTCCGTGTTCTGGCGCTCGTTCGGACTGGAATGGGACTGGAACTATGAACGGCAGATGAACATCGGCTACTGCTACAGCATGCTGCCGGTGATCAAAAAACTCTATGACGATCCTGCCGAACAGGAAGCGGCGATGAAGCGTCACCTGGAGTTCTTCAACACCACCCCGCAGCTGGCGACTCTGATTCTGGGCATCACCGCGGCGATGGAAGAACAGAACGCCAACGATCCGGATTTCGACACGCAGTCCATCAACGACGTGAAGGTTTCCCTGATGGGACCTCTGGCGGGCATCGGCGACTCCTTTATCTGGGGCACACTGCGGATCATTGCGACGGGTGTCGGCCTGTCTCTGGCGACACAGGGCAACATTCTGGGTCCGATCCTGTTCTTCCTGATCTTCAACATCCCGGCACAGGGCCTGCGCTACTACCTGATGGGTGCCGGCTACAAACTGGGAAGCGGCTTCCTGGCGACACTGCAGAAAAGCGGCTGGATGGAGATGCTGACATATGGAGCATCGGTGCTGGGTCTGACGGTGATCGGTGGCATGACGGCACAGAATGTGGCCATCAATGTGCCGCTGGCAATTGGCGCGGGGGAAGAAGCGACGACCATCGGCGATATCTGCAACACGATCATGCCGGGGATCCTGCCGCTGCTGTTCACCTTCGGCATCTACTACCTGCTGAAGTTCAGGAACGTGAAAACCACGACACTGCTGGTCGTCTTCATTCTGATCGGCTTCGCGGGGGCCTTCTTCGGCATCCTGGGATAGCCTGATGAAAGGCCGGAAGCAGGAACTCTCTGCTTTCCCGCAGGCCGCGTGACGGACAGCCCGGCCGCGGCACAGACACAACAGAAAAAAACAGATACAGATACAGAAATACAAAGAAAAAGGAGGAACACAACCATGATGAAATTCAACGAACAGGAAAAAATCGACAGCGTCAAAGGCGCACTGGCGCTGCGTCCTCAGATCGAGGAGATCGTGGACGGCATCTGCGAAAACGGCTACAAAAACATCGTGTGGCTGGGCATCGGCGGCACCTGGGCGAGCGCGCAGCAAGCCACGGTGCACATGAAGGAAAAAACGGGCATCGAGACCTGGGCGGAAAACGCTGCGGAATACCTGACGACCGGTAACAGGCGGATCGGCGAGGGCAGCGTGGTGATCACGTCGTCCGTGACAGGCAATACTATTGAAGTGGTGGAGGCTGTGAAGAAGGCGAAGGAAGCCGGCGCGACGGTGATCGGATTCATTGATGCACCGGAGGCCGAACTGGCAAAGATGGTTGATCACGTGATTTCCTACAAGCAGAACGAACAGCTGAAGTTCTTCATGACCGCTGACCGTTTCATGAAAAACGCCGGTGAGTTCGATGACTACGACGAAATGTATGCGGAATTCGATCAGTACCTGCCGCAGGCCCTGGTGGAAGTGGAAAAAGTGGCGGAGCCCTTTGCAGCGGAGTTTGCGAAGAAGCACTGGAATGATGACATTCACTACTTTGTGGGCGCCGGTAACCAGTGGGGCGCGACCTATTCCTACGCCATGTGCTACTGGGAAGAGCAGCTGTGGATCAAGACCAAGTCCATCACCTCTCCGGAGTTCTTCCACGGCATGTTCGAGATCGTGACAAAGGAAACCCCTGTGACGGTGTATGTCGGGGAAGACAGACAGAGAAAGCTCTCCGAGCGTGTGGTGAACTTCCTGCCCCGGATCTGTGGCAACTACACGATCATTGATACGAAGGACTACGAACTGAAGGGAATCAGCGAGAAGTACCGCGGCGACATCTCCCACCTGGTGATGCACGCCGTGAACAACCGGATCGATGTGCACATGGAAGACGAGACAAAGCACCCCATGGAAATCCGCCGGTACTACAGAGCCCTGGACTACTAGGATACAGGAGACGGTTCCATGAAACGGACCATGCAGGATTACATACGGGAGTCTGCCGATACCTGCCGCAGACTGCTGACAGATGATGCGCTGTGTGCACCGGTGGTGGATCTGTGCAGACAGAAAAAGCCTGAAACGATCTGGCTGGTGGCTTCAGGCTCGAGTTATAACGCCTGCGTCTGTGCGCAGCCGTATATGCAGCGGTGGATGGATTCAAAAGTGGAGCTGATGACTCCATTCACCTTTCTGTATTATACCCCGGGGATCCGGGAGGACGACCTGGTTCTGGTGATCACCCAGAGCGGGCTCTCCACTAATGCCATTGCGGTGCTGGATGTCCTGCGGGACAGGAACAACGTGATCTGCCTGACGGGAAACCGCAACAGTGATGTGAAGGACCACACCGCCTGTGTGCTGGAGTACGGTGTGGGGGAAGAGCTGGTGGGCTACGTCACGAAGGGTGTCAGCACACTGTGTCTCTACCTCATGCGCGTGGCACAGATCCTGGCAGACCGTCCGCTTGAGGAGTTTTATACCGCCCTGGAGACCTTCGCAAACGCCGTGACAGACACACAGCGGTTTGTGGACCGGCACTTCCGGGCCCTGTCCTCCATGCAGACGGTGTACTGCCTGGGAGCCAAGAACAGCGCGGGTGTGGCTATGGAAGCGGCGCTGAAGATCGGGGAAACCGTGCATGTTCCGGCGTTCTTCTACGAAGCGGAGGAGTTCATCCATGGACCCAATCTGCAGCTGACACCGAATTACACGATGTTCTTCTTCGACAGCAACGACCGGGCCTCCGGCCGGATCCAGGCGATCTGGGAAAGTGCCTGTCTGATCAGCGACCGTGCGTACCTGATCACGATGGACCCAGCCCGGAAAGGCCGGGACAATGTCCTGTTCCTGGAGCCGGCGGCGGATTCGCTGTTCACTTCCTTTGCGGCGCTGCCCTTTGCGCAGCTCGTGAGCGCGGAAATCAGCGGTGCGCTGCACAGTACGATGCAGCATCCGCTGCTGAAGCAGTTCAAGGAACATACATCGGCCAAGACGGAGAATTTCGTCAACTACGATGGCGACGAGGCGTGAGGAATCACGCCTTTTTTGTGTCTGCCCGGCATGGCACACATCTGGGTGGTGAAAGTCCACTATGGGAGCGTATCATCGCGACCGCTAACCATTA
>NZ_CAJUPA010000010.1 GCF_910588395.1 uncultured Faecalibaculum sp. | reverse complement strand
GGCGCTATTTATGTGTGATAAGCCATTAACTGAGCTTGGTAGTCTATCAAGATTTTTATATCTTCATGCATCATCAGCAATTCTCACCATATATAAACAGATTATCCGATTGTTCCAGAGTCGGCCCTGATTTATCCTTTTCGGATAAAACCGGCTCAATTCCCTGCAGCAGAGTTCCCCAGTCAACGCTTACGGTGGGATCATCATAGCGCATTCCACCTTCAGATTCCTTGTTGTAAACGTTATCTACTTTATACCGGAATTCCACATCAGGTGTCAGTGTCAGAAATCCATGAGCAAATCCCTGAGGAATAAAGAACTGACGATGATTGTCTTCAGACAGTTCTACAGATACCCATTGTCCAAATGTAGGACTTCCTTTTCTGATATCCACTGCTACGTCAATAACTTTGCCTTTGGTGCAGGAAACCAGTTTGGACTGTGCGTAAGGCGGGTTCTGCCAATGCAGTCCTCTCAAAGTACCTGGCACAGCGCTGAAAGACATATTGTCCTGAACAAAATCAACATTGATTCCCAGTTTTTCATATTTTGGCTTGGAATAAGTCTCTGTGAAATAACCTCTGTTGTCTCCAAACACATCAGTATCGACAATCAATACGCCTGGGATGGCAGTTTCAGTTACTTTCATAGCTTCCTCCTATTTGATGTATTTCCGTTCCATGATTTTCTTCAAGTAATCACCGTACTGGTTTTTCTTGTAGATTTCATAAGTGTCCTTAAGCTGATCAAGACCAATCCAGCCATTGTCATAAGCAATTTCTTCCAGACAGGCAATCTTCCTGTGCTGGTGTTCCTCAATGGTTTTCACAAAATTTGTCGCATCCACCAGCGACTGATGGGTGCCTGTATCCAGCCAGGTAAATCCGTCTCCCAGAAGAGTCACATTTAAGTTTCCGTTATCCAGGTAGATGCGATTCAAATCTGTGATCTCCAGCTCTCCGCGGGGGCTCGGTTTCAGATTTTTGGCATACTTGACTACATTGTTGTCATAGAAATACAGACCAGTTACAGCATAGTTTGATTTAGGATTCTCGGGTTTCTCTTCCAGAGATACTGCTTTACCTTCTCCATCAAACTCTACGGCACCAAACCGTTCAGGATCTTCCACATAATAGCCAAACACAGTGGCGCCGTCTTTTCTGGCTGCTGCAGCCCGAAGCCTTTTGGCAAGTCCATGGCCATGGAAAATGTTATCCCCCAGGATCATGGCAACAGAGTCATCTCCAATGAATTCTTCACCCAGAATGAATGCCTGTGCCAGACCATCCGGAGAAGGCTGAACTTTGTAAGACAGATTCACGCCAAACTGATGGCCATCACCAAGGAGTTCCTCGAAGCGAGGTGTATCTTCCGGTGTGGAGATAATCAGAATATCTTTGATTCCTGCCTGCATGAGAATACTCATGGGGTAATAAATCATGGGCTTGTCGTAAATGGGCAGAAGCTGTTTGGATGTGACTTTTGTCAGAGGATACAGACGGGTTCCGCTTCCTCCAGCCAGAATAATGCCTTTCATGGAATATACCTCCAATGTAAACACAATAAACCCTGACCTAAGGTCAGGGTCAATCATAAATACTGGGTTTATTTCCGTTGTGACAACAGCGAGAGCAATGCTTTGGGATGTTTACAGTCAAATACACATGCTTCCTTCGTTACAAATATCGCTCCATTCGCTTTGATTTTCTTCGACAGAAAATTCTTAAACTGCTCCAGTTGTGGAGTCAAAATCTCTGTCTGATTACCATGACAGCTCAGAATATAGCTCAGGAGTGGTTCAGGGCGATCGATCTTCAACTGATCTCTATATAGATTGCAATTGATCACATCAAAATATCTTTCCAGAATTTCTTTTCCATTTTCATAGCCAAAACGTTCCTGGAGCCTATCTGAAGACAGATAAATCATTGGATTGAATTCTCTGCATAAATCAGATATTTCCTGCATATGGTTTTCGCTGTAACTGGTACAAATCAATTGACCGTTTGGCCTCAGTACACGAACTATTTCCGCAAGGCCCCGAGAAATATCTTTCAAGTAAAACAGGACATGATTTGCTATCACCAAATCAAAATACGAATCTTTAAATGGAATGGATTCACAATCTGCCTGCAGGCAATTCACATCTTTTCCAAATCTCTTTCGCACTTCCTCTACCATACCTGTGGATTTATCAGTAAGGAACACCTCTCTATTCCGGTAGGCCGATTTATTGATGGATGACCACAACCGTCCATTCCCGCATCCGACCTCTAGAATTCTGTTTTTTCCCGTGAACTGAATTTGAGAGCTTACCCAGTCAAACCACTCTATAGGATTCGTTGAATACAGATTATGCAGTCGGATTCTGACATTAAGGTCCCTGCTGTCTCTGTAATTATCTGCAACCTGGGAACTTTCATTCATCAACCGAATCAGTTCAGCTATATCTGCCCATCCATACCCTTCTCCCCGCTTCATCAGCTGAGTAATGGAATCCTCTACAATTTTTAAAGAAGATATTTTCTGGCTGATCAGTTTTTTCTGTTCTGCTAATGTGTGAGAAAAATCTTCTTCACCCTCCACAAGTCCAACAATTTCTGACAGCTCAAATCCCAGCTTTTTTAGAAAGAGTATTTTCTGAAGCTTGAGAAGATCTGCATCAGTATACAGTCTATATCCTTTATCAGAGTGGTTTGAGGGTTTCAGAATACCTATTCTGTCATAGTACCGAATGGTTTTTTCCGTTGTTCCTGCCAGCTTTGCAAATTCACCAGTTTTATACATCTGTTGTCCCTTTGCTTGTCATAGCGAATAGCAAATCCATTGCCCGCGCCCTGTAGCTCTTCAGCTCACCATAAACCGGATCCAGATTCTGAGCTAACAGTTTGAAAAACGAACGCTTTTTCAATGCATCAATATGATCAATGCAAAAACGAATCCTATGATTCATTCCCAAATCCTGACCATATTCCTGCGGCCAAAGAGCTTGAGCCGTCCTGGCTGCATCAAGCATATCTTCTGCGAATTTTAATCGCACCCATTCTTCTTTCTTTTGTCCCTTGGGAACTCCGATCGTGTTGGACGCGTGTATTCTATAAAAAAAGAGTGGCTGATTCAGAAAATAGAACCCCTTCTCGTGACTGGCAATCAATGCAATTAACCAATCATGTGGTAACCTGCTGTGACTTCCGTTTTCAACAAATTCGTTTCTGATCTGTAAATTGATAGCCATTGAACAGCCTTGAAAGTAATTGTGACTGCAAAATTCCTCAAAACTAACAGGAACCAGATCATTCACTCGAACAGGCTTCAGATACATGTTATTATTGGACATCCCTCTTCGCAGTTTAACAGCATAGGGAGAGCCATATGAATCCATAAACTGGAATGAAGAAGCCAGAACTTTTATAGCTTTATCATTTTCCATGATTCTGGACATAATTTCGACTTTCTTTGGATCCCACCTGTCATCCTGATCGCACAAAAAGGTGAGCTCCCCATGACACAGACTCACTGCCTTGCGAAAATTCTCTCTGTATCCAATATTCTTATCATTCAAAAATAATCGTATCTGCGGATTCTTCAACTGATATTCTCTGATAATATCTGTCGTTGCATCTGTTGACTTATCATCTACGATCACGATCTCGTCCACAGGTGTCGTTTGATTCAATATGGAGTCCAGCTGGTCTTTCAGATATTTCTCTCCGTTATAAACCGCCATGGCAACCGAAATCATAATAATCCTCGTTTTTTCAATGCCCGGATTACGCAAACCCTCCAGGCAATCATTTGTTTCAAGCCGGCATGGTGAAGACTGGACTGATTGTCTCCGTGGCGTCGATAATCCAAAAGTGGTTCTTCCAGATACGATACTTTCCCCGATGCACAGGCAACTAAACCAAGCCACTGGTCATGCATTGGAAGCTGAGAAGGAAATGGCAATACCCTTTCCAGCAGAGACCGGCGAAATCCCATGCAGCAACCAATAAATGAGTTGCGAATCACGTTATTCCAAAATCCTTTTTTCGTTCCGTGCCATGAAAAATAGGAAGGTTTTAGCACATTCAGATTCTCATCTACAATCCGGCAGTCATGCAAAACAAGAAGAACCCCATCCTGTTCAAGTGCTGTTAAAACTTTGGAAAGCTTACCCGGGAGCCAGATATCATCCTGATCGGCCAGAAGAATATAATCTCCAGATGCTGTTGCCAAACCATTCTCCACATTGCCTATAACTCCTCGCCCTGGTCCTTGTAATAAGCGGATTCTTGGATCATGGAATCCGGTAACAATCGATTCTGTTTGATCAGTAGATGGATCCAGTGTAACGATCAGCTCATCATTTTCCCCAAGCTGCTGCAGTATAGATGCTATTTGAGCAGAAATATACTTCTCCCCATTGCATGCGGCAAGAACGATGGAAACCCTCTTAGCCATACCACAACACCTCCGGACTTCGAAGCTGGAGGGCCAGCCGGATTTTTCTTTTTATAACCAGATACCAATACTTCCATGGTGCATATTGATAGTAGACAGACAAGTCATGCATTTGTATCTGCAGGCGAACAAGAGCTGCAGATTTTTCCGGTTGATCTGCAGAAAACCGCTGTCTCAGCTGTACAGGGAGGATACATATTTTTATTCCTTTGTTTTTCATATCCTTCAGAAACTGATGGTCAATGAAATCAAGGAACAGCCTTTCATCATAACGATAAGAATCAGTCAGGTTTTTGGGAATGGCCATCCCGCTGTTGATACCCGTAATCTCCTTGATAGCATTCAGCTCTTTGGCCGGTCGCGGTAAATCAAGTCGGATCTCTGCAGGTGAAATCATCTGTCCTCTGATGGTTTTGACTATTGGTAACTGTACAGAATCCGGTTTGGTCTTCTGAAGTTCTTTCCAGTACTCTTCCGGAATCTCGGTATCATCGTCGAGCAGTACAACCCAGTCCCCATTTTTACTCCTGAGGAAATCAAAAGCCGCATTATAGGCTTTTGCCAGTCCCTGATTACCATCCATAGAAAGAAACCAGGCGCCTGCCCGACGGGCTTCTTCCTGGTTTTGAAACAATTCGTCAGTGCTGTTATCTACCACGAGAAGCTGTACATCTGATTCTTTCGAAGCCGAATAAAATGATGGACAGTCAGACAGATGCTGATTATATATAACCAATACTGCATATACCTTCATGCGTCCACCTCATCCAGAGTCTTGAAAAAAGTCTCCTCGGAAAAGAATTCATCATATACTTGCTGCATGTTTTTTCTTCTGATCTGAGCTCTGTCTGGCGATTCACTGCAAATCTCCAAAGCCAGTTCATCCA
Organism: uncultured Faecalibaculum sp.; assembly: GCF_910588395.1. GTDB lineage: Bacteria > Bacillota_I > Bacilli_A > Erysipelotrichales > Erysipelotrichaceae > Faecalibaculum. Next base: position 55,316 of record NZ_CAJUPA010000010.1, on the reverse strand, counting down.
GGTGGTTGCGGTCAACGTTGAATCCAAGATCATAATCTGCAACCAGTTTTTCCGTATCACCACCAATGGAATTCAGCATTGGAAGTCCGCCAATCATGTAATCCAGAGATTTCATGGTGAGACCGACCATAACATTGGGTTTGACGATGTTCAAACCATAATGACAGTGATTAAAAACTTCCTGCTTGTCTTCTGGATTAAACAGAATGCCATGATCTATCACTTCCGCTCCTGTCGCCTTGAGTTCAGAAATCAGCCTTTCTTTTGTTTCCCCTTCTCCAATAATGTGAAACCGGGTTGGTTTTATTCTGGCTGTTGCTTCTGTAATCTGGCGGATCAGACTGATATCAATGATGTTGTTGATGGATCCCAGATATACAAGATCCACAGTTGTCGGGTCGAGCTCCACGTTCATGGGCATAGGATCCTGAGAGCGTGCAAAATGCAACACTGTATATTCTCTGTTCTGCTTTAACCCGTCCAGAAAAAGTTCGCATTCAACAAACACCCGATCCGCAGCCGGGAGGTTGCGGTCACGCATCCTTTTCCACAGTGTAAATACCGGCAGCCATTCAAAGTTGCGAATGGGCAGTGCCTCTGGCCACAAATCATTGATATCAAAATAAAGTTTCGTATCCGGGTGATTTTTCTTATAGTGAGTCAGAGTTTTGCACAGCGAGTTGGCTGGAACCATGGAATGAATAATATCAGGCTGCAGTTCCTCCATCAGTTTTTCAGCCCTTTGAGAAAAGCGAAGATGAGAGTACAGTCTTCTGAATGACAGATTCTTGTAGTAAGGAGGAGTTTCAATCAAACTATCGGCGCCATCAAGAGTTTCAATTCGCTGTTTCTGACGATGTGAGAAATCGGAACTGACGACAGTGACCTGGTAACCTTTCGACAAATAGTACTTTTTCAGCAATCGCACTCTGTCGAAGAATGTGTCATTGAAACATACAATAGCGACCTTCAAGCGGACCCTCCTCCTTTCTATTCAGAACATTCCAAAACAGTATATCACACTCGGAATTGCTGCATTTCACCCTGCAGAGTATATCTGGGATTCATCATTTTCAGATTCATCCTGTGAAGGATCGGCATAACCTTCAGAATCATTCATATCCGGGCTAACCCATTGAGAATTGTCATAATAATCCTCTGGATTATCGTAATAACCGGTACCATCATCGTAACTGTCATACCCGGGCTGATACCCCGAATTCATTTCATCGTTTGTTTCCCGGGGCTGTGGTTCTGTAACATTGTCTGCATCCTTGCCATCCAGAACAGCCATGATTTTATCATGAGCCAAAGCAACTGTATTCTGATCCAGAACCGTCACATAGGCTGCCTGTCCCAGTGAAGGACAGAACAGCGTAGACCCTTCACCGCTGAGCTGATACGTCTCAAACTTCCATCCAGGCATTGCCTGTATCTGATATTTGATGAAACTCGTAATTTCGTCCTGCGACAGTGTTGTATCAAAAGCACTCTCCAGCGCTTTCAGCAAACTGGGGTAATTCACGATGATATCCGGACTGGTCGCTTTGTCAAAAATAGCCTTCAAGACCATCTGCTGATTTCGAACCCGCTGATTGTCACCATCAATATAGGCATACCGTTCTCTCGCAAAGGACAATGCACGTTCCCCATCCAGATGATTCCAGCCCTCGGTCACACCTTCCAGTGTGGAGTCGGCGTAGAACGTTTCTACAGCCTGCCCCTCAGGGACATCAATATCAATTCCGCCAAGGCTGTCCACGATATTCGTGACACTGGAGAAATTGACACGGAATGTGTAATTGATATCGATATCCAGCAACTTCTCCACCGTGCGCTTTGTGGAAGTAACACCATTGATTCCTGTATGAGTGATTTTATCCAGCTGTCCCTCTGCACAGGCATATGCATCTCCACAGTCTACGGCTACATAGGCGTCTCTGGGAATGCTGGTCAGAAGGACCGTGGATGTCATGGGATTAACCGTTACAACCATATTCACATCAGACCGGGATAATTCCCCTACATCTCCATAGGTATCGTTGCCGGAAATCAGAATGTTATAAGGTTTCGTGGTCACATCCGAAACAGCCAGGGGCTCATTGGTTGCATCAGTTTTAAAATGTGCTTGAAAGATCACTCTGGTCCGGTTTGAAAAATCGGCATATTCTTCAAGCTCGATAACATTTGTTCTGTATGCCTCATTCAGGATAACTGCATCTACCTCACCATTGTACAAAGCCATTGCTTCCTGAGGCACAGAATCCAGTTCAACCAGCTCGAATTCCACAGGCATTTCTTTCTGGACCTGCTCCAGCGCTTTTTCCGTCCCACCCTTGTCGATATTTTTCAGGACACCGACTTTTTTTCCGGAAAGGTCTTCCAGAGCATGGATTTCAGAGTCATTCATCACAACCACAGAGATGTTGTTGTCATTGGTATTTCGGATGGCTGTTATGGCAGACAGAGTACCATTGGTTCTGTACAGGTAATAAGCAGCTGTCGAAAATACTGCTCCCAGCAAAAAGGCAATGACAATGAAGACTGTTCTGACCCGCTTGGAATGTGCAAATTCCAGTTGGACGAGAATAACCACAAGGCATATCAAAGCAATGATAACCAATACTGGAAGTTGAAGATGATCCGGTAAAACGCTTAGAGTGTACAGTTGATACATACACCACAATCCGGATGCAGCTAACAAACCTGTTGAAAGCCACACCCAAAACTGTTGTTTTTTAAGAAAATCCATGTATTCCCAACCTCAATTCTTTCCAGATTTATCAGTATTCGAATGGCCCCCTTGTAATGTCGAAATTCGAATTATAGTAAGGATCCCCTTTGGAGAGAACGTCTTTCCACTTGTCCTGGAATCTGGCCACTTCCCCATTGAAGCGATCAATTTTGGCCTGGCTGTCTTCATATCCTCTGGTTTTGGATTCGTAATGATGCCAGATTGAAAACGCATCATAAACCACCAGTAATCCCAAAGCCCGGATTTTCAGGCATAAATCCACATCATTGCAGGCAACAACGAACTGAGGATCAAAGCCACCTACGGTTTCAAAAACAGACTTTCTGATCATCATACAGGCAGCGGTTACAGCAGAATAATCACAATTCAGACGCGCCCGCATCATATAACCTGCATCCTCTGCACCAATACCAGTGTTTACATGTCCGGCATATCCTCCGAAACCAATCACTACTCCAGCATGCTGAACTGTATCATCCTCATACAGAAGTTTTGCACCCACAGCTCCTACCTCAGGTCGCTGACAAATCCCAAGCATATTTTCTATCGAATCAGGTTTGATCATCTCTGTATCATTGTTCAGAAACAGCAGATATTCTCCCTTTGACCGTTCTGCAGCAAAGTTGTTGATACTGGAATAGTTGAATGCATCCTTCCATGAGAGAATCTGAAGATTGGGGTATTTCTTTTCGAGAACCTCATAATAAGCAAAAGTCTCGGGATCCGTGGAATTATTTTCCACAATCAGAACTTCAATGTTATTGTACTTGTTAACTTCATACAATGACCGGATGCATGTTTCCAGTGTAACCCGATTGTCTTTGTTGGGAATAATAACTGAAACCAATGGTTCATTTCTAACTGTGTATTTTGTCTCATAGCATCCATAGAAAGGCTTTGGCAGTTTGCTGACTTCAGCAGTCACTCCAATGCGCTTTAAATGATCGGCTATTGCGTTGCGGCCTGCGTCATAGCAGTACTGCTTGCTTTCTGGATCCATGGCAGTGGAAAGATTATGCATTCTCCAATGGTAGAGTATCTTCGGTATATGATAAATATCTTGTGTCTGTTCAAAGACACGAAACATGAAATCATAATCCTGTGCTCCATCATATTCTGCCTTCATCAAACCAATTCTCCTCACGATGTCTGATTTGACTACGAAAAAGTGGGTGATGTAGTTATGGGATCTGAATAAGTCCACATTGAAATCAGGCTTGAAATTCGGATCGGCATAAACTTTCTTGGAATCATCAAATTTGTCTTCGTCACTATAGACGACATCATATGGATGGTCTTGAAGAGCCTTGACAACCTCAAACAAAGTATCCAGCTCAAGGAAATCGTCATGATCATACAAACCAATGTAATCACCAGTTGCCAGTTCCCAGGCTGCATTCATATTTCCAGAGATACCATAGTTTGCCTGTAGTTTTCTATATTTAATTCTGGAGTCAGCACTGCAAAGATTGTCAACGTACTTGAACACTCCATCATGATCGCTGCCATCGGCAATGCATAATTCCCAGTTGGTATAACTCTGACGCAGCAAACTGCCAATCATATCCTCCAGATAGCGTTCTTTGGTATTGAAAGTCGCTACAATCAGACTGATTTTTGGAGTATAAATAAATTCTGTTTTTTTCTGTTCTTCAAGTTCATCTGCAGATATTCGATGCATTCGAAACCAGGCATCATAATCCGGCTGACCATTCCAGACTTCTTTCACCCGAAAGCAAAACTGTCGAACCCCATACTTTCTTAGATAAGAATATGCATTTTTCACCTGACCAGGTTTCAAATTTCGAACATGGCCTGCGAGAGGTCCGAGAATATGTGGCTTCTGCTTTCTCAGTCTTACAGTTTTTGTACAGTAATCTGATGATAATACCAATCTGTACTGTCTCCCTTCTTCAAAGGGAAAAGTTACCCGAAACCCGCAAAGGCTGTTCCTTTTCTCGATAATTCCAAGGCGGAGCAAATCAGGCCGGTTTTCAAAACGTACAGAAGAGCCAATCAAGGTATCAAAATCATCATATATGGAGACTACCGGTTGTTGGTTGGTAAAATCCAAAGCCCAGCCGACAGCAACAGCTGAGGTCTTATCCTCATTCACAGTAAAAGAGTCCAAATAGTATTCTATGGTCTGGTTCTGAAGAATCTTGTTGATTTGTCCCTGACTCAGCTTAATCAGAAGATAATTCCCTGTTCCTGTCACTAAATCGAAAGATATCGAATGAGGTTCCTCTTTCCAGTGGGCAATCACGGAAAAACCCAGGGAATCATTCCTGTCTTTTAAAAATTTTTTGTGCTTTTGAAATGCATCAGATCGCTGAACCGGTTTCCAGGTAATATCAGTCTCGTTCCCATTGACCTTCAGCCGATAGCCAATTGTATTCGAGTAGTTACGGAATGCCCAGCCGCCGATACGGAGGCAATAATCACAATCAGTTTTGGTCAGTCTCAAGCTGTCAATTGAGAAAAATAAATCTTTTTGTTTCATGAAGCCTCCTACAGTTTTTCCGCAAAACCTTTCTCAAGCTTTCGGAAGATTGCGTAACCCGCAACGATGAGTATCAGACTGACCAAAGCCACTATTCCCAATGGGCCCCAGTTGATCCACTGGTGATACATAAATGCATCCCGAAACGAATTGATAAGAATTGTCATTGGATTCAGAGAGATAAGTTTATAGAGCAGTCCCGCACTGCTGAACTGATTCAGATGGTAGATGATCGGCGATCCGTAAAGCATCATATTCAAAATGAATTGAACGATATTCTCTACATCCTGTACGTAGGCATCAAGGGCACTCAAGATAAACACAATTCCCAAAGCAAGTGCAGCTTCTACCAGAGCAATCACAGGAACCTGGATAATTGTGATGGATACGCCTACACCAGATCCCAGAAGAAACAAAACGATAATGATGCAGGAAATAAAAAAGTTTACCAGTCCACTCGCGACTGTAGATATAGGGAGGATTTCTCTGGGGAAATACACTTTTTTAATGATTCCAGCATTTGATTTTATGACAGTCGTTCCGCTGCTCACTGTCGTTAAAAAGAATGTCCAGGGAATCAAACCTGTAATCAGGTAAATCAGATAATTTTCGCCATCAGCTCCACGTCCCATTAAATAGGGGAATACAATCCAGTAAACCACTACCTGCAACAGTGGATTGATGAAAGACCAGAGAACGCCCAAAAATGAACCCTTATAACGACCCCGGATATCCTTTTTGATATTCGTTTTCAGCAGTTCGCGGTAAGCATATAAATTCTTGAATATCTGCATGGTCAACCTCAATCTACAGTAAACACAACTTCTTTTTGTCCAAGCTTTTTGTCATTGATCAGATCATAGACAATTAATGTGTGCTGACCTGGCTCCAATTCTGAAAGATTGACCGGCATCGACCAGCCAAGCGTATTCCGATTAATAAACCCCAGGAATGATTCTGCATATACGTCGTATACATCCGGTCTTGGATAACGCTCAATTCTCTGTACCGGTTTTCCATCAATTTCAACACAGAAATCCGTACTCATTCCATTGGAAAGCTCCCACCCGGAGAAATGGATAATATCATTCTCTCGGCTAAGATGTGAAAAGTCCCTGGGATGATCTACATAGATAATACTTTTCAGCTTTTCTCTTCCTTCAGCTATCGCTCTTCTCCGCTCTTCATGGTGATCTTTTTCAACTTGCTGCAAATACTCCTCAATAACAAAAGTCGGATCTCCATCCAGTTTGAATTCCCCTTTGTAAATCCATATAGCTCTATCGCAGAGTTTCTTCACTACATCCAGACTGTGAGTAACAATCACGATTGTTTTATCGCTGTCGCGAAGCTCTTCCAACTTATCGAAGCATTTATCCTGAAAGTGCTGATCTCCCACTGCTAATATCTCGTCAATCAGGAGGATTTCCGCATCTACGTTGATTGCCACAGAAAAAGCCAGCCTCATATACATACCGGAAGAATAGGTTCGAATCGGATCATCAATCGCATCTCCCAGTTCAGAAAAAGCAATAATATCGTCCAGCCTCTTATCTATTTCATTGCGTGTCAAGCCAAAAATAGATGCGTTGAAATAGATATTCTCCCGTCCGGTAAAATCAGGATGGAAACCGGCTCCAAGTTCCAGCAAACTGGTCAGTTTTCCCTGAGTTTCCACTGTTCCTCTGTTTGGATATATTATTTTCGTCATCAGTTTCAGGAGTGTGGACTTGCCGCTTCCGTTGGTTCCAATCAATGCAACTGTTTCACCCTTCTGTATGTTGAAACTTATATTTTTTAATACATTAAAAACTTCATCATTTCCCTTCTGATGAAAGAAGAGGATTTTCTCTTTAAGGGTATTCGCTTTATCACGATTGATCTTGAAGTACTTGGACATGTCTCTGACTTCTATCGCATTTCTCGGATCCATCAACTTTCTCCTTCACTAACCGTCATTCTAACATTTGTCTATGGCCCATGGAATGGCCCTGTGGCAGCGAACCGCTTTCAGTGCCCCCATCCGATATACGTGAAAAGGACAGAGAGTGAATGCTCACTGTCCTTTTGTACTATTCATAGGTGTATTCAAAGGTACCGGCATCATCCTCAAAATCAGAATAATCATTGCTGCCGGCTTCCAGACTGTCATCTTCGTAAGAATCCGTTCCATCATCCATCGGTTCCTCATACACCGGAGCGTAGCCTGCATCTTCGGATTCATCTGTCTCCGGGACATAGGTCTCACCCATATCCGCCGCACGTTCCGCTTTCTGCTGATCCACGGATTTGGAACCGGCAGATTCCACAGAATGCGCTTCGGCATAGCTGCGAACTTTGTCGGCGCTGTCTCCGTTCTCTGTCATGAGTATCAGCGTCCGGGCCGCTTCCACCATTTCCTCCTTGGGTACAGTCACTGAGGCATAGGAGCCAATGGTGCCGCACAGCTGCGTATCCGGATCTCCAGCCATGGCATAGCTGATGATCTGCCAGTTGGGACGCCGCAGCAGCTCATACCGGAGGAAGCTCTTGATCTGGTCTGCAGGCATATTGGTCTCAAAGGCCACGCTCACGGCATCCATGAGCGCGGGGTAGCGGAACAGCAGTTCCGGGCTGATAATCTTGTCAATCAGTGCCCGCATCACCTGCTGCTGGTTCTTGATCCGCTGGTTGTCCCCGTCTGTATAGGCGTGGCGTTCTCTGGCAAATGCCAGTGCCCGTTCCCCCTCCAGGTGGTTCCAGCCGGCTTTGACACCTTCAGTGCCGTTGGCGTAGAACGTATCCACTTCCAGTCCCTCGGGGATTTCCACATCAATACCGCCCATGGCATCCACCAGATTCACAAGGCTGGAGAAGTTTACCCGGACTGTGTAGTTGATTTCAATGCCCAGATAATCCTCAATGGTGCTTTCCGTGGTTCCCACGCCATACAGACCGGTGTGGGTCAGCTTGTCGTCGAAGGGCTGACAGGCTGTTTCGTCCTTTTTGCAGGACATGGTCATATAGGAATCCCGGGGAATGCTGGTGATCAGCACCACCTGGGTCCGGGGATCAATGGTCAGAAGCATGTTCACATCCGACCGGGAGTTCTCATTGAGGCTGCCATAGGAATCATTTCCGCTGATCAGGACGGTGAAGGGATCACTGGTAATGTCCTGCACGCTGTCCGGATCATTGGCGGCGGATTTTGTCCGGTCGGTGTACCAGACAGTCTGTTTCAGAATATTCGAGTCTGTCTGAAACTCGAAGAACCCTTCGGTTTCATGGATGATCTGCCGGGTGTTGTCCGGAATCAGCACCGCCTGCACTTGTCCGTCATACAGCGCCTGCACGCAGGAGAGTACATCGGGATAATCCTGGACGGTTACATCCGCTTCTGCTTTCAGTTCCTGAAGTCCCTTCGAGATGCCCTCCGGATCTGCTTCCGGGACCGTACCCACGGTTTTCCCTCCCAGCTGGGAGACCTTGGTGATGTCATCCTTCTTCAGGCTCACCAGGGAAACGGTATTGGCAATCTTGTCTGTCAGATTGGTGACGTTTCCGAATACCTCATTGGTTTTTTTCAGATAGTCCGAACCGACAATCAGGCCGGTGCCCATCAGCACGGCCAGAAGAAAGCAGATGAAGCGGGCTGCGCGTTTTCTGGCAAAGTGAAACCAGAGAATCACATACAGCAGCAGGATCACCGCCAGTATGACGGCGCCTGTCAGCAGAATGTGCGAAGGCAGCAGGTCCAGCTGAATGAGCGATAGCAGGAACAGACCCAGGCCCGCGAACATGGCCAGAGCGGCCAGAATGCTGAAAAGCCCCGGTTTGCGCCGTGTGCTTTTTCTCCGTTTTCGTTTCTTTGCTGGTTCTGCCATGGTCCCCTCCTGTTATCACAATTTGTACATACTGCGGACATAAAAAAACAAGGTTTTTTATTCCTTGTTTCAAGTGTAGTAAAAATGCGCTGTCAAAATCAACGACTGAGGGAAATTCCGTGGCAAAAACTGACCCTGCGTTCAGTATTTTCTGTTTCATTCCCGCAGGATTCAGGCTTGAAGCCGCTTTCCGGTCTCATTCCGCCTGATTGGACGTGACCGCCTCCAGAGCCCCGGTCAGGCTCTGGTCCTGCATCCAGGTGCTGTAATTGTATAGAAACAGCACATCGGTGAAGATGCCGGTTTCCAGCAGCTGGTTGATGTCGCCGTCATAATACCGGGGGTCCACCACTGTGATGGTCCGGCACTGGGGAATCAGAAACTGCAGATAGGAATTGAAATAGGAGTCCTTGAACACAAGCAGTCTGGTGCTGCTGTCGGTATCCATCTCCAGTGTCAGCAGCCCGGTGTTGGCACCGGTGAAGACCTGATACTTGTCTTTCTGATCCAGTGCGGCTGCATCATACATCGTTCTTGTCTTGACACCGTCTTTGGTCATCACATACTGAGGACCGTTTTCCGGAACCCACAGATGGACCGTATCTGACAGGAAAGGATCTCCGGTGCGGGATGAGAGCGTGCCCTGAAAATCTCCGGCTGCTTCCAGCTGACGGAAAGCGGATGCGTCCGCTGTCCATCCTTTCGCAGCTGCCAGATCCGTGTAGGCATACCAGGCACCCCGGGAAGTCCAGTGATGATCCGTTTTGTAATACAGCTCCTCGTCTTTGTGACTTTCCAGCGTGGCCCGGCTGTCAATGAAACCCAGGTCCTGACTTTTGGCCTGAATGTCTGCCAGGGCGGTGTTTTCGTCTCCGGCTGTGGCATTCATTGGCAGGCGGTCTGCGTTGACGGATATGGATGTGGGAACGATCTGGACATTCACCGGCAGTCCCGTTTTTGTCTGGAACTGGCGGATGGCGTCCAGCCGGGCGTCACTGGCTGCGGGGTCATAGGCGGCTGCCTGCTGCAGGAGCATCCTGTTTCCGATATACACATCATCCATCAGGGAGACGCCTTCCATGCGCCGGAAGATGTAATCCAGGTGCAGCCAGGTTTCCCGCCCGGCGAACTGATCGGCGTACCAGTCCGAGAGCTGTTTTCCGGTCTGTCCTGTCCAGAGCCCGGTTGCGCGGATGTCCTGCAGCTGGGCCAGGTGCCGGTTCTCCGTGTCGCTTCGGTCTCTGTCTGGGAGCACAAGGCTCAGGGCCATGGAGGCAAGTCCCAGGATCATGAAGGCAAGAAGCAGAATGTTGCCCAGCCGGTCCTGCCGTCTGTTTTTCGGTTTTGTCATGGTGCTCCTTTCCTAGAACGCAAAATACAGGAAGGTCTGCGACGTGCCGCCGACAATGGCTGCCAGGCAGATGATCAGAATCAGGATCCAGAATCCGGCGAGGATCAGCACACCAGGCTGTTTCCAGCGGGCAAGAAACCGGTTCTGCAGACGTTCATACAGACCGCCGGAGAACAGAATGGCTGCAGCCAGCAGCAGGGCGTTGGTGCGCAGCCAGAACCAGACCTGATTGTCGGCAAATCCGGATATGCCCAGTCCGATCATGCGCCCCAGCCGGACGAAGGCCGTGGCGGCATCGGGCGCGGCAAAGAACACCCAGCCGGTGTTGACCAGCAGGAAGACCACAAAGACTTTTCCCCAGTAGGGCAGTTTCTTCAGAAAATCTCCCATCCAGAAGCGTTCCGCCATGATCAGAAGCGCGTAGTACAGACCCCAGAGCAGGAAGGTGAACTGCGGGCCGTGCCAGATCCCGGTGAGAAGCCAGACAATGAACAGGTTCCGGATCAGGGCGTTTTTCCCTTCTCTGCTGCCGCCCAGGGGAATGTAGACATAGTCCCGGAACCAGGAGGACAGGGAGATGTGCCAGCGCCGCCAGAAATCCCGGATGGAGGTGGCCCGGTAGGGATGGTCGAAGTTGGCTGGCAGGCTGAAGCCGAACCAGCGGCTCATTCCGATGGCCATGTCGGAGTATCCCGAGAAATCGAAATAGAGCTGGAAGGAATACGCCAGGGAGAGCAGCCAGACACCGGCAAAGGTGCTGCTGGTCTGCAGTCCCTGTACCACAGCTGCCAGTCCGTCAGCCAGAATGACTTTTTTGGCCAGACCCCGGACAAACTGCAGTCCGCCGGCTCCCTGATCCTGAAAGGTGACGCTGCGCCGGACAAGCTGGGCTTCGATCTGGTGATAGGCCGTGATGGGTCCCTGCGCGATTTTCGGGAAAAAGGACAGATACAGCGCCAGGTTCCAGAAACTCTTCTGAGCCAGACACCGCTGCATCCGGATGTCCGCCAGATAGGAGATGGCACAGAAGGTATAGAAGGAAATTCCCAGAGGGAACGGCAAATTCAGCGGTTCCAGACCCACTGCCTGCAGCCAGAAGTCCAGATATTTGTACAGGATCAGCACCAGCAGCAGGAAGCCGGTTCCCGCCCGGAAGATCCAGGTTTTCCGCTGGGGATCCTGTTCGGTATCCAGCGCCTGTCCTGTGACCCAGATCCAGAGTGTCACAATGATCAGCAGAACCAGACTCTGCAAACCGCCCCAGGCATAGAACAGCCAGGACAGCGCCACCAGCAGCAGGTTGCGGGCTTTGTTGGATTTCATCAAATGGTACAGCAGCAGGCTCAGAGGCAGAAATGCGGTGAGAAACAGCAGATTGGTGAAACTCATAACGCCTCCAGAAACCGTTTTTCGGCTTGCCGGGCCTGATCGCCGGTGATGTACAGAAGATAGTTGGGATGTACACTGATCACAGCCTGCTCCATGCGGGCTTTCTGCTCCGGGGCATAGCCTTCGTAGACCTGGATCTGCCTCTGAATCCGCTGATTCACCACATCCAGCACTTCCTGTTTCCGGGCAGGATCATACTGGATCAGCAGCATTTCCTCTGCTTTCATGGCGTTGCGGGTCCTGCCGTAGTAGATGCCCGGAAACTGTGCAGCATCCAGTCCCAGTTTGCTGCGGATCACGGACTGATCCGCCTGCGGATAGTCGGTCATGTCCATCGTATCGGTCACAGCATCGAAAACATGGTCGAAGGATGCATCGCTGGGCCGTTCCCGGAACACGGAAGGCGCAAAGAGGCACAGAAAGGCGCAGAAGGTCAGCACCCATGCAGGCGATCCAGGTGCGGGAATCCCTGAGCCAGGAGGAAGCATTCAGTTTTGGTTTCATGCGTTCACCTCCGTGACGGCATTTGTGATCAGCTCCACCCATTCCAGACAGAAATCCCGGGTAAAGTGGATCCCGTCGGATTCCAGCTGGTCCTGGATGGCTTCGTTCAGACTGCTTCCATCAATGAAATGCCAGCCATTGCGTTCACACATGGCTTTGATCTGTTCGTTGTAAGCCGCCAGATTCCCGAAGTTCGGATTGCCTTCCACCACCTGGGGGGATACATCCAGAATGCTGGTGACAAAGATGCTGGCTGCCGGGGCTTCCTGGCTGGCCTGCCGGATGTTTTCTTCATACAGCCCTGCAAACCCTTCCGGGGTCTCTCCAATGCTGTTTTCCACGTCATTGATGCCATAGGTGAAAATCAGATTGGCGGGCTGCAGTCCCCGGATCTCTTCCAGGCGGTTGGGAATATCCAGCACACTGGTGCCAATCACTGCCAGATCCCGGTCCGGTGTCAGAATCTGATATTCGGACAATGCTGCTGCCCGGGAATCTCCCAGCATGGCATAATCCGGCAGCAGAGCGGAATAGGATACTTTGCCTTCGTCATAAGCCTGGCGCAACTCCGCCAGACGGCGGTTGGCCAGACTGCCGGTGATCTGGGCAGGATCTTTGGCGGCTTCGGTTTCGATCCACTGCCTGCCTTCGCTTTGCTGCGGCTGGCTCATGCAGTACAGACAGTAACTGCCCCAAACCAGAAGGCCCAGGGCAGCGCAAAGAATGGCGGCTTTCTGCCAGAGCAGAAGCCGGCTCCATTGGTCTTTCATCATATCTCTCCCCTTATTGATTACTGACATTGTACGTTGTTTGCATTCCCGGGAAAACCGGATTGTTGCAGTTTTTTCGGAATTGACTGGTGTCTGCATTTGCCGGCTGACGGCAGCTGTAGCCGGGCTGAAACTGACGCCAGGATGGCAGATGACAGCCTTTGCGTCATGGACCGGGCCAGTGTATCTGCCATGGCTGCCGGGCACACCCGAAAAAGCCGGCTCCCGTCATCCGGGAACCGGCTTTCATTATCGGTTATCTGTTGAAGAAGAAGTTGGGGATCTGGTCGTCCTGTCCGGCAGATGCACCGTCTTCCACACTGGTCACCACACCCGGGTTGCCCGGTGTCTGGATCGTCGGCTTGGTGAAGAGCTGCGCTTCACCGGCACTGGAGTGCTGGCTGCGGCGCTTCTTGCCACCCTGCTTTTCCGGCGTGTCGTCGAAGCCTGTGGCGATTACCGTCACAATGATGGAGTCGCCCAGCTGCTCGTTGATGGCGATACCGAAGATGCAGTCCACATCTCCGCCTGCAGCATCCTGAATCACAGCCACAGCGTTCTGCGCATCGTAGAAGGACACCTTGTCACCGCCGGTGATATTGATAATGGCAGACTTGGCACCCTGAATGCTGGACTCCAGCAGCGGGGACTGAATGGCTTTTTCAGCCGCCACAATGGCCTTGTCCTCGCCTTCGGCCATACCGATTCCGATCAGGGCACGGCCCTGGTTCTGCATGACACTGCGCACATCCGCAAAGTCCAGGTTCACCAGCGCAGGCACAGCAATCAGATCGGAAATGGTCTGAACACCCTGACGCAGCACGTTGTCCGCTGCCTGGAACGCCTCTTCAATGGGCTTGCGGCCCAGAACTTCCAGCAGGTTGTCGTTGGACACCACAATCAGGGAGTCCACATACTTCTTCAGTTCATCAATGCCTTCTGCTGCACTGTTGGAACGGCGGCGGCCTTCAAATGTGAAGGGACGTGTCACAACGCCCACTGTCAGCGCGCCTTCTTCCTTGGCGATCTTGGCAACCAGCGGAGCTGCACCGGTACCGGTTCCGCCGCCCATGCCGGCTGTGATGAACACCATGTCTGCGCCCTGGATTGCTTCCCGGATTTCTCCTTCGCTTTCCTCGGCCGCCTTGCGCCCGATCTCGGGGTTGCCGCCGGCGCCCAGACCCTTGGTGGTCTTTTCGCCCAGCACGATTTTGTTGTCGGAGGGAGAGTTCTTCATCACCTGTACATCGGTATTCGCAATGAAGAAGTCCACGCCCCGGACACCGTCGGAAACCATGCGGTTGACCGCGTTGCTTCCGCCGCCGCCGACACCAAAGACTTTGATATCCGCTACTTGATTGAATTCTGGCATTCCTGTTTCCTCCTTGACCATTCTGCTTTCTGTCTGCATCAGACCGCTGTGCCGGTCTGCTTTATCCTTCGTCTGTCAGGACCACGCTCTTCATCCGCCGCGTGAATCCTCCGTCTCCATGATGACTGCGGGCATTGATCTGGTCAATGCTGGCTTCCAGCTCGTTGTTGTTGACTGAAATCCGGTCATCGTGACGGATCCGGTTGATGTCCAGCAGCGCGTAGACACTGCCCAGCAGAGCCACGAATGCGCCGTCTCTGGCACCCACACTGGTTTCCACATATACCCGGGCCGGGGCGTTGAAGGCGGATTCCAGTTCCCGGAGGACCGGAATGTTGCTCCCCTTGCCCGTCACAATGTATTTCACCTTGCCCCGGTTGACAATCGGTGCGCAGGCTTCGTTGATTCCCGCAATCCACTCCCGAATACGGGGCACCACGGTTTTGGCCAGTTCGCCGGCGGTGATTTCCACCCGCTGGTCTTCTTTCTGTTCAATGTAAATGATGACGCTGCTGTCCTGCATATCCGAAGAGAAGCAGTTCTGCAGCAGCCGGAACGTCACTTCCCGTCCCAGGCGGTATTTCTTCCGCAGCGGCTCCATGAACCACATATAGCCTTTGTCCAGATCAAAGCTGGAACGCAGGCGTCCGTCCTGGAAATACGTCAGCAGGGTGTGGTTTGCTTCCAGCTGAACCTGGATCACCGGGCGCTCCGTACTCTGCGCCAGCGCCGCTGTCTCCTGCGCCGCGGCATAGGAATCCAGCACCAGATCCAGGATCTCCAGATTGGCCTGCTCCACAGCCCGGGCATAGGCATATACCGTATCCTTGTCCGCATACAGCAGATCCACATCCATCACAAATTCTTCGCACTGCTCAGACAGCGGAAGCCTGGGGGATGTTTCGCCATTCACTTCATACTGAATGCGGTTTGCATTGACAAAAATCGTGTCGTCGTCCCGCCTGAGCTGCTGTGCCCGGGTCAGACCCTGCTGAATATGGAACAGTCGCACCGTTCTGGTGCCGTCTTCGATACCCACCCGGATCTTCTGAGACGAATCCTTGACATTCACACTGGGCACCAGCAGAACAACCCGTTCGATGCGGTAGCCCAGAGCCGCCTGTGCAGCTGTCAGCGCCTGACGAATGGATGCCACCACACTGGCTTCATCCGTGATCGTCGTTCCGGAAAGCCCGGGTGCCGGCGCCCGCTCGATGCGCAGGACATTCGCCCGGCCTTCATAGACTTCCATGACCGCCAGTCTTACCTCGCCATCCGCCAGCTCAAGCGCTGCATATACACGTTTTTTCGACATTCGGCCCCTCCTTCATACCTGTTCTTCATTATACAATCGTTGCCCTGCAAATCCCAAAAAAAAGCAGGCATACGCTGTTTATAGTACAACATAAGCCTGTCTGTTTGAAACACTTCCGGTTTGTGCCCGCCGGATGTTTTCAATGACGGGTTCTGCAAGCGGTATCATGCCCGAAGCGTGCTTTCCTACTCCATGGTGACCTGAATGTCGCTGCTGCCGTCCACCGGAGTGCCCGGTGCCACATTCTGAGCCTGCACCTTGCCGTACCCCGATGTCTGCACACCGATGCCTGTCAGAGCCCAGAACGCCGTGACATCTTTCCGGGTCCAGCCTGTCATATCCGGCATGGTGATTCCCGCGCTGTCGGTCATGACCAGCACCCGGGAATTGGAATTGATTTTCGATCCGGCGGAGGGATACTGATTGACCACGCTGCTGCCATCTCCCAGGACCGTCACATTCAGCTTCTTGCCATTCAGTTCCTGGTTCATCCAGTCCAGGGAATGATTCACAAGATTTGGCATCTCGTAGGTATCCCAGGTTTCTTCTTCCTGGCCATCCTGGGCAGCCCCCGCATTGCTGGCTCCGGATACGCCGTTGGCAATGAGTGCCACCTTGACGATTTCCTGAAACGGCTCCGCAGAGTAGCCGGTGATGTTGCTGCTGACCATGCCCCAGTACACCATGATCTTCGGGTCATCCGCCGGAATCGCCGCCATGACGCTGGAGGTGTAGTTGGTCTTGTCATATTCACCGGTCTGTTCGTTGTACAGCTCGCCGGTACCGGTTTTCACTGCCATGTCCACTCCGTCGATCCGCAGTCTGGCACCGGAGTTTCCCTCCTGGGTGACCCCTTTCATGATCTCCGTGACATGGTGGGCTGTTTCAGCGGATATGGGCTCACCAACGCATTCCGGCTTGAACTCCTGCAGCATCGTTCCGGTTTCAGGATCCTGAATGGATTCCACCACATAGGGCCGCATCATTTTTCCATCATTGAAAATCGCCGTGTAGGCCTGACAGAGCTGCAGCAGACTGATGGAAGACGCCTGTCCGAATCCTGTGGAAAGATAGTCGGCGGCGCTGTCCACGTTCTTCACACCGGTCGCCTCTGTGACAAAGGGAATCTCCGTGGCTTTGAAGAAACCGAACTTGTCCAGATACTCCACATACTGGTTGTAGTTGATGTAATTGGCCAGCAGTTCGCAGATTCCGACGTTGGAAGACACCCACAGGCCCTGATCAAAGGTGATCTCCCCGAAGTCATTGCCCAGAGCATCGCTGATTGGCTTGAAGTCTGTCTGCGTGCCGTTTGGCACCCGGGTGATTTTGCCGGTGGAGGGATCCTGTGCATAAGTGAATGTACCGGCCCGGTAGGTGGTGTCGCCGTTGTACACCCCGGTGTCGATCGCCACGGCGTAGGTGAAGGGCTTCATGACCGAGCCCACTTCCATGTTCTTGTCCGCAATGTTGTCCAGGAAGGAGGGAATCTCCTGATGGGTGTTCTGATTGTAGGTGGGATAAGAACCCCAGGCAAGAATTTTCCCGGTTTCCGGTTCCATGACCAGTGCCCAGGCAGACTGGGCGCTGTTGTCCTCCATCGTCCGCTGCAACTGTGTCTCCACAATGGACTGCAGGTTCGAATCAATGGTCAGGTACACGTTGTTGCCCTCCACTGCTTCTTCATATACCTGCGTGGTGCCCGGCAGCACGGTGCCATCCACCGTCTGCTGGTACTTGACCCGTCCATTGGTCCCGGAAAGATAGTCATTCATGGTGAGTTCCAGCCCCATCTTCCCCTGGATCTCCTGGCCGTCTTCGTCAAACGCCGCGAATCCCACCAGATTCGAGGAATAGGGACTGGTTGGGTAGTTCCGGTTGCTGGTTTCCACAAACCCGATCCCGGGAATATCCGCCTGTTCGATTCTCTCCATGACTTCTTTGGTCAGCCGCTTCGTGCCGGCACCCAGTTCAGTCTGGATCTGTCCGGCTTTCATGGCTTTTTCCAGAATGGAAGCCATCCGCTTTTCATCGGCTCCGTCCAGAATGGCAGCCAGAGCCTTTGCTGTTTTTTTCGCATCCTGGACATAGTTGGGGTCGCCCTGATCATCCGTGACAGAATCATCCAGATACGCCACAACGGTATACGCCTTCACTTCCTGAGCAATCACATTGGCGCTCCGGTCCAGAATCTGTCCCCGTTTTGCCTCCACCGTGGTATCCACGATAGAGGAAGCCAGTTTGCCCGACAGGACATCTTCCTGACTCCAGATATGCCGGTGTGTTCCCATAGTGAAAAGAACATTAGCAGACACTAATGTTCCGGCAGTCCCCATCGCCAGGATCATGCGAAAGAGTTTTTTGTTGGTCCGTCTGACATCCATCACATGCTCCTTTTCAATGTTTCAATTGTACTCTCACTGGGTTTCAATTGTACTCTCACTGGCAGCCCGGCAGTCTGAAAAAGCCTCTGCCGTCCCGTTACTGACCGGAGTCGCCGATCACGTAAATGTTCCCGGAGTTGTCCTGCACCTGTTCTCCGAGCATGCTCAGCACACGTCCCTTGTCCTGCATGCTGTGCACTTCTGCCTGCAGATCTTCCACTGCATTTTTCTTCTGCGCAATTTCACTGGCCAGATTCTGCTCCTTCTGCTGGAGCGTGATATTATACGCATTCAATCCGACTTTTGCGCTTCCATAAAACAATACAGATGCCGCAAACATACTTACGCAGACACCTTTTGCATTCAGGCGTCTTTTTTTTCTGCCCTTACTCCGATTCCTCGCCATTTCTTTCTATACCCCTTAATTTTGCACTGTGCGCCCGGTTGTTTTCCTCCAGCTCCTGCAAAGCTGCAGTGACCGGTTTGCGCGTCAGCAGTCGATATTGCCGTTTTTCTTCCCCTGTCTGCGGCAGTCTGCGGTCGGTCCTTGGCGGAACCGCCGCTTCTTTGAAGGCGTTTTTCACCAGACGGTCTTCGAGCGAGTGGAACGTGATGACAGCCATGCGCCCGCCGGGAGCCAGACGGTCAAGTCCCTGCTCCAGGACGCTTTCCAGCTGTGCGAGTTCCCGGTTGACTTCAATCCGGATTGCCTGAAACACACGTTTGGCGGGATGTCCCTTTTTGCGCAGGACAGCCTGCGGCAGCGCCGAACGAATCACATCCGTCAGCTCAAACGTGGTGTTCACCGGGTGCTCCTGGCGCGCCCGGACGATGGCCGCGGCGATTTTCCCCGCAAAGGGCTCCTCGCCGTAGAGTTTCAGGATTCTTGTCAGGTCCTCTTTTGTATAGGTATTGACCACATCCCAGGCGGAAAACGCCTGCTCCTGGTCCATACGCATATCAAGCCGTGCGTCCTCCCGGTAGGAAAACCCCCGGGTACCGTCATCAAACTGCGGACTGGACACGCCCAGATCCATCAGAATGCCGTCCACTTTGCCTACGCCGAACGAATCCAGCACGGCATCAAGTTCGCAGAACGGTGCATGAACGCAGGTAAATTTGTCGCTGATTGCTTCAAGACGCGGTGTACTCTCGTCAATTGCTTTCTGATCCATGTCAAAGGCATAAAGATGCCCTGTTTCCAGCCGCCGCAGGATCTCGCTGCTGTGACCCCCTCGTCCCAGCGTGCAGTCCACGTAAATCCCGTCCGGCTTCACATCCAGCAATTCGATTGTTTCATCCAGTAAAACGCTTTTATGTTCCATATCACATTTCCATCAGGCCAGAAAGACGCTCGGCCGCTTCCTCGAAGGAAGCCTCTTCCACATCTTCCACTTTCTCCCAGCGGTCTTTTGCCCAGATCTCGATATGATTGGCGACGCCAATGATGACGCACTCCTTTTCCAGACCGGCAAGCTGGACAAGACCGGCGGGAATGAGAATTCTTCCCTGTCCGTCCAGGTCGCATTCGGCGGCTTTGGACAGCATCATCCGCTGATACATGCGGGCGTCCTTGTTCGTTGAGGGCAAAGTTTTCAGTTTCTCGTATACGACCTGCCACTGGGCCATCGTATAGACATACAAGCAGCCATCCAGTCCACGGTTGACCACGACGGTTTCGCCAAGGTCTTCACGGAACTTCGCGGGCATGATCAATCGCCCCTTACGATCGATGTTGTGCGCGAATTCCCCCATGAACATGTGTCATCACCCCCACTTCCTGACACAATGCGCTACTTCGTACCACAATGATACCGCAACAGACCCCCCCATACAAATCCTTTCAAAAAAAAATCCAAAGCCCCGGTATAGCAATGCGCCGGGTCTCCGGAAATCTGATAGTCTTTAGATGCAGGCATCCGCCTGCTGTTACAGGAGAGTGAAAACATGAATACTGGACTGCTGTTTGTGCTGGGGCTGTGCCCCATCCTCTGGCTCATCCTCGCCCTGCTTGTTCTGAAATGGCCCACCTGGAAAGCGGCAGTGGGCTCGGCCCTGCTGGCGGCTCTGGAAGCCATGCTGGTTTGGAAACTGCCGGCTCTGAATACCGGAACCGCGGCTCTTGAAGGCATTCTGATGGCCCTGTGGCCCATTGTGGTGGTCATCATCGCTGCGGTGTTTACCTATAATTTATGTGTGAAGACCGGAGCCATGGAAACCATCAAGAGCATGCTGGCTTCCGTCACCAGCGACCGCCGGCTGCTGGTACTGATCATCGCCTGGTGCTTTGGCGGTTTCATGGAAGGCATGGCGGGATTTGGCACCGCGATTGCCATTCCCGCCGGCATGCTCGCGGCAATGGGATTTGACCCCATTTTTTCCTGTCTTGTCTGCCTGCTGGCCAACGGATTCCCCACTCCCTGGGGCTCCATCGGCATTCCGACCACCACACTGGCCAATCTAGTGGGCCTGGAAAACACCCACCTGTCCTTTGTGGAGAGCATTCAGTGTGCGCCGTTCATGCTGCTGGTTCCCTTCATCATGATGATGCTCGCCGGCGGCAAAGGGCTGAAGTCCCTGAAGGGCATCGGATTCATCACGCTGATGTCCGGAGTATTCTTCGTGATCCCGCAGATGATCGTGTCCTGGTTTGTGGGCGCAGATCTGGCTGTGGTGGTAGGTGCTGTGTGCTCCATGGCGGTGACAGTCTTGCTGTCCATGAAAAAGAAAACACCGCCGGAATACGAAATGGAAACCGCCGGTGACAAAGGTCTGACACTGGACAGGGCACTGAAAGCCTGGAGCCCCTTCATCATGATTTTCATTCTGCTGCTGGGTACCTCCAAGCTGGTGGCACCGGTGAACAGCTGGCTGGCGCAGTTCTCCTCCGCCATGCAGGTTTACAGCGGACCCAATCCCAACACCATCAGTTTTGTCTGGATCAATACCCCGGGCGTCTGGATCTTCCTGTCCGCCATTGCCGGCGGTCTGATTCAGGGTGCCACCCTGGAGGATTTCAAGTCGGTCTTTATCGCCACGCTGAAGCAGATGACCCCGACGATCATCACCATGTGCAGTGTGCTGGCCACCGCCAAGATCATGTCCTACTCCGGCATGATCGGTGATATCGCCGCTTTCTGCATTGCAGTCACCGGTTCCTTCTATACGGTTTTCGCCCCCTGGCTGGGCTGCCTGGGCTGCTTTGTCACCGGTTCCGGCACCAGCTCCGGCCTGCTCTTCGGCCAGGTGCAGATGGACGCCGCAACTGCGCTGCAGATGGATCCTTTCTGGGTGGTGGCGCTCAACATGCTGGGGGTTGGCGTCGGCAAAATGCTGTCTCCCCAGAGCATCGCCATTGCCCTGTCCGCTGTCGGCGGTACGGGGAAGGACTCGGAGCTTCTCAAAAAAGTGCTTCCCTATGGGGCAGTGCTGCTGGTCCTGACCAGCCTTCTGGCGTATTTCGGCGGGCTGGCTGTCTGAGAGTTTCATGATTTTCTGGGATCTGTTTGCGACTTTCGCAAAAATCGGCGCATTCACCTTCGGCGGCGGCTATGCCATGCTGCCCATGATCCAGGCTGAGGTAGTCAATAAAAAGCACTGGGCCACGGATGAAGACATTCTGGATTATTTCGCCGTGGGACAGTGCACCCCGGGTGTCATTGCGGTGAATACCGCCAGCTTTGTGGGGTATTACCGGAAGGGTATCCCGGGCTGCATCGCCGCCACGCTGGGAGTGATTTTTCCGAGTCTGGTGATCATTCTGATCATCGCTTCCCTGCTCACAAGCTTCGCTTCCTATCCCCTGGTACAGCATGCACTGGGCGGCATCCGCATCGCCGTGGCGGTGCTGATCGTGCAGGCTGTGTACAAAATGGGCAAAACCGGAATCAAGGATGGTTTTGGCTGGGTGATGGCGGCCGCAGCGTTTCTGCTGGCAGGGTTCACCCCGGCACCGACCATTGCCATTGTTGCACTGGCGGCGGCTACCGGTGTGGGATATCAGCGAAAGAGAGCAGGAAAATGAACTGGAACCTGCTTCTGACGCTGTTTTTCGAATTCTTCAAAACCGGTCTGTTTGCTGTGGGCGGCGGACTGGCGACAATTCCTTTCCTTCAGGAAATGATGGAGAAGTATCACTGGTTCTCCACATCGGATCTGATGAACATGATCGCGGTCAGCGAATCCACCCCGGGTCCCATCGGGGTGAACATGGCTACCTATGTGGGGTATCAGGCCTCCGGCGGTCATATTCTGGGGGCTGTCACGACCACGATTGGTCTGGTGATGCCTTCTGTGATCATCATCTGCATCATTGCGAAGTTTCTGCAGAAATTCCGGTCCAGTCACTGGGTGAATGATGTGTTTTCCGGTCTGCGTCCGGCTGTTACCGGACTGATCGCTGCCACGGGCATATCGGTGCTGCAGGCAGCCCTGGGGACCGATGCAGGGTTTGACTGGCTGCGTCTGGCTGTCTTTGCGGCAGCGGGTGCCTTCGTCCTGTGTTTCAGGAAACTGCATCCCATCGTTCTGATTTCCCTGTGCGCAGCAGCGGGAATCGTGCTGCAGCTTTGAAGGAATACGGTATACAGCTGAATTATCATAAACAGGGGAAACTGCCAGGCGGGTGGTTTCCCCTGTTTCCTGTCTGTCCGGCTGGCGGGGGAACATCCGGGAATACAAAAAGAGCTCCTGCTCTCATCCAGGTGAACAGGATGAGAGCAGGAGCCTCAGCAAAGTTCAGAACTCCATAAGAAACATGCCATAAGGCACAAAAAGAAAACGGACCAGTCACTCATATGGATGATAGAGTTTCCAGTCCGTTTTCATTGGTACCTTTCCGATAAGAACCTCCTGTTCCGTTACAGAATAACGAACATGAAGAGTCCGGGTGCAGCATTGCCCCTCTATCGTAATTGCCCGAAGCCATTATAACAGGCATTTTGCTTGTTTCCTAATCTTGTATGTGAAATATCCTGTTTTTCTGCCGGTTTTTTGCATATATCGGTTCAGGAAGAGTCCGGAATGCAGCAAATTGCGTTTTCCACACACGATGCCCGGGCATGATTCCGGTTGTGACAGGCGTTGCAGCGGGCAGAATGATCAGCTTCCGCTGTCATTCTGCTGGCTGCTTCAGGACTGCAGCGTGCAGTTCTGCTTGAAAAACAGATCCCGGGCTTCCTGCAGCGTCAGATGCAGGGACTTCAGTGCCGGGGAGGAACTGTTTGAACCGTAATACCGGTCTGTGGCCTCATCCCGGAAACCCGTGAAAATCAGATCCGATGCGTTGACACCGTAATAGACAGTGCAGCCAGCCTGTACACCGGAATTCCGGATGCAGTCATCCAGATCCTCCAGGATATCTACCGCCGGATAAGACAGCGAAGGCAGGTCATTCAGAAATGACAGCACCTGATTCCAGGCAGCTTTGTCTGCTTCCTCATCCTGAACCAGGCGGTTCAGTTCTCCCTCCGGCATATCCAGCGCTTTCTGTACATCCGCTTCATTCAGCCCGTTGGCCGCCAGCACCCCGGTCAGCCAGGCCCGACGGCTCATGCCTTCACCAGCTGCTCAGCCAGAGCGGCAAGTTTTGCCTTGTCTTCTTCCTTCATGCGGCCTTTGATCGTGACAACAGGCTCCAGAACGGTGATATCCTTCATGCCAGCCAGTTCCGCTTTGATGGCTTTGGCAGCCGCCGGACTCCAGGAACCGTTTTCCACAATGCCCACTGTGCGCTTCTGCCAGGCCTTGTGCTCCAGCGTGTTGAGCAGCGTTTCCATCGGAGGGAACATGCCCATGTTGTAGGTGGAGCTGGCCAGAACCGTTTTCGGGCAGCGGAAGGCTTCCGCCATGACCTGATGCACATCCTGCCGGGTCAGATCCCGCAGAATCACGTTCTGGCCCATGTTCTCCAGAACATCCTTCAGATATTCGCACGCCTGGAACGTTCCGCCATAGGCACACGCGCAGGCAATCAGAATCGCGTTCTGATCCGGCTCATACCGGCTCCACTTGTCATACAAGCCGATATACTTGCCCAGATCCTCCTTCAGAACCGGTCCATGCAGCGGGCAGATCGTTTCGATTTCCAGACCGGCTGCCTTTTTCAGAATGGCCTGCACCTGGGGACCATACTTGCCCACGATGTTGAAATAGTAGCGGGCAGCTTCCGGCTCCCACTCCTCCATGCAGTCCAGTGTGCCGAACTTGCCGAAACCATCTGCAGAAAACAGCACTTTGTCCTCGGGCACATAGGTCATCATGACCTCCGGCCAGTGAACCATGGGCGCAAACACAAATTTCAGATGTCTGCCGCCCAGATCGATTTCGTCGCCCTCTTTCACTTCCACCTTGCGGTCCGCCAGGTTGTCAATGGTGAAATAGTTGGGCAGCATCCGGAAGGTGGTGGCATTGCCGATAATCTTCATATCCGGATACTTTTCAGCCAGCAGACCGATGTTGGCCGCGTGGTCCGGTTCCAGATGGGACACCACCAGATAATCCGGGGTTCTGCCATCCAGGGCTTCTTCCATTTTCGCCAGCCACTCGCCGGTTTTCCGGCTGTCAATGGTGTCCATGATCACGGTTTTGTCATTTCCCTTGACCACATACGAGTTGTAAGCCACCCCATTGGGCACCTTGTACTGAGACTCAAACAGATCCAGACTGGGATCATCTGCGCCTATATACGCAATCGCGTCATTGATCAGCTGCTTCATAGTAATTCCTCCTGATTTATGGATCAGTCCCGGCCCGGGACTGTCCTGCTTAACTGATTATACTTCACCGGGGCATTTCCAGAAATGCCAGAATGTCATCCATGACCCGTTCGCTCTCCCGCTCCAGCAGAATCTCATGGCGCATACCCGGATACAGCGTTCCGCTTGTATTCTGATAGCCAAGATTCCGCATGAAATCCTGTTCGGCGATCCATTTCCGGCGGGACCCGATCACCGGGTCCTCTTCACCGGCAACGAAGAACACAGGCAGAGACGGATTCTTCATCTGCCAACCTTTGTCATCGTACACATCCAGCACCAGCCGGAACAGGTTCATGTAGCCGTTCAGCGTGAAAGAGAATCCATCCAGCGGGTGCGCATTGAAGGCTTTCACATTTTCCTCATTCGCCGAAAGCCAGCCATTGTCCGGAAACGCCCGTCCGAAGGCGCCGTCCGCCAGATCATGAATGAACCGGGACCGGTATCTGCCGCCTTTGACTTTCGCCATCCCCCGGGCCAGTGCCAGACCTGCATGAGCGCCGGGATTGTTCCAGGGGGCGCCGGACAGCACCAGTCCCCGGATCTGATCATCATGGGTTTTCAGGTACTTGCGGGCCACCAGAGACCCCATGGAATGGCCGAACAGCCAGATGGGCGTATCCGGGAACCGCTGCCGGATCCCTTCGGTGACCTGATACAGATCTGCGGCAATGGCATCACCGGTTTCGTCTCCGAAAAATCCCAGCGAATCCGCTTCCTTCGCATTCTGACCATGTCCCCGGTGATCGTGGATCACCGCACCATAGCCATGACGGGCCAGGTAGTCCATAAACGGCAGATAGCGCTCCTTGTGCTCGCACATCCCGTGGGATATCTGCACCAGTCCCCGGAGTTTCTCTTCCGGCTCCGGCAGAGTCAGCAGCACTTCCAGCGGCAGGCCATCCTGCCTGGAACACACAGTAAAGGCTTCTGTTTTCACTCCCTATTTGTCCTCCTCCCGTTTCCGGTTACGCGCCAGCAGAAAGCTGGTCACAAGATCGCAGACCGGCACCAGCAGCAGGACCGTGCGGATCAGGAACGTTTTCGGAGAAAGATCCGAGGATTCAATGCTCCGGTACATCCCCGCCACATCATAGGCACTGGTGATCAGAAGCATCGTGTAGGCGATGCCCAGAAACACCGGCGTCCCTGTGGTGACAGTCAGAAAAACATGAATGCCCTGCAGGGGCAGCAGGCACAGCTTGCCTGCAAAAGCCGCGTTGTACAGCTGCAGCGTATTCATGGTCCGTTTCCCGGCAAACAGAAACACCATGTTCACAATCAGCAGAATGTAGTAGAAAATCAGCAGCGCGCCGCTGGAGGTCAGATAAAACAGATCGATCTCGCTGATCAGCGCCGTCAGCGGCAGCCACAGCAGATACTGTCTGTCATGCCAGGCTGCCAGGATCATCAGGATCATGGTCACTGCCAGCATCAGCGCCGAGATGAGCATGTTGGGCGCCACCAGAAGCAGAACACTCTGCGCCAGGAGAATCCCCACCGCCCAGGTCAGGCACCGGGCAGCCAGACCCGGGTTTGCATTACCAGCTGAATACATACACCACCACAATGGCGATCACCAGGATCAGCGCAGCCAGAGCCGTCCACCGGGTTCTCCCGGTCTCCATTCTTTCTTCATCTTTGTTCATGAGGACATTATAAAATGTTTGTCCGGCCCTGTCTTCCGGCAGCGGTCACAGCGGGTGATGAAAGCATTCTTTTTGTCTCCTGCCCGGACGGGACATGAAAAAGGACGGCAGTCATCCGCCGTCTTTTTTCAGCCCTGTGCTTCCCTCCGGTGTGTTATGCAGGGTCATTGCGGGAAGATCACAGGCTGAGTTCCGCTGCGCCCCTCAGGCCTGCTGTCCGAAATGCGCCAGCAGCATCTGCTCCGCCCGGGCCGACCACAGTCCCCGGTTTTCCCGGCAGACTTTGTCCAGTTCCAGAAAGAACGGATCCTCTTCCCCCAGCTTTGCCAGATCCTCAATGGCGGTCATGGGCATGTTGATGTGGGTATACACCAGTTTCTTGCCTCCTGGCACATCCGGCAGGTTCTTTGTGACCTCCACCGCCGAGTCCAGACCGCCCACATGGGTGATCATGACCGCAGATTCGATCCGTCCATCGGCATTTTTCTCAATGGCTTCCTTCATGTCATCAATGGTGCCGCCGGTGGAACCGATGATCTTGCTCCGGGAATAGTGACTGTCATACAGATTCACCTTCGCGGAGAAATTCGGATCCGTGGGGCCGGCAAACAGGTTCATGCAGCCGTCATATCCCAGCAGCCGGTTGCCCATTTCGCAGACCGCCGCATTGGGAATGTACACAAAGACATCATCGTATCCCTTGCCGCCTGTCAGATCCATCAGATATCCTTCGGCGTCTTCCAGGGCTGCTGTATTTACATACACCAGCTCAACCCCATGTTTTGCAGCTTCCTTTTCGCTGATGACTTCCCGGGCCCGGGCGATCCGGTCATCGCTGATCTCCGTGACCACGATGCGCTTCGGCTTGTTTTCAAAGGTCAGTCCGTAGGAAATGGCACCCAGTCCCATGGGACCGCAGCCGCCCAGGATCAGAATGTCTCCGCCCTCTTTTGTTCCCATCACATGTTCGTACCCGCCAGGTTTCGTGTGGTAGTTGGTGTGATAGCCGCCGATGCAGCAGGAAACCGGTTCCGCCACGGAGCTGGCGAAGTAGGCATCCCCGTCGTATGTCCACAGACAGCCGGCTTCAATGATGTCATTGGGAAAAATGCAGTATTCCGTGTCTCCGCCGCACCACTGGTAGGAATAGCCCGGGGATTCCATCTGACCGGGAATCGCCGGCTGCTGGGCGAATTTCTGTCCCGGCTGGAACTTGTCCTGCCATTTTCTGCCCACTTTCACAATATCACCGGCGAATTCATGACCAATGATGACCGGGTTGTCAGCCACGTCATCGGGGACCCGTTTGTGTTTTGCTCCCTGCTTGACGGTTTTCCAGGTGGACATGCAGATGGAATCGGATACGACTTTCACCAGGATCTCGTCATCCCCGATCTCTGGCAGATCGAATTCCTCCAGACGGATATCATCCACGCCATACAGGCGGATTGCTCTTGTTTTCATATTGTTTTCTCCCTCTCTGTTCCTTCACAGCCATGTCCAGGTGACACAGGCTTTCAGTGCTTCCACAGTATCCGCATCCGCCGGCTGTGTGCCTTCGGTCATGCAGGCGCCCGCGGACAGCGCAACAGCCAGTGTGGCGGTCTCTTCCAGGCTCAGTCCCTGCTCCAGGCTGCAGGCAAGTCCTGCCACCATGGCATCGCCAGCTCCCACAGCGGACTGGAAGGGAATCTTCAGCGCGGGCAGCACCATGGCCTGATCCCGGGTCACAAACAGACTTCCCTCTTCCCCCATGGAGACCACCACCAGTTGCGTGCCGGTCTCCATCAGTTTTCTGGACAGGTCAGTCATCGAAGCGGTGTCCAGCGTTTCTTCCGGCACCTGGAAATACTGACTCAGTTCGAAGCGGTTGGGCTTGATCACATCCGGTCCCGCCTGAATTCCTTCCGCAAACAGAGGCCCATCCGCGTCCAGAATCACCTGCAGTCCCTGGCTGTGAGCCTGAACTGTCAGCTGCCGGTAGATATCCGACCGCACCCCGGGACCCACATTGCCGGAGAGCACCAGCACCCCGCTGGCACCTTCCAGTCTGTTCTGCAGCCGGAGAATATCCTCCTGGGAGCAGGCCGGACCCGCTTCATTGAGTTCCGTCAGGGTCATGTCCGCATCCAGCACCTTCAGATTCGTGCGGGTGTTTCCTTCGATCTCCACAAAGTCGTGGGTGATTCCCAGTTCTTCCAGCCGCTTCCGGATGAAGGTGCCGGCGCTGCCCGCCAGAAACCCCGTGGCCCGGGACCCGACGCCGATGGCGTTCAGAGTTTTCGATACGTTGATGCCTTTGCCGCCTGCATCCTGCCGCACGTTCTGCAGCCGGTTCAGGCGCCCGGGCTCCAGCCGCTGCACCTGTGCGGTCTTGTCCACAGCCGGGTTGAATGTCACGGTGGTGATCATGCGGTTTTCTCCGTCATGATTCTGTGGATCGAAGCGGGCGTGCCGCTGACCACTTCTTCCACCACAGCCATGTCCCCCAGACGCTCGGCGATGTTCTGCAGAATCGTGATGTGTTCATCGGTGGTGGCTGCAATGCCAATCACCACCCGCACGGTTCCCCCGGCCCAGGGAATGCCATCGGGATAGATCTGAATGGCCAGCCCGGTGCGCTTCACGCAGTCCTTGACGTCATATTCCCCGTGAGGAATGGCAATATCATTGCCGATGTAGGTTGTCAGGCCGTGATCCCGGTTGAGCATGCCCTGGATGTATCCTTCTTCAATGAATCCCGCATCCAGCAGCATCTGTCCCACCGAGACGATCGCCTCGTCGCTGGTCGCTGCCCTGCATCCTGTGCGGATGTTGTTCACGTCCAGGATCTGATTGCCCGTGTCTTCTTTTTTCTTCTTTCTGAAAAATGCCATGATGTTCCTTTCCGGGGCCTGCCCCCCTTGCTTTCTGTTGTCTGTAAAATTTGTATCCGATGTACCGTCTGTATCCGTCTGCCGGTTTCTGGCCGGGGCTACTGCCCGCAGTGCCGGACAAAGCGCACAAGCAGGGCATCCAGCGCCTGATCAGCCGCACCCTGATTTCCGGAAAGCAGCGCTTCCCGGAATGTCTCGTCCTGAGCCATGCTGCGGTTGATCCGGGAAAGCAGATGCTGCATCTGCCGGCTGCCGCTTTCCGGCAGCACCGTCACCAGGACTCCCCGCAGACCATTGTCGAAGGTTCCCTGTTCCGGGTACAGCAGGGCTGCCTGAATTTTTTCCGTTCCCTGGCTTCGGGCATGGAACAGGGCAAATCCTTCTGCCGGCGCCAGGACAGCACCCAGCTGTTCCCGCTTCCACAGGTCCTGCTCCAGCAGCGCCGCATCTCCTTCCAGAATCTGCGCCGCCTGGTGGATGAGAGCTGCCGGTTCGTAGCGGGAGGAAACCGGCACAAACCGGATCCCCTCCTGCATCATCCGGGCTGCTTCCAGGATATCCTGCAGCCGCTCCAGCTCCATGTCCAGATCCTCGGTTCTCGCCGCGGCCGGAGCCGGCAGCAGCTGCAGCGCACTCACCTGTTCCTGAATCCGCTTCAGATCCGCGCCGGGCAGAAGCGGCGACACCTTCAGCACGCTTCCCGGCAGTCCCACCACCTGGAATGTGGTGATGAACAGTTCTATGTCCTCCCGTTCCCGGGCCTGGGCGGCAGACAGTGCTTCCAGTGTGATCTGTCCTGCGAACGCCCGCTCCAGTCTGGCACTCAGCAGCGATGACACGCCGATGCCGCTGGCACAGACCACCGCTGCCCGGATCGTGCGCCGGTTCTGCCGGCTGGTCCGTTCGAAGCAGGCACCCACGTGCATGGTGAGAAATCCGATTTCTTCCTCCGGCAGTCTGGCCTGCAGCATGGCTTCCATGGCCGCGGCTGCCTGTCTTGTCTGTTCAAACAGGTCCTGGTACTGGGTTTTCAGATGATCCAGCAGCGGATTGTAGATCGGCAGGCCGCTGCGCATCCGGATCACCGTGGGCTCCAGATGGGAAACCAGTCCCTGAATGAACTGGGCATCCATGCCAAGCCGTGCGGCTTCCTGTGGCGGAAAACCTTCGATGAAGCACCGGGCCAGGTCCAGAATTTCTTCCTGTCCCGCATCTGCCAGCCCATCTGCCCGGTTCAGCTTCGATCCCCGCAGATGCAGTGCCACTGCATCGGTCTCCGTATCCGGAAACGTCACATGGAATTCTTTTTCCAGCAGCCGCACCAGCGCTCCGGCTTCCCGGCGGCTGTCTTCCATTTCCGGCAGTCCCACCAGCTGTTGCCGGCAGGGATCGCCGGCCTGGATCCGCTCCAGGGCAATGACCAGATGAATCACCAGCCCGATGTAGGAATTCTGTTCAAAACGGATGAGATTCAGTTCCTGCCGGTGGCTGGACAGCAGAGACAGCAGCCGTTTCAGGATGTCCTGATCCAGAAGCGAGAGAATGGCACTGCCTTTGAACAGCTGATCCAGGGCTGTGTCCGGATCCAGATAATCCACGGTTTTGTATTCCACATTTTCATGCATCAGACCGGACATGGCTTTGCGCCGGGCTTCTTCACTGCCTGTGATCTCGCCGTTGCGGCCAATGGTCAGCCCAAGGCCCGCAAGCCGCTGCCGCAGATCTTCCAGGTCGTGGGAGATCGTGGCCTCCGATACCTGAAACCGGCTGGCGTAGACCACCAGTTTTTCCCCGCCATCCCGCCGCAGAAGTTCGTACAGCAGCAGATCCTGCCGCTCATCCCGGTTGAGCACCTGCATGGGCCGTGCCCCCAGAGCCGCTGCCAGACTCTCCCGGTTTCCCGTCAGGGCCAGCCCGGGTCTTGTCTGCAGCGTTGCACCGTAAGGGGCCAGAGCCTGCCGGGCGCATTCCAGTTCCCGGAACAGGGTCCGGCGGCTGATCCGGATGCGTCTGGCCATTTCATCCGCAGAAACCGTCTTTCCTTCCTCCTGCTCCAGCAGGATCAGGAATATCCGCCCGAGTCGTGGAGAAATATTCATGTCAGTTCATCAGCTCCGTCACGATCCGGTCGTATTCCACACCGCCCATGAAACTGGTGATGGGACAGATGCGGGCATCCGGACACTGGATCCGGGCTCTTTCCGCCAGGGATTCATGGGTCACTACGAAGGCGGTTTCCCGGGACAGGTCATTGATGGCGGAATGCTCCACCGGGATGTCCAGACCGGCGGCTCTCAGCTTTTTCGACAGCGCTGCCGCGCCCATGGCGGAAGATCCCATCCCCGCATCGCAGGCAAAGACGATTTTCGACGGGCGGGCAATGCCGCTGGTCACCACCGGTGCAGGGGCTTCCGGCTGTTTCAGCAGATCCTGCACGATTTCGTCGTATTCGGCACCGCCCATGAAATTGTTGACCGGGTAGATGTTCGCCTTCGGGCACTGTTTCTTCACCCGTTCCACCAGAGAAGCCTGCGTCACCACAGCTTCCATATCTGCAGGCAGATCATTGATGGCATAGTGTGGAACGGCTGCATCGGCACCGGCGGCTTTCAGCTTTTTCGAAAGCGTGGCCGCTCCCATGGCGGAAGATCCCATGCCTGCATCACAGGCGAAGGCGAGTTTCGGCAGGGCAAACCCGGCGGGTGCCGGCTGCGGAATGCCGCCTTTGGAGGAGACTTTGGAATCGGCGACTTCCTTCTTTGCCGCTTCCACATCCTTTTCCTTGCCGAAGGCCTTCAGCAGCACGGCGTTGACCCCGAAGGACACCGCTGCGGCGATCAGAATGGACAGGATGACACCCAGATAGCTGTCCCGGGCTGTCATGCCCAGGATCGCCAGGAAGGAGCCGGGGCTGGCTGCGGACACCAGTCCGGATCCGAAGATGGTGTTGGTGATCACGCCTGCCATACCGCCCAGGATCAGGCCCACAATGGTTACCGGGTTCATGAGCACATAGGGGAAATAGATTTCGTGAATCCCGCCCAGGAATTCAATGATCAGCGCACCGGGGGCAGTTTCCTTCGCATTGCCCTTGCCAAAGAGACAGTAGGCCAGCAGCAGACCGAATCCCGGACCGGGATTGGCTTCGATCAGGAAGAAAATGGATTTTCCGGTTTCCGCCACCTGGCTCATGCCCATGGGCGTGAACACCCCGTGGTTGATGGCGTTGTTCAGGAAGAGGACCTTGGCCGGCTCCACGATGACGCTGGTCAGCCAGAGCAGACCGTGGTTCACCAGGAAGGAGACACCGGTTTCCAGCACGGTGTTGAGCATGAGGCATACAGGGCCGATGGCCAGGCATCCCAGCACTGCCAGTAGCGCGCCCAGGATCCCCGCGGAGAAGTTGGTGAACAGCATTTCAAATCCCTGGGGCGTCCGGGGCTGCACGAAGGCATCCACCTGTTTCATGCA
Organism: uncultured Faecalibaculum sp.; assembly: GCF_910588395.1. Classification (GTDB taxonomy): domain Bacteria; phylum Bacillota_I; class Bacilli_A; order Erysipelotrichales; family Erysipelotrichaceae; genus Faecalibaculum. Next base: position 22,359 of record NZ_CAJUPA010000010.1, on the reverse strand, counting down.
CCAGCCCCCCAGCGGGCCGGCAATCATGGCGCCGATGAACATCGGGGTTTCCGTCCCGGCTGTCACACCCGCCGCGGCACAGGCGCCGATGATTGCGCCCCGATCTTCGTAGACCATCTTGCCGCCGGAATAGGCAATGAGGATCGGCAGCAGAAACCGCTGCATGGGAGATACAATGGCATTCAGCGTTTCATTGGGACACCATCCCGTGGGAATGAACAAAGCGGTGATGATTCCCCATGCAATGAATATGGAGATGTTCGGCATGACCATTCCTGAAAGGAACCTGCCGAAAGTCTGGAGTTTCTGTTTCATGATTCTCTCCTCGTTCTTTCTTTCTGATTTGATTCTATCGGCCGAAAGCGCTTCCGGCAACGAACGCCGGTTGATATTTGGCATCCCCTTAAGTGTCAGATATTCCCGGAAAATGGCACTTTCCCGGCAGTGCCATTGTGCCATGCATCGCCTCCGGCTGATGCCCTGTCAGGCCATCTGACAGGATGGCTCATCGACAGAAACAGAAAGAACCCTCCGGTTCGGATGATCCGGAGGGTGTGAACAGGACTCAGGCAGGGTTGCGGCGGGCGGCCAGGACTGCCAGATCGTTTTTATAGGCTTCTTCGGTATAGGTGTAGTACCGCAGGATTGCCAGACGGATCAGACCGCCGGCGACAGGCAGCAGGGAGACGACCATGAACAGGCCGTTCAGTGTCTGTTCGGACTGTACCGCGGCTTCCGGGACATAGCCGATGGCGATCAGGATCAGCCCGGTGAGGGAGCCTGCCACGGCGGCGGAGAGCTTGCCCATGAAGGTCTGGCCGGAGAAGGTGATGGCTTCGCAGCGGCGTCCGGTTTTCACTTCGGAATACTCGATGGTTTCGGCGATCATGCTGGACATGACCGGTCCCAGGGAGGCGTGGAAGAGCTGAGTGAGCATGAGCATGACCAGCAGCATGGTCACGTTCTGGTAGCCGGTGAAGTAGAAGACAATGCGCACGATGATATCCAGCACAATGATGGCAGCCAGCAGGTCCTTTTTCCGGAATTTCTTCGTGAGATTGGGAATCAGGAAGAAGCCCAGGGCGGCGAAGGTGCCCATGAGGCCGTAGATGCTCATGAGGTTTTCATTGCCCATGTTGTAGATGAAGAAATACAGAATGATGCCGTTGACGATGTTCATGAACAGGTTCAGGAAGAAAATCGCCAGCATTTTGAACAGATGCCGGTTCACCATCAGGTTTTTGAAGACGTCCTTCATGGTGACTTTTTCTCCGGCGGAGGGTTCCACCCGTTCCCGGATCGTGGAATGTCCGAACATCATGAAGCCGTAGCCGGCGAGCATGATGATGATTACTGCCACGAAGTAGCCGGTGGCCAGAGAGCCCTGGCCGAAGAGGCCCACGAGCAGGGGAACCAGGGATCCCACCATGCCGATCCCGGCAAAGACGCCCAGGTTGGCGGCGGTCACCAGGTTGGTGCGGGTCTGGGGGTCATTGGTGATGACTGCGGAGATGGACCAGAAGGGGATGTCCGAAACGGTGTAGACGGTTCCCCAGAGGATGTAGGTGATGGCGGCATAGAGCACTTTCCACTGGATGGCCAGATCCGGGGAAAAGAAGCAGAGGATCGTGGAGATCACCACAAAAAGCGGCGCGAATTTCAGATATCCTTTGAACTTGCCGGATTTCGTCCGTCTGGTGTCCATGAATCCTGCGACCATGGGGTCGTTCACGGCGTCCCAGACCCGGGCGATAAGGAAAATCGTGGAGGCCGCCAGAGCGGAGATGCCCAGGATGTCGGTGTAGAAAAACAGAATGAAGCTGCCAAGAAGGCCGTAGGAGAAGCACTGGCCGAAGCCGTAGGAGAAGTAGCCGAGGTATTCCCGGCGGGTGACAGCGCCGGGGGCGGTGTGTTTCGTTTTCATGTCGTGTCCTTTCTGTGTCTGTATCTGCCTGCATCTTTCCGTAAACAGGCAGGGTTGTGTCCCGGAGGGTTTCCCGGGCCGGGGAGTCCTACAGGAACAGGAATCCGGTCTGTTTGCCGCCGGTGATCATCTCCCGGATAGCAGCGGGATCGAATTTGTATTCATGGTTGTGATCCAGCAGTCCGTTTACTTCCTGTTCCACATCCGAGAGCTGCGTGTAGCAGAACCCGCAGAGGTCCCGGATGGAGTGAACCGCCTGACACAGTGCCGCCATTTTTTCCAGCACCGCTTCCTGGCCCTCCAGCCGGTTGCCGTATCCCCAGCTGGAATCAATGGTCCGGGTGCCGGTGTCGTAGGCAACGCCGCCGAACTCCGAGATCATGAAGGGCTGTCCACTGTAGCCGTAGTCCCGGGCGAAGCAGTGGCGCAGGGAGGTCCGGGAGGGACTGCCGCCGGCTGCCTGTGCGAGATTGGCATAGGAAGCCGCCAGCGTTTCCGGATCGGAGTTGTAGTCATGAACCGCCACGATGTCGGTCATGGTCTGCTCCCAGCCGTCGTTGCCGATCACCAGCCGGGAGGAGTCCAGGGATCTGGTCATCCAGTACAGTCCATTCACGAACGCCTGCTGTTTTCTGTCCTTGTAAATCTCGTTCACGCCCCAGGATTCGTTCATGAGTGTATAGGCAATGACCGAGGGATGATTGATGTGTTTGGCCACAAAGGCGTGGAATTCCTTCATGACGTTTTCATTGCTGATGTGGGAATACTCGAAGAAACTCGGCATTTCCGCCCACATCACCAGCCCCAGCACATCGCAGAGATACATGTATCGGGCGTCTTCGATTTTCTGGTGCTTTCTGGCGCCATTGAATCCCATCTCCCGGATCTTCTGCACATCCGCCAGCAGCTGCGCCGGTGTGGCAGTCAGTCCCCCGTCACTCCAGTAGCCCTGATCCAGCACCAGCCGCTGATACAGTTCCTGGTTGTTCAGAAACACCTTGCTGCCCTGGACCGATACATCCCGCATGCCGAAATAGCTGCGGACCAGGTCCATGGAACAGCCCCGTTCCAGCACCTCGAACTCGATGTCATAGAGATTCGGATCCGCCGGGCTCCAGAAATGCAGCCGGAAATTGGCATCTTCGCTGGAGACATCCACGGAAATTCTCGCCCGTCCGGATTTCAGCGCCGTGGCAAAGGATGTGATCCGCTGTCCCCGGAAGCTGACATATCCGCTGACCTGTGTCGTGTCGCTGGCGTTTTCCACAAAGAGATCCAGATCCAGAGACGCATTGTCAATATCGGGAATCATCCGCACTTCCCGCAGATACTGCTCGCCGGTTTCCTCCAGCCACACCTGCTGCCAGATGCCGGTGGTTCTGGTGTACCAGCACAGGAAGTTTTCCTGTTTCCAGGACTGCTTGCCAATGGGCTGGTCCGCACGGCAGAAATCCTGTGCCCGGACATACAGCATGGCGTTCTCGTGGACGTATTCCGTTACATCCACCACAAACGGCGTATGCCCGCCTTCGTGGTGGAACAGATGATGACCGTCCACAAATACATCCGAAGCGTAATCCACCGCTTCAAAGTGCAGCAGATAGCGCCGGGCATTCTGTCTCGTGACAGCAAGAGGACGCCGGTACCACACAATGGGGTGGTGTTCCTGGCAGTCAATCAGAGATTTTCTGGTCTGGTATGCATAGGGGACACAGATCTGCCGGTCGAAAAAATCCTCTCTGAGATATCCGTTCTGTGTCAGACCGGAATTGTCGTCGTCAAAGCAGAAATCCCACAGCCCGTTGAGATCCGTCCAGTTTGTCCGGATCATCTGCGGTCTGGGATGCTGCAGCCGTTCGTGAAACTTCGTCATATTCATCTCCATGGTTGTCTATCCTTTCATGTCATGCGCCCTGCCGGCGTCTTCTGTTGTCGTAATTGAACCGCTATTTGATTAGCCGATTGACTAATCTATTAGTACATTGAGAATGATAACGAAGGCCACCAGCCGATGTCAACGCTTACATCCTCCGGGAGACAAACCGGGGCGTTTTGCCCGCAGCCCGCAGAAGGAGCTCCTGTCCAGATGACCCCGGATGACTCCGGCTGTTCCCTGCCGTCCGTGGCTGCGCCGGACAGCGGGCAGAATCCTGATGTATAAACCGATGTATAATGGAAACCGTCATACCGCCCGAACCGGTGTCCTGCACCGGCAGCCGCAGAAAGGAAGCGATGCCCGTGAACCATGAAACGAAGGAAATCCTGTACCTGAAAGCCGAAGAAGACGCGCTTCCGTTCTTTCAGGCTCTGGCAAACAAAAACCGCCTGGAGATCCTGCGGATCCTCAGGCAGAAAGACGCCTCCATCAAGGAACTCGGTGAACTGCTGGGCATCTCCAGCGCCGTGATCACCAAACACATTCAGGCCCTGGAAGAAGCCGGCATCGTGCGCAGCAGCACCAGACCCGGCAAACGGGGACTCAAAAAGCTCTGTACCCTGGCACTGAACGAAGCCCAGGTGATCTTCAACAACAACTATGGAGACTCCGCCCGGTCCTTCATGGAAGTGGAACTGCCAATCTCCGCCTACGACCAGTGTGAAATCACCGCTCCCTGCGGCATGGCCGGAGAAGACCGGATTTTCGGCAGCATCGACGATCCCCGGTACTTTACAGCCGCCAACCGATATGCGGTGAACCTGCTCTGGTTCACCAGCGGCTGGGTCCGGTATCCGATCCCCCTGCTGGACGTGGATCTGCACCGGGTGGAGGAAATCGAAATCAGCATGGAGCTTTGCTCGGAGCATCCGGGATTCAACAACCACTGGAAATCGGACATCGCCTTTGAACTGGCGGGCCTGCCTCTGGGAAACTGGACCTGCCCCGGGGATTTCGGAGACCGGAAAGGCCGGCATACCCCCGGCTGGTGGACCCTGGGAACGGAATACGGCCTGCTCAAGACACTCGTCGTGAACCGGGAAGGCACCTTTCTGGACGGCACGCAGATTGGTGCAGTTACCGCAGAAGATGTTCTGAATACACTGCAGGATACAGCCCAGGACACTCTGCCCTTCCGGATCCTGGCCCCCGCCAGTGCCGTCCACCCCGGGGGGCTGAATCTCTTCGGACGGCACTTCGGCGACTATGACCAGAACATCCGTGTGCTGTTTTACTACCGCATGAACCCGGCTGACGAGACTGTCCGGGATGATGAAGGAGCTGAAGCTGGCAGTTTTCTGGCTGCCTGACTGTGTGCCGCCCCTTGTGGCAGGGCGGAAACCGGATGAATGCGAAAAACGGTCTTTCCCGGTTCTGTGGGTCTCAATCCCTGGAAGCCGCAAAGCCGGACACCGAAAAAAGGAATATCCCCTGCGCCGGAGATATTCCTTTTTTCTATTTCTCTTTGTCTTTGCTGTCCCTGCCGGCCTGCCGGTTTTTCATGTGCGGGAACAGCAGCACTTCCCGGATCGTGCGCTGGTCTGTCAGCAGCATCACCAGCCGGTCGATGCCCAGACCCACACCACCGCAGGGCGGCATGCCGTATTCCAGAGCTTCCACGTAATCCACATCCATCTCGTTGGCTTCGTCATCCCCCAGATCACGCAGTTCCAGCTGCTTTTCAAACCGCTGCCGCTGATCAATGGGATCATTCAGCTCCGAGAATGCATTGGCATATTCGTGACCCGCAATGAACAGTTCATACCGGTCCGTAAACCGGGGATCCTGCCGGTTCTTCTTTGCCAGCGGGGAGATCTCCACCGGGTACTCATAGACAAATGTGGGCTGTTCGATTGTCTCTTCCACATACTTCTCGAAGAACAGCGAAATGACGTGGCCAATGGAGTTGTGCTTTTTCTCCAGCTCGATGCCATGTTCGGCGGCCAGTTTCTTCGCTTCTTCGAAATCCGTCACCTGCTTGAAGTCGATGCCTGTTTTCTCCTGAATCGCTTCGCACATGGTCACCCGTCTGAAGGGCTTTCCAAAATCCAGTTCCAGACCCTGGTAGTTCACCACATGCGTACCCAGGACCTTGTCGGTCACCGACTTGAAGAGACCTTCGATCAGGTCCATCATGCCGTGCAGATCAGAGTAGGCCACATAAGCTTCCACCGTGGTGAATTCCGGGTTGTGGGTGGCATCCATTCCTTCATTCCGGAACAGACGGCCGATTTCGTAGACCCCTTCCAGTCCGCCGACAATCAGACGCTTCAGAGGCAGTTCCGTGGCAATGCGCAGATAGAACGGCATGTCCAGGGTGTTGTGGTGAGTAATGAACGGCCGGGCTGCCGCACCGCCCAGAATGGGCTGCAGAACCGGGGTTTCCACTTCCATCAGTCCCTGGCCATCCAGATAGGACTGGATCGCCCGGATGATTTTCGGACGGGTCACCGCAATGCGGCGGGCTTCATCGTTCATGATCAGATCCACATACCGCCGGCGGAACCGCTCTTCGGTATCCTGGAGACCGTGGAATTTTTCCGGCAGGGGCCGAAGTGCCTTGGACAGGTGGGTATATTCCTTTGCCCGGATGGCCAGATCGCCATGATCGGTTTTCATGAGGACACCGGCAATGCCGACAATGTCCCCCAGGTCGTTTTTCTTGTACAGCTCGTAGGGCAGATCTCCCACTTCGTCCTTGCGGACATAGATCTGAATCTGTCCATCAATATCCTGAATGTGCATGAAGCCGGCTTTGCCCATGCGGCGTTTGGTCATGATCCGGCCGGCAACAGTGACCGGAATCTGAAGCTCTTCCAGCTCTTCCTTCGTTTTATCCTTATAGACAGGAACGATGTCTCCTGTTTTGTGGGTACGGTGGAAAGCCGCGCCAAACGGATCTATGCCCATATCGATGAGATCCTGCATCTTCTGACGCCGGACCTGTTCCTGCTGCGTCAGCTTGATCTTTTCAGCCATGATTTATCTCTCCTGTTCGCATTTTGATTCCATCGTATCGTACCTTCTGACTGTATGCTTTTCAAGTACCCACCCCATTAACAAAGCGGGCTTGATGTGTTATCGTTGACTTAAGAAACCGCTTTCGACTTAAGGAGGAAATTTTATTATGCTTAAAATACAGTTGCTTTGCGCTGCCGGTGTCTCCACCTCTCTGCTCATGGCGAAAATGAAGGAACAGGCGGCTCTGAATGGTGAAGAAGTGGAAATCAGTGCCTGCCCCGTCACGGAAATCGAAGAAAACATCGTGGGTGCGGATGTGGCCCTGATTGCGCCGCAGGTTGCCTACCTGAAAGCCAAATCCCGGAAAATCGCCGATGCGCACGGTGTGCCCGTGGAAGTCATCTCCATGAAGGATTACGCCAAATGCAACGGCGCGGCTGTTCTGGATCTGGCGCATTCTCTCTCTGGCAAATAGCTCCTGACCGTCCGGTGAAAACGCTGGACGTTTTTTTGATTGTCCGGAGTGTGGAAAAACAGAAGCTGATTACCTTCATCTGAAGCAGCGGGAACCGCCATCACAGCCGTATTTTTCCTTTCGCAGGATGTTCTGGCTCATAAATTACCGTGATCCGGCTTCCTGGCTGCGGTACAGAGGTACCAGGGAAGAACCATTTCTTGGCCAAATATCGCTTCCCTTCCACTTCATAGTCAACCCATACCACGACAGGGAAAACAGAGTGACCAGGCAGGTTGCTCAGCACCGGTTTCGGATTGAATTTGACCGGACATTTTGCGGTTTTCCGGACGAATCCTGTTGTCTGTATCCGCATCATCTCTCCATTCTTGTTCTCATTCACTCTGCGGACCATCCACAGTCAGAACTTTCGTATATCGTTCAGCACTTTCTGGATATCCCGGGATACCAGGGACTGCATACTTTCTCCATAGACAGACAGATCCGCCTGTTCAAGAGCGGAAAGAATGCGGTTCCTGAGTTCCGGTTTGTACTCTGCAATCACAGGCAAAAGCCGGATACACTGCCTTGCGGCAATGGGCTTCACATCTGTGACATGGCCCAGAATTTTGTCCAGGCTTTCATTGATTTTGCCATCCTGATCCCATTTGGCATTGCAGGCAATCAGCGTCAGCCCTCTTGTGCGAACATAGGAATTCATGCTGTCCAGCATCTCCATCAGCCGGTCCATATACGGATATACGCTGCCGGTTTCTTCACTTACCCTTTGCAAGTCCTGCAGCGCTTTGTAAGCAACCCTGCTGTTTCTGTCAGACAGCAGTTCAAATCGTTCTTCTATCTGAACTGACATTTCATCTTCCCTGTTGTGCTTCATGATTTTTCCTCCGGCTTTACATCCACCACCACATATTCGCTCTGCCCTGCAGTCCGCACCGGAAAGCCCCAGCCGCCGATGCCGTCGGAGGTGATCTGCGTAAAGCCATCCGCCTGCCGGATGCCGGATACCAGATCCATGGATGGATGCAGGTGGATCAGATAGCCAAAGGGCCACAGCTGGCCGTCATGGGTGTGTCCGGACATCATCAAATCCGCACCGGCTTCCCGGACCTGTTCTGACTGGACCGGCTGGTGATCGATCATCACCACAAACCGGTTTGTATCCTGCACCAGCTCCGCTGCCTGAGCCCGGTCTTTTTTGTGCTGCCGGTAATCATCCCGTCCTGCCAGCAGGAAGTCCCCGATGGTGACAGTGTCATCCTTCAGGATCCGGATGCCGGATTCTTCGATCATGTCCGTCAGTTCCTGACCGGAATAGGCTGGAGGCAGGATTCCCTCCTCCTGATCGTCATGATTTCCGGGGACATACACAACGGGCGCTGTCCGGGACAGAGTGCCAAGTTTGGCAAACACGTCCCTGGCCTGATCGGCCGTGGTGTATTCATCCACAATGTCACCGCCCAGAATGTACACATCCGCCTTCTCTGCGGCCAGCGCTTCTGTCAGGGTGTTCAGTTCTTCCCGGGACATGCCCGTGGGATAATGCAGATCCGACAGAAAGACGATGCGGCCGGCAGCCTTCTTGTCCGTTTCAATCGTGTAATGCACAGCCGTCCGGTCGTCATAGCGGTACAGGCCCCAGACAGTCACAGCCCCGGCCAGAATCACACAGACAGCCGGAACCGCCGCTGAAAGCTTCCAGGTCTTTTTCGTCAGCCGCATCGCCACCTGGGCAGTCAGCAGGAACACGGCGTAATACACCAGCAGACTGTATCCGGCTGTGGTGGTCATGGAACAGAACAGGAAGACCGCCGCAAGTATTGTCAGAAGCAGGTATTTCTTCCCGGGAGCAGACACCGGGATCAGCCGCCAGGTGTCCCAGGCCAGAAACAGTGCCAGAGCCAGATTGAAGATCACATAGAGGATCATCATGAGAACAGTCGCAGCAGGCAGGCAATCAGAGGCCGGAACAGTCCCGGTGTCTGTTCATAAATCTGCTGAAAGGAAGCCGCTTTGATGGCCGCCGGCAGTTCCAGGCTGACAGGATTCAGGCCCAGGGGCTCTGCAGCCACGGAACAGCCCAGACCAAAAGCCAGCAGGCCGAAGCTCCAGATGCCCACAGCCAGATTGCCCACGGCGATCAGCCCGGCACAGATCAGCCCCAGGGAGGCCAGTCCCAGACTGAAACAGCCGATGCTGAGCAGTCCCATGGAAAACATGCCCAGGGAAAAACCGCCCATGGTAAAGCACCCCAGGGAAATGACACCCCGGGAAACGATGCCGGCGGAAATCACACCACAGGATTTGATCCCCACAGCGACAATTCCCCGGGCGTCCGGCCCGGCAGAAAGCAGCGGCCAGCTGCCGATCCGCCAGGGTGAATCCCAGTTCTCCAGGCATCTGAGTCTGCCTGTGAGTTCTTCCGGTTCCAGGCAGAATACCCGGCACAGGGCCGCGGTTTCCGTTTCATCCGGCTGCGCCCGCCCTTCTTCCAGAAGCAGCAGCCGGTTGGGGTCGATCCCTGTCTGTCTGGCCAGAGCAGGAATCGACAGATGATCTGCCATACGCAGTATTTCAATATTTGTCATAGTGGTATCATCCTGTATTTTTCTTCAGGATACAAATCATTCCGCACGACGCCCGGCGGATACAGGCTGCAGCGGGTCAAAAAAAACCGGACTCGCGATTAGAACGGAGTCCGGCACCAATCAGTCGGGGTTGTCGTTTCTGTCCCTGAGATCCACATATTCCGGATGATCAGCCTGCACATGCGCATTCTGTCCGGCTTCAATGATGATCGTGGTACTGGGCCTGGGACGGCGGCTGAACATGCCCTGAAAGCGGGATGCAGCCGGCTGCTGCCCTTCTCCGGGTTCCTCTTCCGTATCCGTGAGTTCCCAGTGAATCAGCCAGGTCATGGCGGCCTTGATCAGGATCAGCATGGCAATCTGCATGATTTCATCCATGTTCCGGACGGTGATCGTCCTCAGGATCTCGCTGCCCAGCTTGAATGTCAGGCCAATGGACTGTCCATGCAGCAGATAGACCCGGGCACTCTTTTCATGCCGCAGCAGCTTGAAAAAAGCCACAAAGGTCGTAAAGACGATGATGCCAATGGACAGCAGTTCCATGAAATTGACGGATATTTCCGCTATATGCGAAACAAATTCCTTGATGACCTCCGTCAGCTCTTCAATATGCATAATATCTCTCCTTACATGATTGTTTTTGCCGGCTGTTCCCTGTCAACCGGTTATTTTCCCAGACAGAATCTGGAAAACAGCGCATCCAGCAGATCTTCCCGGTGCACTTCTCCCAGAATCTCCTTCAGACAGTCATGCGCTTCCTGAATGTCGATTTCCGCCATATCCGGCAGGCCGCCCTGTTCCAGCGCCGTTTGCGCATTCATCATGGAAGTCCGGGCGCGCTGCAGTAAACCTATCTGCCTTTCACTGGACAGAAGGGGGTCTTTTGCGGAAATCCCCTGGGCAAAGCGGTTCCGGATCTCCGTGAGCAGATCCTCGATGTCTCCGTTTCTGGCAGAAATGCTCAGTCCCTCATGGGCCTGCAGATCTTTCTTGTTCCAGACGATGATCCGGCGGCTGTCATCTGTCAGTTCCAGGAGCTGGCGGTCCTCTTCTGTTTCCGGCATCAGCGGGTCCCGGACCAGAATCACCAGATCTGCCTGGCGGGCTGCCTCCAGGGAGCGGCGGACACCGATCTTTTCGACTTCATCCCCGGTTTCCCGGATCCCGGCGGTATCCAGCAGATTGAGCTGAATGCCATCCAGCACCAGCCTGCCTTCCACCACATCCCGGGTCGTGCCGGGAATGTCCGTGACAATGGCTTTGTCTTCTTCCAGCAGAGCATTGAGCAGACTGCTTTTCCCCGCGTTGGGGCGTCCCAGAATAGCGGTATCCAGCCCTTTTTTGACCTGCTGACCGCAGGCGGCCCGGTCCAGGATCTGTTCGATCCGGGCAATCCAGCTGCGGATTTCCGGCAGCAGCGTGCCGGTGGTCAGCTGTTCCACATCCTCATACTCCGGATAATCGATGTTCACCTCAATCTGGGCAATGATGTTCAGCACATCTTCGATCAGCGGTTCCAGCAGCCTGCGCACGCTGCCCCGGATGCCCTGCACCGCAATGCGGGCTGCGGCATCGTTTCCGGCTGTGATCATGTCATTGACCGCTTCCGCCTGGGCCAGATCGATCCGGCCGGAGAGAAACGCCTGCTCGGTAAACTCCCCGGGCCTGGCCAGCACCGCGCCTTTTTCCAGCAGCAGCTGCAGGATGCGCCGGGTGATCAGCGTTCCGCCATGGGCATTGATTTCCACCATATCCAGTCCGGTATAGGAATTAGGGGCCCGGAACACGGACAAAAGCACTTCATCCAGGGGTTCTCCGTCTTTGAGAATCGTCCCGTAGCGGATGGTGTTGGCAGGCTGCGTCAGCACATCCCGGGAAAAGACGGAGTCCGCAATGGCCAGCGCATCCGGCCCGGACAGCCGGATAATGGAAATGGCGCCGTCCTGCACCGCAGTGGAGATGGCTGCAATCGTATTGGTAAACATAGTCCAATGATACAATGAGACCATGAAAAGATACAAAGAGAACGAGACAGATGCAGTGGCTGTGTCCCTGGCGCAGGGATCGCTTATGGCTTTCCCCACCGATACAGTGTTCGGCCTGGGCACCATGTACGGTTCCCTGGACCGCCTGCAGCGCCTGAAGCATGCCAAGCACCGTCCGGAAACCAAACCGGTTCCTTTCATGACGGACTCCCTGGACAAGCTGTCCAGCCTGGCTGTTGTCACCGAAGAAGCCAGGAAGCTGGCCCGGGCGTTTCTACCCGGGGCACTGACCCTGGTAATGAAACGGCAGCCGGCGGTGGATGCAGCCTACACCAACGGCATGGAGACCATTGCGGTGCGCATTCCGGATGCCCCGGCACTGCTGGAGATCATGCGGCAGCTGCCCGCGCCGCTGCTGGTCACCAGTGCCAATCAGTCCGGTGAAACCGCAGCCCTGAGCGCTGAGGAAGCCGCCCGGGCACTGCCGGCCATTGACGGAGTCATGGAAGGCACCTGTGCAGGAGGAATTGCCAGCACCATTGTGGACTGCACGATTCAGCCGGTGAAAATTCTGCGGCAGGGCCCTGTCAGCGAAGAGCAGATCCGCCAAGTGCTCAGCCAGCCGGAACCGGACAATGACTGATCCTTCCTGCAGGATCTGAAGGAATCTGCACGAAAAAAGCGGCGGGAGCCGCTTTTCTTATTGTCCTCAGTTGAAGAGGAAATTCAGGATGGGTGTCATCTGCACCAGCACAGGGGCCAGCATCAGGGAGATGACAGACATCAGCTTGATCAGGATATCCATGGCCGGACCCGCTGTATCCTTGAAGGGGTCACCGACTGTATCGCCGGTTACCGCTGCCTTGTGGGCATCGGATCCCTTGCCACCAAACTGTCCCGATTCGATGAATTTCTTCGCGTTGTCCCAGGCACCGCCGGCATTGGCCATGAACACAGCCAGCATGATGGCGGAAACCAGCGCGCCCATCAGCATGCCGCCCAGGCCCTGGCAGCCCAGAAGGATCCCCACCGCAATGGGCGAAACAATGGCAATGCAGCCGGGAACGATCATTTCCTTCAGTGCCGCCCGGGTGGAAATGTCCACACAGCCTGCGTAGTCGGGTTTGGTGGTGCCTTCCAGGATACCCGGATCTTCCTTGAACTGCCGGCGTACCTCATTGATCATATGGTTGGCCGCCTTGCCCACGGAACGGATCGTCAGAGCCGTGAAGAAGTACGGCAGCATGGCCCCGAACAGGACAGCCACCAGTACACCGGGCTGCAGCAGAGAGATGTTCTCCAGTCCGGCTGCGTTGGCGAAGGCCACAATCATGGCCAGGGCCGTAAATGCTGCCGAACCGATGCAGAATCCCTTGCCGATGGCAGCCGTGGTGTTGCCCACGGAGTCCAGATGGTCGGTGATTTCCCGGACATGGGGATCCAGATGCGCCATCTCCGCAATACCGCCGGCGTTGTCCGCAATGGGACCGTAGGCATCCACGGATACGGTGATGCCGCAGGTGGACAGCATGCCCACCGCACCAAGGCCGATGCCGTACATGCCGAAGAACATGTAGGACAGCACGATGCCGATCACCAGCACCAGAACCGTCAGCAGGGTGGATTCCATGCCTGTGGAAAAGCCCGCAATGATGTTGGTGGCATGGCCGGTCTGGGACTCCGAAGCGATTTCCTTCACCTTCGGATAGCTGTCGGAGGTGTAGTATTCCGCGATCTGACCCAGCAGGATGCCGACAATCAGACCCGTTGTGATGCAAAGGAAGGGCTTGAAGTCGCCGAAGAACAGCGTGGAGAGCACGAAACCGCTGACCACCACGATGCCCGTGGCCACATAGGTGGCGATATTCAGTGCCTTCTGGGGCTTTTCCCAGCGCTTCATCCGGACAAAGAGCTGTGCCAGGATCGCGGCGATGATGCCCACGCCGGCTACCGCAAAGGGGAAGACAGCTGCCTGAATGGAGTAGTCCACACCGGACATCGTCACGGTCAGACCCAGGGATATGGAGGACACGATGGCACCGACATAGGATTCGCAGAGGTCACTGCCCATGCCCGCGATGTCGCCCACGTTGTCGCCCACGTTGTCCGCAATGACGGCCGGGTTGCGGGGGTCATCTTCCGGGATTCCGGCTTCCACCTTGCCCACCAGATCGGCGCCCACATCCGCGGCTTTGGTGTAGATGCCGCCGCCCACACGGGCAAACAGCGCAATGAAGGAGCAGCCAAGGGAGTAGCCGGCAACAACCGGAACCGCCTGTCTGGGGTCCCCCAGCACGAAGGTGAAGATCAGAAACAGACTGGCCAGTCCCAGCAGACCAAAGCCCACGACGGAGATGCCCAGAACGGATCCGCCGTTGAACGCCACATGCAGGGCACTGGGCATGCCGCCTTCTCTGGCTGCCTGTGCCACTTTCGCATTGGCATTCGTAGCTGCCTGCATGCCCACAAAACCGGCGAGACCGGAAAAGAGCGTGCCGAACAGGAAGCAGATCGCGCCGTTGAGTCCGACACCGTCAATGCCCCGCAGGCTGGGAATGAAGCCAAGGCCTGCCAGAAGCATGATGACGATCAGGCCAAAAATGAGCACCACCCGGTATTCTCGGGTCAGAAATGCCATGGCGCCTTCGTGAATGTAGGAACTCAGCGCCCGCATGCGCTTGGTTCCGGCATTCTCCCGGCGGACAGCCTGGTACAGATTGAAGGCATACAGCAGGGCCAGCGCCGCAATGGCAATGACAATGCAGAGTATGACCTCCATGGAAATGCTGGTTGTCATAAAAACATCCTTCCTTTCTCAAAACTGTCTTTCATTATAATTGTCATTTCCCATAAAGTAAACGCTTTCAGACCATGCCTGCCGGTTTTCATCCCATGATTCTGCGGAAAATCACCGGATTTTTCCGATTCTGCCGGCACTTCAGGTACCATGAAGCCATGGGAACAGGAAAAGAGCAGTTCACCCCTCTGGATTCCTACATCATGCTGGATCTGGAGACCACAGGACTGAAGCCGGATGAGTCACAGATTCTGGAAATCGGCATGATCAAGGTGATTGACCGCAAAGCCGTAGCCACATTCCAGGCTCTCGTAAAACCGGAAGGCCCCATTCCGCCGTTCATCACGGATCTGACCGGCATCACCCCTGATATGACAGCGGATGCCGAACCCGCAGAACAGGTGCTGTTCTGGGCGGCGCAGTTCATGGAGAATCTGCCGGTCCTGGCGTACAACGCCGGGTTTGATCTGGCGTTTCTGAAAGGGATGCACCCTGCCTGGCAGGATGTGCTGGCACTGGCCCGGGGCATGTGGCCTGAGCAGAAAAGCCACTCCCTGGCTGCCATGACAGCCTTCATCGGTGCCCGCCGGGGCACGCACCGGGCTCTGGCGGACTGCGTGGCAGCCATGGACGTGTATGAATGTGCCAAAGCCCGCTGCCGGCGGGAAAACCGGGACTTTTCGAAGGTCTACCGTGCAGGAAAATGGAAACGCGCTAAAATAAAGTCATGAAAATTCTGAAATGGATCATCCGGCTGCTCCTGGCCGGAGCCGTATGCATCATGGCACTGGGCGCAGGTCTGGCCATTTTCACATTTTCCGCTGAAACAGGAGAAGCTTCGGGAGAGCGCAGCGGACAGCTCACGGAATGGATCCGGGACAATGTCCAGGAACACATTGAGACCTCCCCGAAAGGCCGCGAGCTGGCGGAAAAAGTCAAAGGCTTTGTGGAACGCCATTCTCCCTGGGGCAGCGACTGGAACCAGAACATCCGGAAGCTGGCGCATTTCTCGGAATACTTTCTGATGGCCACCCTGATCTACCTGATCCTGACCATCCTGAAGGTTCCCTGGTGGCTCAAAGCCATCCTGGTGGTGGGCGCCTGCGGCGGACTTGCCTGTCTGGATGAGCTCCATCAGGGGGATGTGGCCGGGCGGGTCATGTCGAAGAAGGATGTTCTCATCGACACCGCCGGCGCTGTATTTGCCACGCTGACCTATGGGATCCTTGGCAAGTTCTGGAAATGGCTGGGAAGCTGAATCTGATGGCAGGACCTGGAAACAGGTCCTTTTTGCTGCCGTCTCCGGACCGGCGCTCTCCGGCTCCCTTTGATCTTCCGCCTTGCCGCTGCTATCCTGGTGGCATGAACACAGAACTTGAAACCCGCATCATGAACGCCGCAAAAGCCGGTCTGGTCAATGCCGCCCATCCTGCAGACAAAGACTGCATTCCCGAACTGCTGTACAACGACTGCGAAACCGGGGAAAAGGTATTCTGTGCCCTGGAACAGGAACTGGCCCGCTGCGATGCCTTCTGCTTCAGCACGGCTTTCATCACCATCGGCGGTCTGGAGGCCCTGAAGCCCATTCTGCGCACGCTGCAGGAAAAGGGAATCCCGGGCCGCATTCTCACCACGGATTATCTGGCATTCTCCGAACCGGCGGCGCTGGACTTTCTGGACTCCTTTGACAACATCGAGGTGCGGATGTACATGAGCACGCCCGCACAGGGATTTCACACCAAGGGATATCTGTTTTTCCGGCAAGATCAGGTCCGGCTGATCACCGGGTCTTCCAACCTGACGGCTTCCGCCCTGCTGGCAAACCGGGAATGGAACACCCGTCTGACCGGGATGCACCAGGGGCAGTATGTCCTGCAGGTCCTGGAACAGTTTCGGAAGCTGTATGACTCGGTGGATTCCCTGCCCTGGTCCGCAGTCCGCCAGGACTACATCATCAGCCATGAACTGGCCCGGAAGCAGCAGGAAACCGCCCTGCTTCAGAAGTCTTTCTCTCCGGCGCAGTACCAGCTGAAGCCCAATGCCATGCAAAGCCGGTTCGTCCGGAGTCTGACCAGTCTGATGGAAGCCGGACAGCAGCGGGCGCTGCTGATTTCTGCCACCGGCACCGGCAAAACCTATGCCGCGGCTTTTGCCGTGAGACAGTTCATGCCCCGGCGCATTCTCTTTCTGGTCCACCGGGAACAGATTGCCCGCAAAGCCCTGGCTTCTTTCCGGACAGTCATCGGAAACCGGCGGACTTTCGGAATGCTTGGCGGCGGACGGAAAGAACTGGAGGCAGACTATCTCTTTTCCACGGTGCAGACGCTGTCCCGGGTGGATACGCTGCACAGACTGGATCCCGGGGCCTTTGACTGGATCATCATCGATGAAGTGCACCGGGCTGCTGCCGGGTCCTATCTGCGGATTTTCGATCATTTCCGCCCGCAGTTCTGGCTGGGCATGTCTACCACGCCGGCCAGAACCGACGGTCAGAGCATCTTTGACCTCTTCGACCACAACGTTGCAGCACAGATCAGCCTGCAGCAGGCACTGGAGGAAGACCTGCTCTGCCCATTTCATTATTTTGCCCTGAGCGGTCTGGAGATCAGCGATGAAACCCTGGAGGATCCGCAGGCTTTCTCTGCCCTGACCAGCGATGAGCGGGTCCGGCATATTGCAGAAGAAGCGGCGTATTACGGCTGGTCCGGCAGTCGCGTCATGGGGCTGATGTTTGTCTCCGGGATCCGGGAAGCAGCAGAGCTTTCGCAGAAACTCAATGCCCGGGGACTGCGGACGCTGGCTTTGTCCGGTGCAGATAGTCAGGAAGACAGAGAAGACGCCATCCGCCGCCTGACCGGGCCCCAGGGACCGGATGCCCTGGATTATCTGATCACCGTGGATATCTTCAACGAAGGGGTGGACATTCCGGAGGTCAATCAGGTGCTGCTCCTGCGCCCCACCCAGTCGGCCATCGTCTTCACACAGCAGCTGGGGCGCGGTCTGCGCAAGTCGGCGGGCAAAGAGTTCGTGGTGGTTCTGGACTTCATCGGACTTTACAAAAACAACTATCTGATCCCCGCTGCCCTTTCGGGCAGTACCGGCGGCAGCAAGGATGCCCTGCGCCGGTTCGTGACCGAAGGCAGCCGCACACTGCCCGGTGTCAGCACTGTGCACTTTGATGAAGTGGCCCGAAGACGGATATTCGCCTCCATTGACCAGGCCCGGATGAATTCCTCCAAAGCCCTGAAAGATGGATTTCAGCAGCTCCGGGACCGGCTGGGGCGCATTCCGGCCCTGACAGACTATGATCCGGCGCAGGCCATGGATCCGCTGCTGATTTTCTCCAACAGCGCCTATCCCAGCTATCCGGATTTCCTGCAGAAAATTCTGGAACCCGTGATGCGGGACAAACTCCCGGTTTATACGCCGGAACAGCTGGAATTTCTGCGTTTTATCAGCCAGCAGTGGGCCGGGGTGAAACGCCCGCTGGAGCCGCTTCTGCTCCAGGCTCTGCTGCATGACAACTGGCAGGAGGTCTTCCGGAAATCTCTGAAGGACAGGAACATCCGGCTTTCAGAACAGGACTGGATCTGTCTGAAGAAACAGTTCTGCAGGGAATGGCTGGCAGGAAGCGGCAGCAAGTCCTGGCCAGCTGCCTGCTTTCTGATAGCGGCTCATCCGGTCAATACTGAACCGGCTGACAGCACAGACACCGCTGACGCCCCGGAACCCATGCTGCTGCCGGAGGACCTGACACGCACACCGGCCTGGATCCGCGCGCTGGAGAACCCCGCCTTCGTGCAGGAGATCCGGGAACTGACGGCTTTCGCCCTGAACCGCTGGGACAGCCGCTACCGCGCTCTGCCCCGGGATGGCTGGCTGATCCGGTATCAGCCCTACACCTATGCTGAATCTTTCCGGGCCATGAGCTTTCCTGCCTGTCCTGTGGCACAGAACGTCGGCGGATACTGCCATGAGCGCACCACCCATCAGTTTCCGGTCTACATCAACTACGAAAAAGCGCCGGACATCGCCGACACCATTCAGTACGAAGACCATTTCACCTCCCCGCAGACTCTCATCGCCCTGTCAAAAAGCCGCCGGACGCTGCAGAGCAACGACATCCGTACCCTGCAGAAAGCCGGGGAAACCGGTCTGCAGATTCCGCTCTTTGTCCGCAAAAACACAAACGACAGCACGAAGGAATTCATCTGCCTCGGGCTGATGAAACCCGATGGTCAGTTTATGCCCACGCTGCTGCCGGATGGCAGAACACGGGCTGTGAAGATCGGCTACGAACTGGAACATCCTGTGCGTCCGGATCTGTATGCCTGGTTCACACAGTCCAGCGTGGAGTGACCACACTGACAGTTTCCTGAAAAGCGGTGTCCCTTTGCAGGCAGACACCGCTTTTTGTCCTCTTCTTCCCGCCGGTCATTTGCGGCTGCCCGGAACCTGTCCCCGACAGCAGACTCCCCGCTGACCCAGCCCGGCATTCTGCTCCGTCAGAGCTGTCAGCTCCCTGGCCACTTCCTCCGGCGATTCCTGCATCCCCTCCCGGATCCACCGGGAAATCAGTCCCATGCACCCGCTCAGGATATAGGACAGCCGCCACTTGCGACGGGTTTCATCCAGGTCGGGATACAGCCGGATCAAGGCAGGATGCAGAACACGGGACAGCAGGCTCATTCCCTGCTCCTTCACCCAGCCCAGCGCCAGCGCCTCCACTTCCGTCATCAGTCTTTCCTCGATCTCCTCCAGCACGCTGTAACAGTCCGGATAGTACCGGTAAAACATCGACCGGTTGATCTTGGCTTCCCGGCACAGGGCCGCGATCTTGATCTCCCCCGTGTCGCATTCATCCAGCAGCCCGAGATACGCCCGCTGAATGCTTTCTTTGGTCCTGGCAGTCCGCCTGTCCATACCCGTCCCCCGCTTTCTGCATCAGTCTGTATTCCTTGTGTTGCATAACTCTGCCCGCCGCATCATCCCGCTGGAACTGCCGTTTCCGGACACGGATGATGCCCTTGAAAGCGGCCGGTCAGCCTGAGGCCGCCGCAGCTGAAAGGACGGTCAGCATATGTAAAAAAGTATATATCATCACCGGCGCGGATGGGTTCCTCGGCAGCAACATCGTGCGTCAGCTCCAGGAAGATGGCCAGGCAGAAATCCGGGCACTGCTGCTTCCCGGGACCAGTCTGGAATCCCTGGACGGCCTGAAGTGCAGTCTGTATTACGGCAATGTCTGCGACAAAGACTCCATGAAATCCCTGTTCTCCGGACTGGAGGACAGCCAGGTTTCTGTCATTCACTGCGCGGGAATCGTGGACATCAAATCCGCCTATGATCCCAATGTCTACTACGTCAATGTGGTGGGAACCAGAAACATCGCCGATCTGACCAGAGCCGCCAGCGGCCGCCTGGTGTATATCTCCAGCGTCCACGCCATTCCCCCTCTGCCAGCCGGCGAGGTCATCTCCCCCGTCAGTCACTATGACCCGAATCTGGTCCGGGGTCTCTATGCGAAAACCAAAGCCGCTGCCAGCGAACTGGTCATGGGCAAAGTCCGGAACGAAGGCCTGGACGCTGTCATCATACAGCCCTCGGGACTCATCGGCCCCTGGTGCTACGGCCGGGAGAATCTGATTCAGTTCTTTTCTTTATGGAAGTCGCCAATGAAAAACTGCCGGCTACCGTGAACGCCGGCTACGATTTCGTGGACGTGCGGGATGTGGCCGCGGCCACCATCCGCGCCTGCACACAGGGCCGCTGCGGCCAGAGCTACATTCTCTCCAACCGCACCTGGACCATGAAACAGCTCGGTCTCATGATCGCCGCAGCCAATCATTCCCGGTCCACCAGACTCACAGTCCCCCTGTGGCTGGCCAGCGCCGCCACACCTTTCACCGCTTTGTACTACCGGCTGGTGGACAAAGAACCGCTGTACACGAAATTCGCCCTGGAGACCATTGAATCCAACTCGGGTTTTGACAATTCAAAAGCCGTCCGGGACCTGGATTTTCATCCACGGCCCATGCAGGAAACCGTAACGGATACCGTTTCCTTCCTGCAGAGCATCTTCCGGATCGATCAGAACCGGATCCTGGCCAGACCCGCTCTCAGAACCCGAAAGGTATCCCCCGCAGGAAAAGCCCGTTCCTGAAGCAGCACGCAAGCCGCTGTTTTCACCGCGAACGCAGCCCGCAGCCAGCCGCAGTCCCCGAAGACCTGCCGCCGGCTGCTTTTCTGCTTTTCCTTCGCTGCTGATGCTCTGCCGATGCGGCCTGCGGCCTGGGACAGGGCAGCAGCTGTCCGGGTGGCTGCGGCCCCTGCCACTGCGAAACAGGCAGAAAAAGCGGGAATCCCCATTGACTCTCCCGCTGGTGGAGACTGTATCCTGAAATTGCTTAAGCAGAAGAGGACATCATGATATCCATTGGAAAAATGTCTGTGGCTGCACAGACCAGCGTGAAGACGCTTCGTTATTATGACCGGATCGGGCTGCTGAAACCGGCAGCCGTTGACCGGGACAGCAAGTACCGCTACTACACTGCCGACCAGATCGGGACGATGAATCTCATCAACCGCTGCAAGCGGTTCGGGTTCTCCCTGCAGGAAACTGCCAAGTATCTGCAGGCAGACAGCCAGCAAAGAAATGAACTGCTTGCCAGGCAGCATCAGATTCTGGAGGAGAGAATCATCGAGATGGAAACCGCATTGCGGGATATGGAAACAGTGCAGGAACGGCTGATTCACAAGGAGGAAAACGCATTTATGCAGGACTATACCGTAACAGCTGTCAATCTTGCAAAACAGGAGATTTTCGGATGCCGCACCATGATGGGTGTGGGAGATTTTGGAGAGGCTTTCGGGCATCTGTTCGAGGAAATGAGCAGAAAGAACATCCGCCCTGCCGGATGCAACGGAGCCAGATATTATGATGCCGAGTTCGATCACGACCGAAGCGACATCGAAGTGTTTGTACCGGTTGCCGCCGGCTGCGGCAACGGCTTTATAGGCGGGTGCCTGGTGGCAAAAACCCTTCACAAAGGCGGCTACTCTTCACTGAATGAGGGCTATGCCGCTCTGGTGAAGTGGATCGAGGAAAACGGCTATGAAGCCGCCGGTGCTCCCTTCGAGATCTATACCCGCACCGGGTATGACCGAATCCCCCCGGCCGAGTGGGAAACAGAGATTTTCTTCCCCATCGCAAAAAAAGACTGACCGCACCGGTCAGCACAGAACAGGAGAGACAGAAAGGCGCTGTGATGCAGTACCCGCCGGTCATCTCCTGTTTTTTCGTCTTCCTGCTTCTGCAATCAGGGTTTTGGTTCCCGCCGTTTGGCAGTGAAGTCTGTGACCCGCAGGCAGAATACTCTGGTGACTTTCACCACAGGCTGCTGGTATTCCCATCCTTCAGGATGGGCATGGCGGATCAGAAAATCCAGACCCTGCAGCTTCTCCTGTTCCTCCGTGACTTCTTCAAAGATTCCCCGCCCGATGATGCTTTCATAGGGCTGCCAGCAGCTGCCAAAATTATATGTAAACGTTTACGAATGCCTTGATATAATTTAGTCATGGAAATCTATGCACCTATGAATACAGATGGTTTCGATATTCAATCTGCAAATCAGCTTTCTTTGATGCATGAAGGCATCAGAATCGCGCTGGATCCCACATCTTCCCAGATCAAAGG
>NZ_CAJUPA010000009.1 GCF_910588395.1 uncultured Faecalibaculum sp. | reverse complement strand
CAGATAATCGTGGCTGGACTTTCACCAGCTAGAAGTGCACCATGCCCGGTACACTGAAAAAAGCTCTGATTATCTGCGTTGGCGGCATGTCCAGCTCCATGATCGCCAAAAAAACCACCGAATCCCTGCAGTCCAAGGGACACGATGTGGAAGTAACGGCAGTGGGCGTCATTGAAGGCGAACAGCTGATCAAGGACAAAGCCTTCGATCTGTTCCTCATCAGCCCGCAGACCAAGATGTATCTGAAAAACTTCCAGAAGATCGGCGACGAAGTGGGATCCAAGGTCATCCCCATCCCCCCGCAGGCTTACATTCCCGTTCCCATGGGCATCGCCAAGATGCACGATCTGGTCGTTAAGGAAATCTGACCTGCGACCCCCGGCGTATGAAGCCAAAAGAGAAAGAGCTTCTCTCGCAGCTGTATCAGAACCAGAACCGGTATCTGACTGCAAGAGAGCTGGCTGAGGTTCTTCACATATCCGAGCGGACTGTGCGAACCTACATCCGCCGGTTGGAATCCGAAGTCTCGCAAAACGGCGGGGAAATCCTGGCCAGACAGGGAAACGGCTACCGTCTTGTGCTGAAGCGCCCGGTGCAGTTTGCTGTACTGGCAGGTACACCCGGGACGGAAACCGTGCACAGACAGCCGGATGTGCCGGACAGTTCTCAGGAACGACGCCGCTATCTGATGCAGCGGATGCTGCTGGACGGAGAAAAACTGGATCTGGAGGACACTGCTGCCCTGCTGTATGTGAGCACCGGAACCCTGAAAAAGGAGATGACACAGCTGCGGGGGCTGCTGGAGGAATACAGCCTGTCCCTGGAAACGGACAGGGAAGGGGCATCCATTGCCGGAGAGGAAACCAGCAAGCGGGCCCTGATCATGGACTACTTCTTCCGGTCCTCCTCCTTCAGTTCGATTCAGGAGTATATGGATCACTCCGGTTATTTTGACGACATTCCCACAGAACAGATGCTGCGGCTGATTCTGGATGAATCAAGACAGTTCGGCATCCGTCTGTCGGATGTCACTGTGCAGAACGCGCTGCTCCATCTGGCGCTGTCGGTCAAGCGGATGCAGGCCGGACTGAAACCCGAAGCGGCGATCATGACACCGGGATTTGAAGAGTCTCTGGAATACCAGGCTGCCCGGGCCATCTTCCGGCGCCTGTCCGGAATGATCGACGGGGAATTTCCGCCGGAGGAAATCTCCTATCTGGCGCTCCACCTGGCCGGGAAAGGAACCTGGAAGGATTACTCCACCGGCAGCCAGCCCCAGGATCTGGAACAGGAAGCCATCACGGTGCTGCGGCAGCTTGCGGAAGATGATGTCATGCAGCTGGATGGCGACCAGCAGCTGATTTCCAGTCTGCTGGAACACCTGCGGCCCATGACGGTCCGTCTGCAGCGGGGACTGCCCCAGAAAAATCCCCTGACCGAAGCCATTGTCCGGGATGAGCCGGAACTGATGAAGATCATCCGCAAGTACTTCGGCGCCATGCCCAGTCTGCGGCGGTATGACATCGACGATGATGAATGGGCGTATCTGGCGCTGCATGTCATGGCGGCACTGGAACGGCAGAAGGAGAAGAAAAAGCTGCAGGTCCTGGTGGTGTGCGCCACCGGTTACGGATCCAGTCAGCTTCTGAAGTCGAGGCTGATGAAGCATTTCTCCGACAGTCTGCACATAGTCACGGAAACCGGGTATTACGAAATGTCGGATGACATTCTGCAGGGAATTGATCTGATCATTTCCAGCGTGAACATCGGACCGGTGATCTTCGGGGTCCCGTTCATCCATGTTTCGGTGTTTCTGTCGGAGGAGGATGTGCAGAACATCCAGCATTTCATCGATCAGGCCCATGCCGGTCATGAAACGGACAGGAAGGAAAAAAACCGCAGCCGTGCCGTTTCCCGGAATCAGCAGGAGATCTTTGACTGCTACTTCTCGGAAGAGGATTTCCGGATCTATCCGGGTCATCCGGACAGGGACCAGGTGATGAATGATCTGGTGGAGACGCTGGCCAGCTATGAAAAGGACAGTTTCGCCGACCATCTGCGGGAGCAGATCAAGCTCCGGGCACAGATGGGCTCGGTGGTGTTCAGCGATGAGATTGCAGTACCCCATCCGGCGGTTCCGCTGTCCCGGGTCGCCCGGCTGGCTGTGGCTCTCATTCCCGGCGGCATGTACTGGAACGAGATCCATCCGGCAGTGCGCTTTGTGTTTCTGATGTCTCCCTCCTATGTGGAGAACAGAAATCTGCCCAGAGTGACAGGCGCCATTGTCACTTTGATGGATGAACCAGTGCTGCAGGAGAAGATTCTGCAGTCAGGGACATTCGATGCCTTCGGCCGCACCTTCAGTTCACTGATTGAAGCGGCCTGACCTATGCGATTCAGAAAGGGAAACTGAACAAGGAAGAGACTCTATGCCGAAAATGGATGTACAGGAATCGCAGCTGGTGGCTTTCACCATCATCTCCTATTCAGGCATGGCACGTGCCCTGGTGCACGAAGCCATGGAGGCGATGAGAAAAGGTGAGTTCCAGCTTGCGGATGAAAAACTGAATGAAGCGGACGAACAGCTGGTCCAGGCACACAAATCCCAGACCGATCTGCTGCATGCGTTCGCCAACGGAACGGAAATTGAAATCCAGATCATCATGGTCCACGCACAGGATCATCTGATGACGACCATGACTCTGAAGGAAGTTGCCGAGGAAATGAAGGTGCTTTACAAGGGTCTGGAAAAGAGCGGCGTGCTGCCGCTGGAAGACTGAGAAGCAGTTCTCCACAAGCCCCAGGCAGGAAAGGAACCAGGAAATGTCCCGACAGAAGAACAAGTCAAAGAACAGGCTGTCCAAAGCACAGCTGGATACAAACAAGAAAATCTCCAGCCTGAAAACCATGTATTTCAACAGGTTTCTCATGGTGCGCTACATTCTGGCAGTGATGGTCTTCGCCAATTTCTTTCTGGCGTATCTTTGCTGGCCCGCGTTCACCGGCATCGCAGCCGGGATCATGCTGGTGCTTTCCATTGGTCCCATGTGGGAAATGGGAAAGATGTACGGACATACCGAACCTGCTGTCCGCTGGACCCGACGGTACAATGTGCTGCAGCTGGTGATCAACTGCGGATTCTGCTTCCTGGTGTGGGCAGCGCCTATGGCCAGCGTGTTTCCGTTTTTCGCGGATGTGCTGGCAGCGAAAATCATCGCGAGTGTCATTCTGGCTTTCGGGGCAGTCCTTTGCATCCTGTGCCTGAGACGGCTGGACCGCATTCAGGCAGGCCGGGACAAGCAGCTGGCCAGGATCCGCTTCTTTGAAGAAAAATACAGGCTGCAGATCTGAAAGACCTGCAGCCGGAGCAACAGTCTGCGCCTGCCACTGACAATGATCGGCACAGCTGTTCAATCAACATTATGCACCCATGACGGCAAAGGGGCATACATTTGCCTTCACTGAAGAATTCCGGACTCTTTCCGGACTGGAAATCCGGTTTCATTTGCCGCCAAAGCATATATTCTGCCAAATTAGGAAAACAAGAGTAGAGAGTAATTATGAGCAAGGTCTTTGATTTTCTTGACAAATATCTGATGGGCCCGATGGGCGTTCTGTCACAGAAACAGTTCGTCAGAGCCATCATGGCAGCCGGTATGGCAACCATTCCCTTCACCATCGTCGGATCCGCATTCCTGATTCTGGGAATCCTGCCCCAGGCGTTCCCCTTCCTGGAGGGCATCTGGGCGGCATCCTTCGACAAGATCAACGCGCTGTACATGCTGGCCAACCGGTTCACCATGGGCGTGCTGGCTCTGTACTTCAACATTGTCATGGGCTTTGAACTGACACAGATCAAGGCGCAGGAATACAAGCTGAACCTGACACCCCTCAACGGCGCGCTGCTGGGCATGATGGCATTCCTGATGACCATGGCGGAACTGACCATCGCCGATGGTGGTGTCTTCACCCTCAAGGAAGGCGAAAACTACATCAACGGTGTGCTCTACGGCGATTTCGCCAGCCGTCTGGGTTCCTCCGGTATCTTTGTCGGCATTCTGATGGCCACGCTGGCAGTTGTCCTGTACAAGGAATGCGTCAGACGCAACTGGACGATCAAGCTGCCGGACGTTGTGCCCACAGGTGTATCCCGTTCCTTCACAGCCCTGATCCCCTGCTTTGTCATCGCCTTCGTGGTTCTGATCCTGAATGGCATTCTGATTGCCCTGGGTTATGACCTGTTCTCCATCGTATCCATCCCCTTCGGCTTTGTTGCCAACATCGCGGACAGCTGGTACGGCGTATTCATCATCAACTTCCTGATTTCCGCTCTGTGGTCCGTGGGCATTCACGGTGCCAACATCCTGTCTGCCTTCTATCAGACATTCACACTGGCCAACCTGGATACCAACATGAAGATCATGCAGGGCGCTGCCGGCGAGTACACCACATTTGCCGGTGAATTCCAGAACATGTATGTAGTCTGCGGCGGTTCCGGTGCGACACTGGGCATGTGTATCTGGATGTGCTTCTGTGCGAAATCCGAGCAGCTGTCTGTTCTGGGCAAGGCTTCCATTGGTCCGGCGATCTTCAACATCAACGAACCGCTGGTATTCGGCGTACCCATCATCTATAACCCGAACCTGATCATCCCCTTCATTCTGGCTCCGTCGCTGGCATCGGTTGTGGCATACTTTGCCATCAGCTCCGGCCTGTTCCCGCCGATCATTGCCAACGTTTCCTGGCCGACACCGGCTCTGCTGGGCGGCTTCATCGGTACTGCCAACCTGATGGGCGGCCTTCTGGCCCTGATCACGGTGGTTCTTGCCTTCCTGATTTACTGGCCATTCCTGAAAGCCTATGACAAGAAGCTTGTTCAGCAGGAAAAGGAAATGGCGGAAGCGGAAGGACAGTAACCGTCTTCGCGAACTGACCATGCGGCAGGCATTCGCCAGGCTGAATGCCTGAGAAAACCTGCCGCTTTTCTTTTTGGAATCAAAGGAGGAAAAACAGCATGAAAGAACGCAAACTCGCCCCGTTTCCCGAAAATTTCTTCTGGGGAGCATCCACATCCGCCTATCAGGTGGAGGGTGCCAATCTGGCAGACGGCAAGGGCCCGTCCTGTCAGGATGTGAAGGAAGTGCCGGAGGGCACCTCTGATCTGACTGTCTGCGCCGACCACTATCACCACTACAAGGAAGACATCGCCCTGATGGCGGAAATGGGCTTCAAGTCCTACCGGTTCTCCATTGCCTGGACCCGCATCCTGCCTGAGGGAACGGGCGAAATCAACCCGAAGGGCATCGAGTTCTACAACAATGTCATCAACGAGTGCCTGAAATACGGCATTGAGCCCATTGTGACCATGTTCCACTTTGACATGCCGGCAGCTCTGGATGCCCGGGGATCCTGGAGCAACCCCGAGTCTGTGGAATGGTTCGTGAACTACGCCATGGTGCTGTTTGAAAACTTCGGAGACCGGGTGAAGTACTGGCTGACGATCAACGAACAGAACATGCTGACGCTGGTGGGACCGGTGATCGGTACACTGACGATTCCGGAAGGCACCGAAAACGTTCTGAAGGAGATCTACCAGCAGAACCACCACATGCTCGTGGCGCAGAGCAAGGCCATGGTTCTCTGTCACGAAATGCTGCCCGGCGCCAAGATCGGACCGGCCCCCAACATTTCCCTGGTATACCCTGCCACATGCAAGCCGGAGGATGTCATTGCGGCACAGAACTTCAACGCCGTGCGCAACTGGCTGTATCTGGATGCTGCGGTATACGGCCGCTACAACTCCATTGTCTGGTCCTGGCTGAAACAGAACGATGCCTGTCCAACTTTTGCGCCTGGGGATGAGGAAGCGCTGAAGAACGGTCACCCTGATTTCATCGGCTTCAACTACTACAACACAGGCACCGTGGAAGCGGACGACGGCACTGTGGAAGAGAGTCCCTTTGGCGGCGATCAGCAGAATGGCGGCGGCGTGGCCGGTCTGTACAAAGCGTACCGGAACCCGAACCTGCAGCAGACGGAATTCGGCTGGGAGATCGATCCGGTGGGCTTCCGTGCCACGATCCGGGAAATGGATTCCCGCTACGACCTGCCCATGCTCGTGACCGAGAACGGACTGGGTGCCTACGACAAAGTGGGCGAAGACGGGAAGATCCACGATCCCTACCGCATCGAATATCTGCGCCGGCACATTGAGCAGATCCATGAAGCGATCACGGACGGCGCCGAGATGCTGGGCTACAACCCCTGGAGTGCCATTGACCTGATCTCCACCCATGAAGGCATGAGAAAGCGCTATGGCTTCATTTATGTGGACCGGGAAGATTTTGATCTGGGCACCATGAAGCGGCAGATCAAGGATTCCGGCCGGTGGTACAAGAAAGTCATCGAGTCCAACGGCGAGGATCTGGCTGACTGATTCAGGCTGCTGCGGCAGCCGGGGCTTCCGCGGCATATCAAACACAACTGACGGCAGCAGGGAGAAAGATGTCATCTTTGCTGCCGTCTTTCTGGTGCATCCGGTAGGCTGGCCGGAAAACGGAGAAGAAAGGAGACCATTCGATGAAGCGAAAAACTGTATTCCTGGATGTGGATGGCACACTGATCGACTACGAAGCCCGCTGTCCCGACAGTGCCAGAGAAGCGGTGAACAAAGCCCGTCAGGCGGGACACAAAGTCTATATCTGCACCGGCTGTTCCAAAGCGGAGATCCTGAAACGGAACCTGCCCAGGCTGGATGGCATGATCGGCGGCAATGGCTGTTATGTGGAAGATGACGGAGAAGTCATTCTGCATCAGAGTCTGAGCAGGGAACAGACCCGGTCCATTGCAGACTGGTGCAGAGAGAGAAATCTGGGCTTCTATCTGGAGAGCAATGCCGGCATTTTCTGCAATGACCGGTTTCTGGAACAGGGAGAGGAAGTCATGATCCGGTATGCGCTGGGCAAGGGAGCGGATCAGTCTGCAGCCGCGGATGTATCCACGCAGTTCCTCGCTCAGATGATCCATGTACCTTATGAAGAGATGGACCGGGATGATGTGAACAAGATCAGTTTTGTCCTTTCTGACTATCAGGATCATCTGGATTCAGCCCGGGCTTTTCCGGATCTGGAAGCCAATACCTGGGGCGGGAAGGGAGAACATGCCCTCTTCGGGGACCTTGGGCCGGCAGGCATCACGAAAAAGTCTGCGATTCAGGCGCTCCTGCGGCATCTGCAGGCAGATCAGGCGGATACGATTGCCTTCGGGGATGCAAAAATCGATCTGTCCATGTTCGAACTCTGCGGCTTCAGTGTGGCCATGGGCAACGGCGGACCGGAGATCAAAGAAGCAGCGGACTATGTCACCGCGGATGTGAACGATGACGGACTGTACAAAGCCTTTGAGCACCTGGGACTGTTTGAGCCCGCAGATCTGTAAAACAAATCCAATACAAAGACAAAAGGCTGCAGCCACCCGCATGGGCATGGCTGCAGCCTTTCTGCGTCCTGAATCAGCGAAACCGGAGAAGCTCAGTGCTCTCTGGCGTATTCACTGGGCGCAATGCCGAAATACGACTTGAAGCGCCGGGAGAAATAATGAATGCTGGTGAATCCCAGCAGATCGCTGACCTGGGAAATAGTGTGTTCATGCTGCGCAATCAGCTTCTTGGCTTCATTGAGCTTCAGCTCCGAAATGTACTGCTTCGGGGTCATGCCCAGGTTTGCCCGGAACAGAGCCTGCAGACTGGAGCGGGAAATGGAGAATTTCTGACACAGATCCTCCACGGTGTAGCTGGCGTAGACGTTGTTGTGGATGAACACGAGGATCTCGTTGAGCATCGTATCGTCGTAATGGCTCTGGAGCGTGGTTTCCTGACCGGCGGGTTTCTTGTCCCCGTCAAACTGATACAGCAGGATCAGGATTTCCTTCAGATGCAGCATGGCCAGCTCCATGTTCAGGGGCGTGTTTTCCTGAATGGCTTTCATGAACTTGCTGATGGTCTGGTACATGTCCTTCCGGGTGTGGAACACGCGGTTTTTCAGATTCCCTTCAATGCCGGTATCCATGGTGAAGGCAATGGACATATAGGAACAGGAACTGTCTTCTGCCGTTTCCAGACTGTGACGCTGGCCCGGATGATAGAGCATCAGATCGTATTTCTGCATATGATGGGTTTCGTCGTCCACGGTGACATCCATTTCCCCGTGATCCACATAAATCAGTTCGTAGAAGCTGTTCTTCTCCCGCCCGGACTGATAGGACCCTTTCCGCACCTGATAATAGCTGGACAGGATCTCCTTGAGATTCAGCCGGGAAATGATGGGATCGTAGCTCACCGTGGTTTCCATGGGATGTGTGCCCATCGTTTCCGGGACGCAGCGGATGCGGATTTTCGCCTTGCCGGAAATGGAAATCACGTTGAAATGCACACCGGCTTTCAGCTTCACGGTCCGGGCCATGACGAATTCCTCAAAGGAAATCCCGTCCACGGAAACCGCCAGCAGCGCAATGCCTTCCTGACATTCCAGATACACCGGTTCCGTGCTGATGCAGGAGATGTCAAAATCTTTGTTGTGAATGCTGTGGGTGCTTTCGGCCATCTGCCCGCCGCCCGGAGGCATCTGGTACAGGACATCGCCGTATGCCTGAAAGGGGTAACTTGTTGTTCTGTTGAGCATTAAATTCTCCTTCGTGCCTATGTTGAAAAGTATAAACTTCTGTTTAATTAGTGTAAAGAGGAAAAGGGGAAAACCTGCCCGCAAAGTTGTATGATGAAGCTGATCATGCACAATATTTTGAGGCAAGGAGGATAAACAAATGACATCACCTGAGATTCTGCTGACAAGGATTGACAATCGACTGATCCATGGCCAGGTTGCCACCCAGTGGGCAAAGGAACTGGGCGCCAGCGTTCTGATCGTGGCCAACGACGAAGCTGCTGCCGACACATTCCGCCAGGAGCTGATGAACATGGCTGCCCCGGCAGGGGTGACAACAAAATACATCCCGGTGGCTGACATCAACGGGACGCTGGAACAGCTCGACCCCGGTGCCCGGGTCTTCATCATTGTCGCCGATCCTCTGGATGCAAAACGGCTCATGGAGAAAACCGATGCAGTGAAGCGGATCAATGTGGGCAACATGCACATGTCCGAAGGCAAGCACCAGGTCGCCACGACGGTGGCGCTGGATGACATGGACAAGGATCTCTTCCGGCAGATGAAGGAAGCCGGCGCCGATCTGTTCATTCAGCGGGTTCCCGGATCTGCCGTGGAAAACCCCGACGCGCTGACAAAGTAGTCTCTGCTGTTTCTTCTGCATCAGTTGCCTGCAGTGCACAGCGGGCGGCATGCTTTTTATGTATCTTGCTAAAAGTAATAATGTTATAATTTGTCTGCTTTACAGGAGGATTCAAAATTATGGAAGTTCTGATTTGCGATACCTACGAGGATCTGTCAAAAGCTGCGTTCAAAGTCATGAAAGACGTTCTGGATGCCAAGCCTGACGCAGTTCTCGGACTGGCCACAGGATCCAGCCCCGTTGGCCTGTATCAGGAAATGGTCAAAGACCACAAGGAAAACGGCACCAGCTACAAAGATGTGAAGAGCTACAACCTGGATGAGTATGTCGGTCTGGACAGAAACGATCCCCAGTCCTACTGGACATTCATGAACGAGAACCTGTTCTCCGGCATTGACATCGATCCGGCCAACACCCATGTTCCCTATGGTGACACCGCCGAAGATGCCAAAGCCTACGATGACGAAGTCAAGGGCGTGGACATCCAGCTGCTGGGCATCGGCAACAACGGTCACATCGGCTTCAACGAACCCGGTACACCCTTTGATGCCCGCACCCACATCGTGGAACTGACAGAAAGTACCCGGGAAGCCAACAAGCGTTTCTTCGACAACGACATTACCAAGGTGCCCACGCACGCCATCAGCCAGGGCATCGGCACAGTCATGGATGCGGACAGCATTCTGCTGATTGCCAACGGTGCCGGCAAGGCGGATGCAGTCAAAGCCATGATCGAAGGCGAAATCACAGAGGAATGCCCGGCATCCATTCTCCGGAAACACCCGAAGGTAACGGTGATCCTGGACAAGGAAGCCGCCAGCAAGCTTTCCAGATAGGGCTGCAGCTCACTGCACAACAGAAAACAGAACAGGAACACAAGAAAGGCCGGATTGCTCACCCGGCCTTTTTTCGTACCGCAGGAGGCTTCGGACCTCCTGGCTCTGTCGCAGATACATCACCTGTTACATCACCTGTGTGCTGCCCCGGGAACGACCATGCGCAGCTGTGCAGGGTTCACCAGCACTTTTTACAGCGTCCATATCCCCAGGCAATGGCCTGATCCAGCGTCACCGACGACGGATTCTTCATGTTCGAACAGTTCGGATTCGAGTGGTACTTGCTGCCAGTCCGGGGGATCCACACCGTGGCGGCATTGGACTGGGAGGTGGCGGGTGCCTGGGCGGCTGCGGCTTCCTCTTCCGCCCGCCTGGCAGCTTCTTCAGCCCTGCGCTGTTCTTCCTCCTGCGCCTTTTTCCGGGCTTCTTCCTCCTGCCGGATCTTCTCCCTGATTCCTGCTTCATCCGGCATCCGGCCAGTGGCGGCATCATACCAGGTCAGGACAAATTCCTGCTCCTTCTCCGTGAATCCTCCGGCTTTCAGCTCCCTGTCCAGGTCCTCTGCCGCCATGGCAGCACGCTGCTGATCCGTCAGATACCCCGCAAACCGCACCGCATTCCAGGTGAAATCCCGGGATTTCAGTTCCTGGTCGATCTGGGTCTGCTCAAACCGTTTTTCCTGTGCTGCCTTCTGCAAAGCCGTTCTGGACAGCCGGTTCTCCGGATCGGTCTGTTCCAGATACCGCCGGCAGTTCTCATTGAAATCCGGCTGCAGACTCTCCAGCGCTGCGTCAATTTCCGGTTCTGTGAATTCCGCCTCTGTCAGACTGGCTTCCAGTGCTTTTTGTGACACCGGTTCTTCCAGCAGCGTGTCCGCGTGAGACCGGGCAGCTTTCTGCCAGCTGACCGTATCCGACTCCAGCGCCATCCGGATCTGATCCTCCGTGAACAGCGCTTCGCGCAGTCGGCTGCGGCCTTCCGGTCGTGTGATATATCCGTTGCGATCCGCCGCGCAGAGTTCCAGGGCACTTCGGGCATGCGCATCGTAATCGATTCCGCTTCGCACGTTGTCCAGTGCCGACTCTGACTGTCCGGCGGTGAATTCCAGTTCCCGCAGGTCCTGCCGGAGCGCTTCTTCGGAAATCGTTCTGCCGCTGCCCAGATCCAGCGCCGCTTCCGCTGCTTCCGCCTCCCAGTCCGTATCTGCCAGCTCGTCCATGGTCCAGTCCACGGCTTCCGGTGGCCAGTCTGCCAGCAGAGCCTGCTCCAGCTTCGCTCTGGAAACATACGTGGTTTCAATCAGCTTTGTGCCGGCATCCAGCGTCTTCTGCCTTGTTTCCTGCTGACTGTGCAGGGCAATGCCGGCGCTGCAGGCCAGAAGTGCCAGCAGCACCAGTCCGCCGGCAAACAGCCGCCGGCAGGAAAACCACCGGGGGCCGGATTTCGGCTCATGTCTGTGTCTGTGATTCATATCTCTTCCTCTTTCTTCCCGGAAGCGCATACATTTTCCGGGCAACTTTCATTATGCCTGCAGATGACATACTTGTGAATTCATCTTTCTGTCACCTCATCTGCTGTCCCGCAGGTTCTGCGGCCTTTTTTTTTGCAGCCGGATTGCTTATCATGAAAGACATGAAGAAATGGATCTACAGAATACTGATGCTGGCATGTCTGTGCGTGTTCGCCTATTGTGCATACCGGCTTTACGATATATACAGCGGTTCCCGGCAGGTGGAGAAGGAAACGGAGACCATGCAGGAACATGCCGTGAAGGAAAACACGGAAACACAGCAGAAATACCTGGAGCCGGACTGGGCGGCACTGAAAGAGGAGAACCCGGACATTGTGGCCTGGCTCTATGTCCCGCAGCTGGGATTCTCCTATCCTGTGGTGCAGGGAAGCGACAACAGCTACTATCTCACGCACACCTATACCGGTGCCGACAATCACCGGGGTGCGATTTTTCTGGATTCCGGCGCACCCGGCGACTTTTCCGGAAACAATTCCATTGTCTACGGCCATTCCGTGGATGTGGGGGGCATGTTCACTGACCTGGACAAATACGAGGACAAGGGGTTCTTCGATGCCAATCCGTATTTCTATCTGCTGACCCCCCAGGGCAATTACCGGGCGGATATCCGCACCTTTGCCAAGACCACCGAAGGAACTTCCTTCTATCAGTCGGACTTTGGCGACTACCGGACAGAGATCGAGCAGCAGATGATGGATGAAGCCACCTACAGCCGCCAGGTCGATCCCGCCGGCCGGCCCATGATCACGCTGTCCACCTGCGACCTGGACTATGGCTTTGACAGCATCAACCGGCTGGCGCTGACTGCGGTGCTGGAGCCCTGGAACGAACCTGTTGCTCTGGCGGACTGACAACGCTGCATGAAAAACAAAGGGGAAACAAATTTCATGAAACGAATCTGCATTGCTGCCGGCGGAACCGGCGGCCACATATATCCCGCTCTGGCACTGGCTCAGAGCGCCATGGAAAAGGATCCGGACACCAGGATCCTTTTCATCGGCAATGCCGACCGGATGGAAGCACGCATCGTGCCGGAAGCCGGCTTTGAATTCACAGCGCTGGACACCCATGGTCTGGAAGGAAGCCTGAAGGACAAGATCCGGGCCGGAATTTCCCTGCTGAAGGCCATTCCGGAAGCGGAAAAGATCCTGAAGGCATTTCAGCCGGATGTCGTCGTGGGGTTCGGCGGCTATGTCTCCGCCCCGGTGCTCCGGGCGGCACACATCCTGCACATTCCTGTCATGATGCACGAGCAGAACTCCATCGCCGGCAAAGCCAACCGGGTCACCGCCAGATACGCGGATGAAATCGTGGTCTGCTATGACAAAGCCGCCGGGCAGTTTCCCGGAGGCAATGTGAAACAGCTGGGCAATCCCCGGGGGTCTGTCGCGGCCCGTGCCCAGGGCGATCCGGCTGCCTGGCAGGCACTGGGGCTGGATCCGGACAGGGAAACCATTCTCGTCATGATGGGATCCCTTGGCTCCACCACCATGAACGACGTCATGCAGCAGGTGCTGGCCCGTCCCATTGACGGCCTTCAGTTTCTGTTTGTCACCGGCAGGGGCAATGAAGAAGCGGCGAAGTGCTTTGAAAACCGGCCGGATGTGAAAGCCGTCAGCTATGTGGACACGCTGAAAATCTATCCGTATATTGCCGGCATGATCTGCCGGGCCGGTGCCACCACCATTGCGGAGCTGACTGCCAGAGGCATTCCCGCCATTCTGGTGCCCAGCCCCTATGTGGCAGGCAACCATCAGTATTACAATGCGGCGGTTCTGAAGGATGCCGGCGCTGCGCAGCTGGTGGAGGAAGCAGCGCTGCTGAAGAACCCGGCAATCCTCCGGGAAACCATACATGGCTTTTTCGGCTCTGACATGATCCGGCAGACAGCAGCCGCCAATGCCAGAAAGCTGGGGCGGCCGCAGGCTGCCGACCAGATGCTGCAGGACATGGAAGTCCTGTGCGGAGGCCGTTCATGACGTTCACCAGTCTGCTGCGGCTGTACGGCGAAGTGCTGGAACAGGAACCCATGTCTGCCCATACCACCTACAAAATCGGGGGTCCGGCCCGCTGGTTCATCCATCCCAGAAGCGTCACCGCGCTGATGCGGATCATGGAGCTGCTGGACGAACGGAACATTCCCTGGCTGGTCCTGGGCCGAGGCAGCAATCTCCTGGTGCCGGACGAAGCCTGGCACGGTGCGGTGATCAACCTGGATTACACTTTCAATGACAGCTACTTTGAACCGGAGGGCATTCTCTATGCCCAGGCAGGCTGCGCCCTGCCGGCACTGGCGGTGGAAGCCATGAAGCACTCCATGACCGGGCTGGAATTTGCCAGCGGCATTCCCGGCAGTCTGGGAGGCGGCCTG
The DNA here is from genome assembly GCF_910588395.1 of uncultured Faecalibaculum sp. GTDB lineage: Bacteria > Bacillota_I > Bacilli_A > Erysipelotrichales > Erysipelotrichaceae > Faecalibaculum. The sequence continues at coordinate 49,425 of NZ_CAJUPA010000009.1, read as the reverse complement.
TACATGAATGCCGGCGCCTACCGCAGTGACCTGTCTTCCATTCTGCTGGAAGTGCTGGTGCTGCGGGACCGGAAAGTGGAATGGGTGCCCAAAGAGGAGCTGGACTACAGCTACCGCCATTCCGCCTTTCAGGATCATCCGGACTGGACGATCCTGGCAGCCAAGTTTCAGCTGGAAAAGGGAAATCAGAATGAGATCCGCCAGCTGATGGCATCCCGCCAGCAGCGGCGGATGGCAGCCCAGCCGCTGGACAAGCCCTGCGCCGGCAGCACATTCCGGAACCCGGAGACAATGCCCGCCTGGCAGATCATTGACCAGCTGGGGCTGCGGGGCACGCAGATCGGGGGAGCCCGGATCTCCGACAAACACAGCAACTTCATCGTGAATGCCGGACAGGCAACCGCCGGGGATGTCCGGGCGCTGATGGACCTGGTGATGGAAGGGGCCAGACGGGAATTCGGCCTGGAGCTGATTCCCGAAGTGGAGATTCCGGAATGGACCACCTGAAGCGGATCCTGACATCCTGGTCTCTGCGCCGGCTGTATCTGTTCTCCGGTGCGGCCATGCTGGCAGCGGTTCTGGCTGTCTATTACCTGTCTCCGGACTCCCGGGTGCAGGTGCTGGCCTGCGAGGGCAATTATCTCTTCACGGATACGCAGATCTATCAGATGGCCGGTGTGAGCACCTCCACAAGGATCTGGCTGACACCTGCTTTCTGGATCGAAGGAAAGCTCAAATCCAGCCCGCTGGTGGAAAGCGCCCGGGTGACGCGCAGCGGCAACCGGCTGAGTCTGCAGGTGCAGGAGAAAAACGTGATCGGCTACTACGTCCAGGACGGACAGGACTATATGCTCACCAGCGAAGGAGAGTCGGTGCCCATCGATCCGGCATATCTGCGCAGCATTCTGCATTTTCCTCTGTTATCGGATTTCACAACAGAGCAGCTGGCACAGATTGCCCGGGAATTCCGGGACAATGGGCAGTATCTCACCCGGGAAGTCACGGCGCAGATCGCGGAAATCGTTCCTTACAAATCCAGCTATGATGACAATATGCTGCGGATCACCATGCAGGACGGCAACGTGGTGTTCTCCAGCATGGAGGACCTGGCCATGATGACCCACTATGAAGACATGCTGCAGCAGCTGAAGGGCCAGAGCGTGTGCCTGCTGCTGGACCGGGACAATTCTGCCATCAACAAGGTGGCCTGCGACTATCTGAACATGTCTCAGGAAGAGCGGGAAGCGTACCGGGCACAGCTCAGGGAGGAAATGGAGCGCAAAGCCGCTCAGGAAAAACAGCAGGCGGAAGAGAAAAAGGACAGCGCTTCCGAAAAGGACCAGGATGCAGATCACAGCGGTGCCCGGACGCCGGATACCGGAGAAAATGAAAGCGGTTCGCAGACTGACACGGAAGCCGGTACTGAAACAGGCGACGGGCAGCCGGAGTCTGAAACACCGGAACTGAGCTATGATGCTTACGGAGACTGGCAGGCGACGGATGTGTTTGACTACCAGTATTCACCATCTTCGGATTTGTATTATGATCCCCATCAGGGGCTGTTTCTGCGCTGGGACGAAGCTGCGCAGGATTTCACCGTCATTGAATAAGATATTTCAAAGACCTATAATTCAGTAGATGACAGGCTGCAAGGCCGGGAATTGAACAGGAGGGTACTATGCCTATCAACAAATCGACAGAATTCGGCGCGATCCAGATTTCACTGGATGCCATTGCGGCTCTGGCCGGCGGCACCATCACGGAGTCCTACGGCATCGTGGGTATGGCCAGTCAGAAAACGCTCAAGGACGGCCTGGCCGAACTTCTCAAACGGGAAAATTATGCCAGAGGCGTGGTTGTCCGTCAGAATGACGGGGGCCTGATTCTGGATCTGTATATCATTGCCCTGCAGGGCATCAAGCTGGGGGAAGTCATTCACGAAGCCCAGCAGCGGGTGAAATATGTCCTGGAAAAGACCCTGGAGGTTCAGGTCCAGGAAGTGAACGTCTGGGTACAGGGTGTACGGGTTTCGAGGTAACTGGGAATGGACAGAATCAACGGACAGCTATTCAAGGAAATGCTGCGCTCGGGCATGAACAACCTGGGCAATCAGCAGCAGAAAGTGGACGCACTGAACGTATTCCCGGTTCCTGACGGAGACACGGGCACCAACATGTATCTCACCGTGTCCAACGGTGTAAAGGAAGCCCTCGCCTGTCCTTCCGACAGCGTGGGGGAAATCGCAAAGGTACTCTCCCGGGGTCTGCTCATGGGTGCCCGGGGCAACTCCGGTGTCATCACCAGTCAGATTTTCCGCGGCTTCTATCAGGCGGTCAAAGGCCTGAATGAAGTGGATGCGGTTCAGCTGGCCCACGCCCTGGTCAACGGAAGCCGGGTAGCCTACAAGGCTGTCATGCGTCCGGTGGAAGGCACGATCCTCACCGTGATCCGGGAAGCCGCTGACTATACCTATGCCTACACCATGACAGAGGATATCACGGACTGTGAAAAGGTCATGGCCCGGATGGTGCAGGAAGCAAAGGAATCCCTGGACACCACCCCGCAGCTGCTGCCGGTCCTGGCGGAAGTCGGCGTGGTGGACTCCGGCGGCTACGGTCTGCTGGTGATTCTGGAAGGATTCCTGAAAGCCATGCAGGGTCACCCGGTGGAAAAGGAAGACACTTCTGCCGCCGGCGAAAACGCCCAGACGAAAGTGGAAGGCGGCGAAGAGGAATTCGGCTTCTGCACGGAGTTCATTCTGCATCTCTCCGAGCAGGGCATGAAGCATTTCTCGGAAACATCCTTCCGGGATGAGCTGGCGACCATTGGCAATTCCATTGTCTGTGTGCAGGATGAGGACCTGGTCAAGGTGCATGTGCATACCCTGGAACCGGCGACAGCCATCAAGATGGGCAAGCGGCAGGGAAAATTCCTGAAGCTGAAGATCGAAAATATGACCGAGCAGCATGAGGAAATCCTGAACAAAGACGAAGCCATTGAAAAGAAAGCCGAACACAAGAAGTACGGACTGATCACCGTGGCGGCAGGCGACGGCATCAAAAAGATGTTTGAAGATCTGCGCTGCGATGTGGTGATCGGCGGTGGTCAGACGATGAACCCCTCCACGGAGGATTTTGTCAGTGCGGTGCGGTCTCTGAACTGCGACCACATTCTGATCCTGCCCAACAACTCCAACATCATTCTCGCGGCCCAGCAGGCGGCGGATGTGCTGGAGGATCAGGACATTCAGGTGCTTCCCACGAAGACCATTCCCCAGGGTCTGTCCGCCTGCATCCTGTTCAACCCGGATGCGGATCTGGAGACCAACCTGGCGGAGATGAACGAAGCCATTGCCTCCACGAAGAGCGGGGAAGTGACGTATGCAGTCCGGGATACCACCATTGACGGTCTGGAAGTCCGGGCTGGGGAATTCATGGGCATTGCCGGCAAGAAAATCGTCACCTGCGTACCGGACATGATGAACGCAGCCAAGAACCTGCTGGATTCCATGCTGGATGAAGACAGTGAAGTGGTGACGCTGATTTATGGTGAAGACGCCTTGAAGGAACAGGCGGAAGCCCTGGAGAGCTACATCACGGACAAATGCGACGCCGAGGTGGAAGTCGTCAACGGCAAACAGCCGGTGTATTCTTTCATCATTGGTGTGGAATAAAGCCGGTCGGCAAAGCAGCAAAACAGAATACAAAGGCACCTGTCCATTCCGAAAGGAAAGCCAGGTGCCTTTTTGACGAATTGACTTTTGAAGCATGCACCATCCCGATGGTGGGCTGCAGACATATGGTGAGAACCGGCTGGCGGACTGCAGCAGCCGGCCCGGGACCTCACTCTGTCACCGGCGTATAGACCAGCTGTCCGCCTGTCTGCCTGGATTCATACAGCACCGGGTGACCGGTTTGCAGCACGAAGGACAGATCCAGATTCCGGACTGCCCCTGGTGTGGAAATCCGGGCTCTGCGCAGAAAGGTAATGTGGGGCACAAAGGGCTTTGTGTCCACCGGCAGTCCGGCGTCACGCAACGCCTGCTGCAGCGCGTATACGGCTTCCGTCAGTGCCGGATCCGGCCGGAAGGCGGCATACCAGAGGGAACCGAAATGGCTGCACCCCGCAAAATCCAGCTGTGTCCGGGGAAAGGATGACGCTTCGAGAATTCGGAGAATCCGGTCTTTCTGCGCCAGAGTGCATTCTCCCAGAAACGCCAGTGTCAGGTGCAGGTTCTCCGGTCTCGTCCAGTTTCCCTGCCAGCCAGCCTGGCGCAGCCGGTCCTGCAGGTCCATCAGTTTCTGACGGGTACCCGGATCCGGATCCAGTGCAATGAACAGCCGCATGCAATCACCTCCACAGGCAGCCCCTGCCTGTCTGTTCACAGAATACCACTGCATGTGACTGGAAGCAGGCCGCAGGCATTCCGGCAGCAGGCGTTGTATTCTTCTTGTAACAAGGGGGAATCAAGTTGACAGAAACAAACAAAGCGGCAACCAGCCCGGAAACGCCCGCATCACCGGAGACCACGGGCATCGTCCTGGGCGGCGGCGGATCCAGAGGGAGCTATGAAATCGGGGTGCTGCAGACGCTCACCAGCCAGAAGAAAGCCTTCGATGTGGTCACCGGCACCTCCATCGGTGCCATCTGCGGTGCAGTCTATGTACAGGGCAGTGTGCAGGACCTGACAGACTGGATCGGGACCTTCACCCAGGACTCCGTTGCCAGCAACCTGTTCATGTTCCCGGCGCAGTATACCAGCGCCGGACACAATTACGCCAGCGCCGGAGACTTTTTTGCGGACTTCTCTAAAGGGGGTCCCGGGATCTCACCCCTGCGGGACAAGCTGAAGGGACTCTTCAGTTATGAAAAGTTCGCGGCTTCTCCCATGAAGTTTGGCTGCCTGAGCTACAACGTCTCCAGACAGCAGCCCCAGTCCTTCACCAAAAACGACATGAATCCCGACAATGCGGTGGATGTTCTTCTTGCCAGCGCCGCCTATTTTCCTGCATTCAATTTCATCACCATGAACGGCGAGTATTACATTGACGGCGGCTTCGCCCAGACCAATCCCGTCTTACTGGCCAGAGACCTGGGCGCCGGAAAGCTGGTTGTGGTGGACGTGCAGGACATGGACGTACCTGATCCGGACCTTGCGCCGGGAGATCTGCTCATCCGGCCCATCTGGAAACTGGCCTACTACCTGGATTTCGACGGCAAAACCCTGAAAAACCAGGTGGCTCTGGGACAGCTGGACGCCCTGAAGTATCTGGATCTTGCGCCGGGGTATCTCTACACCTTCTATCCCGAAGACTGGAACCACATGAAGCGCCTGGAGAAATCCGCCATGGAACTCGTCGCAGCGGAAGGGGAATCCTATCTCCTGGAGAAAATGGACGGTGTCATGAAGGAAATCTATCAGTTCATTCTCGGTTACGTCCCCCGGCCCCTGCAGAACCGGTACGCCAACGAATACATCTTCGGACGGATCCTGGAGTGCATGGGCCTGATTGCCGGCATCAGTCCTTACAGCCAGCTGCATTTCAACGATTTCATCAAACAGCTGCTGGAGAAATTCACGCAGTTTGATGACGATCCCAATGACATCCGGAAGCCGCTGCTCTATCACGCCATGGAAATGAAAGGCCTCCGGGACATGATCGTGTTCTTCCACTCCGCCATCCAGGGCTTCAACGGTCATCTGCCGGCCCAGTTCGGCATCCTGAAAGAGAAATACCAGCTCCCATACTATCTGGCCTGGGGCTGGCACCTTATGGAACGCTACCGGCTTCTGCTGCTGATCTGAGCCTGCGGGAGCCATACAGAGAGCGGTTGTCATCATCTGACCGCTCTTTTTTGCGTGTTCTGCCAATGGCCGCCCGGTTTCCTGTCTCCGGAGGGATATGCTGCAGCGGGCGGCAGCCGGGGCCTGGATCGGCGGAAAGAGGAAAGAAACAGAAGAATCCGCGAGGTTGACTCCGGTATCTTTTGACGGGGGCCGGACACAGGGGGATGATGAAGATGCAACCTGGGTGAACCGCTGGAAAGGGCGCCCGGGAGAGGAAGAAAGGGATGGATGATATGAACTGGAACCGGTACAAGTACCGTCAGTTTGCGCAGGAGGCCTGTCAGCCGGCGCAGGATCTGGCGAAGCGGGTGGATATTCTGGTGCGTACGGCGGTGGATCTTGGCTGCGGGTACGGGCAGAGCACGAAGGTGCTGGACGAGGTGTTTCATGAGGCGGCGGTCACGGGTGTGGACCGGAATCCGGAGATTATCCGGCTGGCGCGGCAGAAGCATCCGGAATGCCGGTTTGTTCAGGCGGATCTGATGTCGCTGCAGGGGCGGTATGACCTGGTGTTTTCCAATGCGGCGCTGCAGTGGGTGCCGGATCATGAGAATGCGATCTGGCGGCTGATGAAGAATCTGAATGAGGACGGGGTTCTGGCAGTGGGGTTTCCCCAGACAAAGGGCGAACCGCTGTTCGATATTTTCGAGGAGCTGATTCAAAAGTATTTCCCGGAGTATCCGGTGCGGTGGAATGCCCTGGAGGCGGCGGAGTATCACCGTATCCTGCAGTCCTGTGCGTCGTCCTTTGATTACTGGGAGACGGATTACTATTACCACGGGTTCGATCCGGAGGCGATGATGGACTGGCTGGTGAATGCCCGGCTGGAGCCGCTGGATCCGGATCTGAAGGAGGAAACGGTGCAGGCGCTGGCGGCGGAGCTGAAGGAACGGGTGGCTGAAGCGTATCAGATGGATGAGAACGGTCACATTCTGCTGAAAATTCATCGCATCTTCTTTACGGCGGTGCGGTAGAGAATCACAGATTTGATATAATGATTTCAGCAATAGGAAGCGAGGATACGAACATCATGAAATACGCAGTTGGCGTGGATATTGGCGGCACAAACAGCCGGATCGCTCTGGTGGATGAAGGGATGAACATTGTGGAGCGCACACAGTTCCGCACGGATGCCCATGATCCCATTCCCACCATTGTCCGCCTTTCGGAGGCTCTCAAGGAGATGGCCGGTGACAGGGAAATCGTGGGCATGGGTGTTTCCTGCCCGGGTCCCCTGGATCTGATCAACGGAAAGGTTCTGAACACACCGAATCTTCACGATACATGGCAGAACTTCCCGATTGCCGGGGAGATTCAGAAAGTCACGGGTATTCCCACGTATCTGGAAAACGACGCCAATCTGGCGGCGCTGGCGGAAGCCGTGGTGGGAGAAGGCCGTGACTGCCGCTATGTGCAGTTTCTGACCATTTCCACCGGACTGGGTTCCGGGCAGGTCATTGACCACAAGATCTACCAGGGCGCCCACGGTTATGGCCATGAAGTGGCGTATGCACCGCTGTGGAGAAACGGGCCGCAGCACGGCAAGATTTATCCCGGCGGCGTGGAGGCGATCTGTTCCGGTACAGCGATTACGGAGCGGGCGAAGAAAGCTGGCCTGGATGTGCAACACGCGGGGGAAGTCAACGATCTGGCGAAGCAGGGCAATGCAGCGGCGATGGAGATCATGGATGATGCCAAGGAATACCTGGCGAACTTCATTTCGATCCTGATCGCCATCACGGATCCGGAGATCGTGATCCTGGGCGGCAGTGTGGCGCTGAAGATTCCGGGATTTGTCCAGGAAGTGGAGGACAGAGTCCGGGAAAAAGTTCTGGATGAGCTGAAGCCCTACGTGAAGGTCCGTCCTTCCACGCTGAACGAAGACAGCGGTCTGCTGGGGGCTGCGTGCCTGGCTTTCGAGCATGACAAAGAGGAACAGGCAGCCTGATTCCGTTCAGCTTTGAGTCATCTGAAACCTGAAACCGGTTACACGACCGGTTTTTGTTTTGGCTCGTTTCAAGTCTGATACAATAAAAAACCGGAGGGTCTGTCATGATTTATATAACAGGTGACATTCACCGTGAGCAGGATATACACAAGATCAATCCCAGGGAATTTGAAGCCGGGAACCACCTGACACCGGATGACTATGTCATCATCTGCGGGGATTTCGGCTGTGTCTGGGACGGGGGATCCGGGGACCGGTTCTGGCTGAACTGGCTGGAGTCTCTTCCCTGGAACACGCTGTTCATAGACGGCAATCACGAGAACTTTGATGTACTGAATACCTATCCGGTGGTGGACTACAAAGGGGGCAGAGCCCGGCAGATCCGCAGCAATGTCTATCATCTGCTGCGGGGGGAAGTCTATGACATTGACGGACGGTCGTTTTTCACTTTCGGCGGGGGATTCAGCCACGATGTGCAGTACCGTACGGAGCGGCTGAACTGGTGGCAGGATGAGCTGCCTACGGTGCAGGAATGCGAAAACGGCGAACGGAATCTGGCTGCCCGGGACTGGAAGGTGGATTACGTTCTGTCCCACGATGTGTATGCATCGCATCCCATGGCGCAGAAGTATGCGAAGTCGATGGAACACTATGACAGCGACCGGCGGGATATCCAGGTGTATCTGGATGACATCGCCGGACGGCTGGATTACCGCACCTGGTTCACGGGGCATTACCATGGCGACTGGGTGCACCGCAGGGATACGCATCCCTGTGTGACGCTGTTTGACCGGGTGATCCTGCTGGAGGATCTGGAAAACGAACTGAAGAGCATTGCGGATGTAAAAGCTCCAAAGAAAGCAGAGAGTCCGGCTGTCTGAGACGACGAGTCAGACACAAGCGGGTCCGTACAGGTGGGTTCTGTGCAGAAGAAAACAGGATACGAACAAAGAGCCGTCAGTATCGGCGGACAGGGTGTGAGGCCCTGTCCACAGGGGCTGACGGCTCTTTTGATGCTTGAATGAGCGGGATGACGCGCGTTTCGCAAGGAAGATGCCGGACACAGTGTGTCTGATGTGAATGTCTGCCCGGCAGGAACCCGCATCTGCAGACCGGCACCGCAACGGAAAGCGGGGCGGTATCACTGGTGGTCTGTGGAGAGGGTCAGGGCCTGAAGTGAAGGCTCATTCAGCCTTTGCTTCAGTGCCCGGGCCCGGCTTGCTCCATTTGGCGTAGAGCGTGAGATCGGACTGGACGTTCATGCCGTCAAAGGCCTGGCGGCCGTAGCCTTCATCAAAGTACCAGCCTTCAAATTCGTATCCCTCGCGCTGGGGTGTTTCCATGTCCAGGGGCTCATCGTAGAGATACGTCTGATATGCCACATCGCTGCCGCCTTTCGAGTCGTAGGTGACCCGGTAGCCATCCCCCCGGGAGATGCCCACCATGATCAGCACGGCAATCACCAGGATCCCTCCGATGATGAGCTTGTCCAGGGTTTTCACGGAAATGCGGACCCCTTTGTACATCCCCCGGGTGAACTTCGAGGGCTCTTTTTCGTTTCCGGGCTCCGGCGTCTGTGCCGGATCCTTGTCTGGTTTCTGTTCCATAACACTCCTGTGCAGCCGCGATCTGACAGCGGAAAAAGCCGGCGGTCTGCGAAATACAAACGCTGCCGGTCCCTGGCTGCCTGTCAGGCAGCGGGAGGGAGGGGACAGCGGAAAAAGGAAAGGCGGCGGCTTCTGACAGAGCGCTCAGACTGACTGATCCGCCCTGTCATGCAGGCCGCCGCCGGGAAAGGTGATTACTTCTTGGCGAGATACTTGCGCATGTCAATGGCGCAGGCCACCAGAATGATCAGACCCTTGATGATGTACAGCAGGTTCTGGTCAACGGACAGGAAGTTCAGTCCGGTGAAGATGATCTGCAGCAGCAGAACACCGATGACGATACCGGAGATTTTACCGGTACCACCGACAAAGGATACACCACCGATGACGCAGGCTGCAATGGCATCACATTCGTAGTTCAGACCGGTGTTGGCGTTGACGGAGGCAATCCGGGCACCGTCGATGAAGCCGGTCAGGGCATACATCACGGCTGCCAGCACGAACACCAGGATGATCGTTCTGTGGACATTGACGCCGGATACTTCAGCAGCTTCCTTGTTGGAGCCCACAGCGAACATGTTCTTGCCGAAGGTGGTCTTGTTCCAGATCACCCACATCAGCCCCACCAGAATGATGGCGTACAGCACATACATGGGAACTTTGACGCCGGCAATGGTGAACAGAGTGCCGGTGACCAGATCCCGGTAGCCGGGGTCGAATCCGGACAGCGTCTGACCGTTGTTGGTTCCCAGCTTCAGGTAAATCAGGATGATACCGTAGGTGATCAGCTGTGTGGCCAGGGTCACGATGAAGGGATGCAGGTCGAACTTCGCCACGGAGAAGCCGTTGATCAGACCGATGCAGGCGCAGGCGGCGATGGCGGCGATCAGCGGGACGATGATCGGCAGAGGTTCCAGACCCGGGAAGATCTGGTTGTTGGTGATGGACATACTGGCAACGATAACGGCAGCCAGACCGACCATCCGCCCGGCGGAAATATCGGTACCGGTGAGCACGATACAGCCGGCGATGCCCAGGGCAATGGGCAGCTTGGCGGCGGTCAGGTTGATGATGTTGATGATGGAATTCGGGGAACGGTACGCCGGTACGCGGATCGCGATGAAGATCACAACAATCGCGATGATGATGTACATGGCGTTGTTCAGCAGCAGCGAGCTGATGGCCCGCTTTTTGTCCGCCGGCGACATGGCCTTGTAGGCAGTCATCCAGGCCTGGATCCGGTTCTGTTTCCTGGTTTTGCTTTCTGACATGATGTTTCTTCTCTCCTTCTTATACGTATTTGGCAGCCAGTGTCATGATTTCTTCCTGGGTGGTATTGTCCGCATCCACTTCGCCGGCGAGTTTTCCACCGGACATGACAAGGATCCGGTTGCAGACACCCAGCAGTTCCGGCATTTCTCCGGAGACCATGAGAACCGTCCGGCCCTGTTTGGCCAGGTCGCTGATCAGTTCGTAGATTTCATATTTTGCGCCCACGTCGATGCCGCGGGTGGGTTCATCCAGCAGCAGGATCTCCGGGTCGGTGAGCAGCCAGCGGCCGAGGATGACCTTCTGCTGGTTGCCGCCTGACAGCGACTGGATCTTGGTCTGCTGGGAAGGAGTCTTGATGTGCATTGCGCTGATGGACCAGGCGGTGTCTTCCTTCATCAGCGGTGCCGACAGCAGTCCGCCCTTGAGATACTTTTTCAGGTTGGCAATGGTGGTGTTGGCCTGGATGTCCAGGATCCCGAAAATACCGGTGGCCCGGCGTTCCTCCGTCAGCAGCGCCATTTTGTTTTTCACGGCCTGGCGGGGGTTGTTGACGGTGATGGGCTTGCCATGCAGGGACATGGTCCCTTCTTTTCTGGTGGCCAGACCGAAAATCGTTTCCAGCAGCTCGGTGCGCCCGGCTCCGTCCAGTCCGGCAATGCCCAGGATCTCACCCTTGTGAGCCTGGAAGCTCACGTCATCCAGCTGGTTGTAGAGCCCGGTCAGACCATTGACTTCCAGAGAGACTTCGTCGCTGACTTCGTTGTCCTTGGGCGGGAAGCGGTTGGTGAGTTCCCGGCCGACCATCAGCTTGATGATCTTGTTCATGTCCATCTCGCTGGCAGGGTTGGTGGCGACCCACTGACCGTCCCGCATGACGGTGATTTCATCGGAGATCCGCAGGATTTCGTCCATTTTGTGGGAGATGTAGATGATGGCCACGCCCCGGTCCCGGAGCATGTTGATGATGCGGAACAGGTGTTCCACTTCCTCTTCGGTCAGGGAAGAGGTAGGTTCGTCGAATACGATGACCTTGGAGTTGAAGGAGACCGCCTTGGCGATTTCCACCATCTGTCTGGCAGCCACAGGCATGGTGCTCATGATCTGCTTCGGGTCCACATCGATTTCCAGTTCCCGGAAGACCGCCTTGGTGTCCTCCAGCATTTTCTTTTCATCCACGATGCCAAGCTTCGTGGGGTAGCGGCCCAGCCAGATGTTGTCCATGACATTGCGCTTCAGGGCCTGGTTCAGTTCCTGGTGCACCATGGCCACGCCGTTTTCCAGCGCTTCCTTGGAGTTCTTGAAGCTCACTTCCTGGCCATCCAGGAGGATCGTGCCTTCGTCCTTGCTGTAGACGCCGAAGAGGCATTTCATCAGCGTGGATTTTCCGGCGCCGTTTTCCCCCATGAGGGCGTGCACCGTGCCGGATTTCACATTCAGGCTGACACCGTCCAGCGCCTTGACACCTGGAAACTGCTTGGAGATGTTCTGCATCTGAAGCAGGACCGGGTTGTCTTTGCGGTTTGCTGTCGTTTCCATTGAGATTCCTTTCTATCCTTACCGTGTGCGCTGCATCCGGAAAGGAAGAGCACCCGGTATCCGGCTGTGCGGCTGTGATGCCGTGTGCCGGTATTCATGAAGAAAGCAGCCGGCGCCCGGCTGCTTTCAGGAGGAGACTATTCGCCAGTGTATGTGGAATAGGGGATGTTGATTCGCCATGTTCCGATCACGTTCTCGGAATCCAGGCCGTCAAACTTGTCTTTGCCTTCCATCATGTTCTGAACCATGGTGCACAGAGCGCCGGCCATGCCTTCTGCATCCTGCTTGATGGTACCTGTCATGGCGCCTTCGTTGATTTTCGCAACGGCTGCGTCTGTGGCATCCACACCGAATACAGGGATGGTGATCTCGGAATCGGACTTGTTGTAGCCTTCGTTTTCCAGAGCGGAGATGGCACCCAGAGCCATGTCATCGTTGTTGGCAATGACCAGTTCCACCATGTTCTTGTTGGCGGGGTTGTACTGAGAGAGAACAGTCTGCATCAGGTCTGTGCCCTGTGCTGCGGACCATGCGCCGTCCTTGTCCAGCAGGAACTTGTTGGAGTTGTTGCTGTCATAGAACTTCAGCGGTTTCTTGCCGGCTTCGTCCAGTTTCGCATCGGCGTTTTCCACACCGTATTTTGTACGGGCATCGGCTTCGGCGTTGCCTTCCTGACCCTTGAACATCACGTAGGAGATTTCTCCGTCGCCGTTCAGGTCAACCTTGTCGAAGTTTTCCACCAGGTAGTCACCGATCATGTCGCCCTGCATGATGCCGGCCTGTTCGTAGTCGGTGCCGACGAAAGCTGCCTTGTCATAGGCGGAGATGACCTCTTCGTCAACGGACCGGTTGAAGAAGATGACAGGGATGTCAGCTGCTTCAGCCTGATCAATGATGTTTTTCGCTGCGTCCTGACTGGCGGTGTCGACCAGGTTGACCACCAGGCACTTTGAGCCTTTGGAGATGGCTGTCTGCACCTGCTCGGTCTGGGTTGTCTGGGAGTTGTTGGCGTCGTAGTCAACGAAGTTGATGCCGGCTTCCTTCAGATCGCTGTCCAGGTTGGAGCGAACGGAGGAAATGTAGGTGTCACCGTAGGTGTAGTAGAAGACGGATACTTCACCGTCGGCAGAGCCGCTGCCGGAACCGCCGTCACTGGAGCCGCCGTCGGAAGAACATGCTGCCAGAGAGAATGCCATGGTGCCGGCCAGAGCCAGTTTTCCAAAATCACGAAGTTTCATAAAAATCCTTTCCCGCGGTGGTAACCGCTTTCATCTGTTGCTGACTGCATGATATCGCAAATTATTTAGTAAAAAAAGAGCCTGTTTTTATTTTTTCATCTCCAGGTGACAGCTGTATCGAAAGTGTCACGCAAACCAGCTGTTTCGGGACATATCTGGAGTGAAAGCGGATACAGTTCCACCAGATTTGTACGATTCAGTCAAAAACCACCAGATTTAAACAGGAAATTCTCTGGTAAAATTAACTAAAATAATCTGATAGAATTTACTTATTTTACTGCGGTTTATTACTGGCGTCAGCCTGTGTGCACTCCCGTCAGGAGAACAGAGCAGGGACGCGCCTGCCTTGCGGGAGCACAAAAAAACCGCAGCAGAGGCTGCGGTTGTGCTGCGGTGCAGAATCAGTCCAGATCGATGATGTCGCCGAGGTTTTCCCGGATCGTTGCTTCCAGGGTATCGAAGGATTTGTTGAACCGTGCCTGATCGTTTTCGTTCAGCGGCAGGCACATGACGCGTTCCACACCTCTGGCACTGACCACGCTGGGCGTGCCGATGAACAGACCCGACCGGTCGTATTCGCCGTTCTGATAGCTGGAAACCGGCAGGATGCACTTCTCGTTGTGGATCACGGCATCCACGATCCGCTTCAGGGCATAGCCGATACCATAGTAGGTTGCCTTCTTCAGATCGATGATCTTGTAGGCCTTGTCCCGGACATCAATGTAGATGTTCTGGAGCTCCAGCAGGGAAATGTCGTTCTCGTCCAGGTACTCCAGCAGCGATTTGCAGCCGATGTAGGTGTGAATCCAGGGAACGAAACTGGAGTCTCCGTGCTCGCCCATGATGTAGGCGTGAATGTTGGAATCGGCAAATCCCAGGAATTCCGACAGAGCGTGACGCAGGCGGGCGGTATCCAGAACCGTACCCGAGCCGATCACGTGCTCAGCCGGCAGTCCGCTGGTCTTCCATGCCACATAGGTCATGATGTCCGCCGGGTTGTTGGCCACGATCAGAATGCCGTTGAAGCCGTTTTTCTTCAGATCCTCGCAGACACCCTTGGTGATCTTCGCGTTGATCCTGACCAGTTCCAGACGGGACTGTCCCGGTTTCTGGGCTGCCCCGGCGGTCAGAACGACGATGTCCGTATCCCGGGCATCTTCATAGGTACCCGCCCGGACTTTCATTTTGGACGCGGCGTACACCAGACCGTCGTTGAGGTCCATGGCCTCGCCCCGGGCTTTGTCCTGGTTCACATCCACCAGGATCATTTCATCGATTCCGGTGCAGTTGAGCATTGTATAGGCAAAGCTCATGCCTACCATGCCGGTGCCGATCAGCATGATTCTGCGCTTGGCAATTTTTTCCATAAAACTGAGTTCCTCCTGATACTGATTATAGAACGACTGAAGTGAAATCTAAATAAAAAGCACGTCTGACGACGTGCAATTCTTCCGTCTGTCCGGAATTTGAAAGCCCTTGCAGAAGGCAATCTCAGTTCTGATCCTGTCCTTTCAGCTGGACATCCACTGTGCCCTGACGGCCGTTGCGTTCCACTTCCATGGTGACCGTATCACCGATTTTGTGCTTTCTCAGCAGCTGCTTGAGCTGTGCCACGGAACTGATTTCCGTGCCGTCAAAGGAGACAATCCGGTCTCCGGTTTCCAGACCGGCGCCATCCGCCGATCCGCCCTGGCTTACCTGCATGATGTAGATGCCGTCTTTCATCTCCTGCAGGGAAACACCCAGCAGCGGCCGGGAAGTCACAGCCCCCTTTTCAATCAGTTCCTGCAGCACATCCACCGCATCGCTGATGGGGATCGCAAAGCCCAGCCCTTCGATGCCGGTCGCCGACTGCTTCGCATTGACGATGCCGATCAGGTTGCCCGAGGCATCAAACAGACCGCCGCCGGAATTGCCCGGGTTGATCGCCGCATCTGTCTGGAGCAGGGTCATCGTTTCATTGTCGATCACGATTTCCCGGTCCAGCGCAGAAATGATGCCGGTGGTCACAGTTCCGCCCAGGGAACCCAGCGGGTTGCCGATGGCAATCGCCACGGAGCCAACCTTCAGGTCATTGGAGTTGCCGAACGTGGCTGCCTGCAGATTCTGGGCTTCCACCTTGATCACAGCCAGATCCGTGGAGGGATCTGTGCCCACCAGCTTCGCTTCGTACTCGGAACCATCGGCAGTGCGCACGGCAATGGTTCTGGCGCCTTCCACCACATGGTTGTTGGTAATGATGTAGCCGTCACTGGACATGATGACGCCGGATCCGGCACCCTGGGAGACATACTGTCCGAACAGGGAATTCCCGCTGGAGACAGACTCCGTGGTGATCTCCACCACTGTGGGACGCACCGCATCCACCACATCCGTTACATCCACGGCTTCTGTCCGGCCGCTGATGGGAGACTGTCCCTGGGTAATGTTCACTCCTGACTGCTGCTGACTGTCTGTATTCTGCGCCAGCAGTGCACCGCCATATCCTGCAGCACCGCCGATCAGGCCTGCACAGACAAGGCCCAGTATCCATTTCCCCGCAGAAGACTTCTTGCGGAACTGAGGAGGCTGATTGTTCTGATTCATGTTGCATTTCCTTTCCGTGATTTCGATATGGCCTCATTTTACTGCATGAAGCTGAAAAAAGTCTGAAAAGCGGCTTCTGCACCGGCTTTGACTGTTTCCGGAGCCGGTGGCTGCGGCCGGGGCCGGCAGAAGCAGACTGCAGCAGAATCTGTCCGGCGCTGCTGACTGCAGTGACAGCCGGCGGCTTTTTGTACTTCAGCGGGCATTTCAGTTGTCTGAGGGTTTTTGGCAAAGCCGGCGTTGTATTATATACTTGTAGAGATAACAGGAGGTCATTGAATGGCAGTCAAGAAAACGAACGCCGCCGCAAAAAGCGCGGCAGCCGCAAAGATAGAGACAAAAAAGGATGAAACGAAGAAAGAAACAGCCGCAGAGAAGAAAACAAAAGCCGCAGCTGGAACAAAAACTGCTGGAGCTGGCACAGGTACAGCTGCAGCGGGCGCTGCTGCAGCAGCTGAAAAAGCTGATCGGAAAACTGGCGCGAAAGCAGCTGGAGCAAAAAGCCGAAAGACAGCAGCCGCATCTGCCGCGAAGACTGCAGCTTCTGCAGAAGCAGCAGGAACGGGCACAGCTGTCGCTGCTGCTGAGACAGCGGGCAAAACAGCTGCAAAAGCCGCTGTGAAAAAAGCACCTGCCAGAAAGACCACAAAGACAGCTGCGAAGAAGACAGCCGCAAAACCCGTTGCGGACAAGGCGCAGATCGAAGCTGCTGACAAAAAGCTGGCAGCCGAGGCCGAAGACGGCGCGAAGATCCAGGAAGCCATCAGCAGGGAGGCGAAGACGGAGAAACCTGCTGCAGCCACCAAAGCCGCGAAGCCTGCAGCCGACAAGGCACAGATCGAAGCCGCAGACAAAAAGCTGGCAGCCGAGGCTGAAGACGGTGCGAAGATTCAGGAAGCCATCAGCAGGGAAGCAGAGACGGAGAAACCCGCTGCTGCCGCCAAAGCCGCGAAGCCGGCAGCCGACAAGGCGCAGATCGAAGCTGCTGACAAAAAGCTGGCAGCCGAAGCCCAGGACGGTGCGAAGATTCAGAAAGCCATCAATGAACAGGCCAAAACCGTGAAACCGGCAAAGGCTGCGAAAGCCGCGAAGCCGGCAGCCGACAAGGCGGAAATCGAAGCTGCTGACAAAAAGCTGGCAGCCGAAGCCGAAGACGGCGCGAAGATTCAGGAAGCCATCAATGAGCAGGCCAGAACCGTAAAACCGGCACCGGCCAGAAAGAAAGCTGCAGCCAGAAAAACCGCTGTCAAACCGGAGATCCCGGAAGCCGAGAAGAAGGCCTCCTATGATGCCTTCGATCTGTATACCCTGGTGGAAATGGCCAAAGCCATGGGCGTGGACATGAACCTGGAGGATTACCGGAACCTGCTCATGAAGGAAGCCGATGAAGAGAAGATTCTGGCTGATATTCTGGAGAAATTCCCGGAAGCTGCCAAAGATCAGGACTTCGAGGCCAACGGCTACGACCTGACGCTGCTGCCGGTTGTGATTGCCAAAGCTGCGGAAGGCATGGATGTAAAAGCCTCCGACTTCAAATCCATCAGCGATCAGATTGCCGAGGCTCTGTCCATGGAACTGACGGATGACGGCATGCACAACGCGGATGTCTACAACACACTGTTCGACCTGATCCGCCGTCTGCTGGTGATGGGACAGAACAAGGGAATCAGCTCCTTTGCCCAGCTCAATGAGACAATTCCCGCAGATCTGCCTGCAGTGCTGAACAAATTCATGGATGTGGCTTACGCCGTTCTGCCCACCTGGCAGTACAAGGATGTGAAATACTACGAAGGCTTCATCTATGCGGTTCTGAGCCAGTTCGAAGACCTGCACCAGGGGTATGACAACCGGGCCATGATGGATGTGGCTGACCTGCTGATCCGTCACGGTGACTACGGTCTGGGTGATGCCAACTACAACTACATCCTGCGGGAAAACCAGCTGAAGGATCAGATCTACTTCCGGTTCGCAAATGTATACCGGAACATTGACCTGAACAAGGCAAAGGCCATTGCCAACAGCGCTCTGCAGTTTGTGGATGGCCGCTATGACTACTATCCCCGGATCATCGAGATCCTGGAGAGCTGAGCCGGATGACCGCGAAAAACGCCATTCCGGAATGGGTTCTGCACTGTCTTGAGCAGTACGGAAACTGTGCTCTGGGCCGGACAATCACGAAGAAACTGGGCAAGGACAAGCTGCTGGAGGAACTGGAAGCTGCAGGGTTCCCCTGCGAACTGGAGATCCTCTCGGATCAGAAGGACACCAGCCCCTATCCCAAGGACGGGACGTACATCGTGACGCTGAAGACACAGGCGCCGGATCCAAAATCCAGAAAGAAAGCAAAAAGCGGAGAGTGATCTCCGCTTTTTTGCGGTTCCAGAGTTTTGCTTCAATGGCCGGGCTCTGCCATAATAAACTGTATGAAAGCAAAGAAAGAAACCGGAAAGGAAGTGAAACAATGGATCATCAGGATATCTGCCCGTATTGCCATGGCCGGAATTTTGTCCTGGCCAGGCAGCGTGGAGACGGCCGGCTGACATACAGCGAGATCGTGACTCTGGAGCCGGGGACTCTGTATCATATTCTGTGTCTGAACTGCGGAACTGTGGTGCGTACGTTCATGGATGACCCCAGCGTTCTTCTGACGCTGGAGGAAGAGGATGAACAGCCGTCAAAGAGCGGGATCCCGGCCGCAGAGCCGGAAACACCGGACCAGCCGGAATCCGCACAGACTTTGCGGCAGACACCGGAGCAGAAGCAGCCGGAGGTGAAGCCGGATGGAGTTTAGAGTCATGGGTGACCGGAACAACCCGGTTGTAGTGCTGCTGCATGATGCAGGCCTGAACCACCGGCAGTACAAAGCAGCCGCGAAGGTACTGGCCAAACGTTACTGTGTGGTATTGCCGGATCTTTCCGGACATGGCGACAGCCGGACTCCCTTCGTGTCCATTGAAGAGGAAGCGGATGCTCTGGTGCAGTTTCTGCAGCGGGAATTCAAAGGGGAAGTGGAGCTGATCGGGGGATCGGGTCTGGGTGGCATGGTGGCACTGGAGGCTGCTTCGGATATGCCCTTTGCCCGCCTCAATCTGTTCCTGGATGGTGTTTCCTTCCAGGAGCCGGCCCGTCCGCTGATTCCTTCGGCGTATCTGAAGCGCCGTTACCGGGCGCTGGGCCGCAATCCCAGACTCCGCAATCAGATTGGTTCGATTCCGGCGTTCCGGGACCTGGAACCGGTGTTCCGGGCCATGAGCGCCTATCAGCCGCCGGAACTGGTGTCCCGGAAAACCCGGGCACGCATCGTTCATGGAAGTCTGGAGAACAAAGGGGTGCAGGAAGCAGGGCAACGGCTGCTCAGACAGCTGCGCAATTCCAGTCTGGAGATCCAGGAGGGGATGAACCACGGCGATCTGGCGCTGGAGAACCCGGGAAAGCTCGCCATCATGCTGTTTTCCCAGCTCAGTTCTCTGTTCTGAACCGGAAGTCAGACCGCCTGAAGGCAGCAACTGGAAAAAGAAAGCCATCTGTCAGTGTTTGTGCCGGCAGATGGCTTTTCAGTCTGATGAGATTCCGGCCAGGCTGTGACCGGAGCTGCTTTGTGAGTCGCGGGTTTGGAAACCCGAAATCTGCATCTTATGCAGGAATACGGCAGCGGAGGCATTCTGATGACAGACAGTTGTGCAGCACCATTTTCCGTTGCATGCGGCAGTTACTCGATGCCGAATTCTCTGAACAGGCGCTCCATTTTCTCCGGGTTGCCCACTGCATCCAGAAGCTCCATTTGTCTGCCGGCATCAATCATTTCCCGTTTCAGTCGATCCATTCTTTTTGCAAGATTCTCTTCGGCAGCCATGTATCCCTTCCGGTACCCGCGTTTTTCCCCACGCTTTTCCCCACGCTTTTCGCCCAGCATGATACCATGCTGCTGGCCTTCCAGCCACCCGTTCTCATATACACCCTGTCCCAGATTGCACATATCCTCTACCTCCTCTTCCACATCCTCGATCACCGGCACATCATATTTCTCCAGGATCGCCAGCTTTTCTTCTGTCTTCATTGTAGTCGAAAATAAACCCCGCAGTAAATTCCACACCGGTTTTTCCCCTTCCTGATGTCTGGATCTCTCGTTGAATCCCAGGATCATCAGCCTCAGTTTGTCTGCTTCTCCCCACATCCCCGGGATCCCGTCAGTCTCTTCCGTCAATTCCCAGGTGCTGATGGTATTTTCCTCCTGCCCGGCCACGATCCAGATGCTGCACACCGGCAGCATATCGCTGTAACTGCCCTCCAGATACTCCACATTCAGCTGACTGGTGATCTCCTGGGCTCCATAGGCTGTGGCTCTGTCCAGCAGCACATACTTCTCCGGCTTTTCTTTCTGAATCTCGATGTTGATCAGAAACCGTCTGGCTCCCTCCGGAAGCCGGATCCGGAACAGAATGTCGAAGCGGATCTGCCGGCTCCGCTTTTTCTTCTTTCCGTTGTCGTGTTCATCCGGCACATCCTTGTATTCCGTGTTCAGTCCCCGGACCCGCAGATCCGGATGCAGTCTGGTGGTGGAAATCTGGATATCCGGATCGATCATCTCCACGATCTGCGCCACAGTGTATCCCGCCGCCCCCGGCAGCACTTCCTTCAGAAACGCTGCCAGGATCCAGCGGTACCCCAGCAGACGCTTGGCATGGTCGTCATAGAGCGCCTGGCTTTCACTGTCAGAAAGATCCAGGGCAATGTCCGTTGTTCGTTTTGTCATCAAAGCTCCTTTCCGGCTGTTCCAAAAGCATATCGGAAAGGGTTTTTGATTTCAATATAATTTATTATATTACATATTTGTGAATTCACATCTGCTTCACTTGTGCCTGGCATCATGACAAAAAGCCGTGTTCAGCCAGCTTCTGAACAGCGACCGGCCGGCACGGCTTTGCGGATGGATTCATGTTCCCGGACTGTTTCCGGTTTTCCTGTGTGGAATCAGCAGGTCAGGATCAGTCTGCTGCGGCCATCTGGTATGTACCCATGAACACCGGCAGATTTGTATCTGTGTCCAGAATCAGGTAGAGAAACGGCCTGTCGCAGGTGATGGTCACGGAATCATCCTCCAGACTCGCTGTCTCGCTGATGGCCACATCCGTGGCAGCGGAGGCTTTTGTGCCCTGGGCATTCACCTCGATTTTTGCTTTCTGCAGCACCTCGGAAATGAAGAAGGTAGCATCCGGGGAAATGTTGGAGAAATCCGCATTGTCCTGGAATACATCCGTGATACCCAGTGTTTCCAGTGCATCATTGAGCTGTTTCTCTGTGGAAGCAGTGAATTCCGGAAGTGCGGCATGAACAGTCCGGGACTCCGGATGCGCCAGCGCTTCAAACAGCTCTGCTTCGTCCTGGGTCTCCAGCGCGGATTCGATGGAATTCTCCACCGGACCTTCCTTTGGCAGCAGGGCAGCGAAGACATAGCGGCCGTCTTCGTACGGTTTCACAAACCCCTCGAAGCCGGATGTGGATACATAGCTGTTCTCCTTTGACTGCATCATCGTGACATCGCTGTCGGTGCCATCCGCATTCCGGAATACACCCGGTGTCATGGCCTGACTGTCATAGGGATCCTGCCAGCGGCCATCAAAAGAGACTGCATTGATCAGCACCACAGCCGGATCGTGGAAGGTATCCACCATCTGGTCGATCATGCCATCGGTCTGATCACGGACCCAGTCATTCACGTCCCGGACTGTCGTTTCGTCAAACGATACCAGATTCACCGGGGCATGATAGTCCTGTTCCAGCACTGTCTGAAAATCCGGCTGGACAGATGCAGACAGCCGCCGGGCGATCCAGGCGGAATTCGCCAGATGCAGCGGGTTCTGTTCACCGCCGGTCTGTTCCAGAGCCGATTTCGATGCCAGGTTGATATCTGCCACAGACAGTCCCAGGACATCTTCCATCTGCGACAGCGTCTGACCGGAAGCACCATTGGCAGCCATTCCCAGAGCGAAAAATGCCGAGAGTCCGGACATCACCGTGTTTTCTTTGGACGTGTGCATCTGATCAAAGAGTTTCCAGGTGAAGGCTGCCACAGCAGAGGCTGTCTCTGGCTGAAGGCCCGAGGTCTGAGTTCCGGATGCCGGTGTTTCATCTGCCGGTGCATCCCCGGCAGGCGCGGCACAGCCCGCCATCAATGCCAGGGAAAGAAGGCAGGAAATGGTTTTTTTGCAGTTCATGAGATTCTCCTTTGTATTCATTGTGCCTGCTGCGGCTCATGCTTTCCAGTGCAGACCCGTGCGGCAGGGAAAATGTCAGAAAACAATAAGAAAAAGTTCAGAAAACAGCAGGAAACCGCTGTGAATCCTGATCGGCTGCCATGCTGAAGCCGCAGCCAGCCACAAAGGCTGCCATCGGCAGGGCCGGCACTGAAATCCGCTGCCATTCTCCTGAAACATCCGCAGAGTTTTCAGATTTTCTTGAAAATAGTTACATCCGGTGCTACTCTCAGACCGTAAAGGAGAATTGCATGAAAATTCAGATGAAGACCCCTCTGGTGGAAATGGACGGGGATGAAATGACCCGTGTCCTGTGGAAGGACATCAAGGAAATTCTGCTGGAGCCTTATATCGACCTGAAGACCGAATACTATGACCTGGGTCTGCCCAGCCGGGAAGCCACCGGGGACCAGATCACCATAGATGCCGCCAACGCGAACCGGCGCCGGGGGGTGGCAGTGAAATGTGCCACCATCACCCCCAACGCCCAGCGGGTGGAGGAATACAGCCTGAGCGAGATGTGGAAATCCCCCAACGGCACCATCCGCGCGATCCTGGACGGCACCGTGTTCCGCACCCCGATCATGGTCCGGGGCATCGAGCCGGTGGTGAAAAACTGGAAGGAACCCATCACCATTGCCCGTCACGCCTATGGAGACGTGTACCGGAACCAGGAAATGTGCATCACGGAACCCGGCACTGCCAGCCTGGTGTTTGAATCCGATTCCGGTACCACGGAAAAAGCCGTTGTGTTCCGTTTCGAAGGCCCCGGTGTTCTTCAGGGCCAGTACAACAAGGACGATTCCATTTCATCCTTCGCCAGAAGCTGCTTTCAGTATGCCCTGGACCAGGGAAAAGACCTGTGGTTTTCCTCCAAGGACACGATCTCCAAAAAGTACGACCACCGCTTCAAGGACATCTTCCAGGAGATCTACGACCGGGAGTACAAAGAGGCTTTTGAAACAGCCGGACTGGAGTATTTCTATACCCTGATCGACGACGCTGTGGCCCGGGTCATCCGCAGCCGCGGCGGCTACATCTGGGCCTGCAAGAACTACGACGGCGATGTCATGAGCGACATGATTTCCACCGCCTTCGGTTCCCTGGCCATGATGACCTCCGTGCTGGTCTCCCCCGAAGGCAATTACGAGTACGAAGCCGCCCACGGCACCGTGACCCGGCACTACTACAAATGGCTGAAAGGGGAAAGCACCAGCACCAACCCCGTGGCCACGATCTTTGCCTGGACCGGGGCTCTGCGCAAACGGGGCGAACTGGATGAGATCCCGGAACTGGTGGAATTCGCCGACAGTCTGGAAAGCGCCTGCATCCGCACCATTGAAAGCGGAAAAATGACCGGGGACCTGGTGAGTCTCTGGACCGGAGATGTACCCGCGCAGAAACTGGAATCCCGGGCGTTTCTGGAAGCCATCCGCAGCGAACTGGAAGCTGCCTGAATCTGAATCTGACCGGATCCTGCGATCCGGTTTTTCGTCTGCCGATCAGGCCGGGGCACCGGATGGCGGCAGGCATGGATCCGGCATGACATGCAAGGCCATCCGGAGATGGAAAAACAGAAAAATCCGCAGTTCTCCTGCATCACGGGCAGGCAGAGGACTGCGGATTCTGTCTGTTGGGCTGTCTGGCGAAAAGACCGGCTACCAGCGTTCTCCCACGTAGATGTTGGCAGGACGGATCAGTTTCCGGTTGTTCTGCCGGTTCTCCAGGTGATGGGCAATCCAGCCGGCTGTGCGGGATATGGCAAAGAGAGGAACGAACAGCTCCGGTTCGATGCCCAGCATCCGGTAGGCGAATCCCGAGTAGAAGTCCACATTGGCACAGACCTGAACGCCTTTGGCTTTCTTCATGACCCGGCAGGCGGTTTCTTCCAGTGCTTCCATCATGGCAAAGGCTTCCTCTTCGCCTTTTTCCGCTGCCAGCTGCCGGCAGGCTTCTTTGATCATCCGGGCCCGGGGATCGCTCTTTGTGTAAATCGCATGACCGATGCCGTAGATCAGGCCGCTTCTGTCTCCGAATTCTTTTGACAGCATCCGCCAGCAGAGATCCTCCAGTACCGCCGGATCGGTGGTGATGCCGGTTTCCTGCACAATGGCTTCATACTGCTGCGCCATCTTGTTGGCGGCCCCGCCGTGCTTGGGGCCCTTCAGGGAACCCATGGCTGCGGAGATGCAGGAATAGATGTCCGTGCCGGTGCTGGTGAGAACCACATCGGTGAAGGCGGAATTGTTGCCTCCGCCGTGATCGGCGTGGATCATGAGCAGGATGTCCAGAACGCTGGCTTCCGCCGGTGTGAAGGACCCTCCCTGACGGTCCATATACAGGATGTTTTCCGCCAGGGACCCGTCTTTCAGGGGATAAGCGTCGATCTTGGTGCCGGTGTGGTTGGAGAACACGAACAGCGGCAGGGAAGCCAGGATGGACAGGCCCTTGACCATGCGGTCCTCCAGTTCGTCATTGTCCGGATTCTCATCCTGAGCGTACATTTTCAGCACTTCGATCTGCATGGCATTGAGCAGGTTGCTGGTGGGATAGGCGGCGGAAATGAAATCCGTGTGAATGTTCTGATGAAGCGTCCGCCGGAAAGCCTGCAGCTCGTTTTCATCCGGGAGATGTCCGAATATCAGCAGAAAGGCGGTGGTTTCATATCCCAGACTGGTTCCGGATTCCCGGATCCGGCGGACCAGATCGTCAATGGTGTAGCCCCGGTAGATGAGCTGGCCTTCCGTGTCGTGCTTGTGTCCGTGAATCATCTGGTAGCCGACCACGTCGCAGATCCGGGTAAGTCCCACTTTGACGCCGGTGCCGTTTTCATTCCGCAGTCCCTGCTTGACCCGGTAACGGGCGTAGAGCGAGGGATCGATGAGGTTGTTTCGGGCGCTTTCGGTATACAGCGTCCGCAGGTCGTCCTTTTCCAGTTCCATACAGCAGCAGCTTCCTTCCTTCTTGCATCGGGTCCTGTCCGCTGCGGGCAGGACCGTCGTTTTGATAGTATAGCACGAAAGATGAAACTTGTTGCAGGACTGAAAATTTTTACAAAAATCCTGCGGCATTTGCTATACTGTTTTTCATGAAGAAATGAGGGATGCAGATGCCGAAAAATCTTGTACAGAAGATTCTTGAAAGCCATGTGGTCTCCGGCACACCGGTAGCCGGTGAACCGGTGGAACTGGTCATCGATCAGACACTGACCCAGGATGCCACCGGAACCATGGCCTATATACAGCTGGAAGCCATGGGTGTGGACCAGGTGAAAACCGAGCTTTCCGTTTCCTATGTGGATCACAACACGCTGCAGTCCGGGTTCATGAACGCGGACGATCATGCCTACCTGCAGTCGGTGGCAGCAAAACACGGGGTGCTCTTCTCCCGGCCGGGCAACGGCATCTGCCATCAGGTGCATCTGGAACGGTTCGCAAAACCCGGGCGCACCCTGATTGGATCCGATTCCCATACCCCCACAGCCGGTGCCATGGCTTCCATTGCCATCGGTGCCGGGGGACTGGACGTGGCCAAGGCCATGGCCGGTCTGCCCTACCGCATCCTGTGGCCGCAGGTGGTGAATGTGCGGCTGGAAGGTGCGCTGCCTCATGGAACAAGCGCCAAGGACATCATTCTGGAACTGCTGCGGCGGCTTTCGGTCAAAGGCGGTGTGGGCCGGATCTTCGAGTATTCCGGTCCCGGGCTGGAATCGCTGTCTGTCTATCAGCGGGCCACGATCACCAACATGGGCGCCGAACTGGGAGCCACCACGTCCGTATTCCCCTCGGATGACATCACCCGGCAGTTTCTGGCGCGTCAGCAGCGGGAAGAAGACTGGATGCCCCTGGCTGCGGATGAGGAGGCGGTCTATGACGAAACCATTGTCATCGATCTGAACAGGCTGCAGCCCCTGGCTGCCTGTCCCCATTCCCCGGACAATGTGAAGCCGGTCCGGGAACTGGCGGGCATGAAAGTCGATCAGGTGTCCATCGGCTCCTGCACCAACAGCGGCTTCGAGGATCTGATGAAAGCCGCCAATGTGCTGGAAGGGAAAACCGTGGCACCGGGTGTGAGCCTGACAGTCTCTCCCGGCAGCCGCCAGGTGCTGACCAAGCTCATTGAAAACGGTGCGCTGGCCACTTTTGTAAAGGCCGGTGCCCGGATCCTGGAATGCACCTGCGGTCCCTGCATCGGCATGGGGCAGTCGCCGAAAACCGATGGCGTTTCCCTGCGGACCTTCAACCGGAATTTCTACGGCCGCAGCGGGACCCTGAGCGCTGGGGTGTACCTGGTGTCTCCGGAAACGGCAGCCGCCAGCGCCGTTGCCGGTGTCTTCACGGATCCTGCCGGTGTCAACTACAGCGACAGCATTCCGGAAGAACCGGTGTATGTGGATGATTCCATGATCTGCCAGCCGTCTGAAGACCCGGCGTCCGTGGAAATCGTCATGGGGCCCAACATCCGGCCGCTGCCGGAAAACGATCCGCTGTCGCCTTCCCTGGAGAAAAAGGCAGTCATCAAGCTGCCGGACAACATCACCACGGATCACATTGCCCCTGCGGGCGCCGAAGTGCTGCCCTACCGCTCCAACATTGAAAAGCTGTCCACGTTCGTGTTCCGCAACAACAAGGAAGGATTTGCGGACATCTGCAAAGAGCAGGGCGGCGGATTCATCGTGGCGGGTGAAAACTACGGCCAGGGCAGTTCCCGGGAACACGCCGCCATGGCACCGATGTATCTGGGCATCAAGGCGGTGCTGGCAAAAAGCTTTGCCCGGATCCACAAAGCCAACCTGATCAACTTCGGCATTCTGCCGCTGACCTTCGCGGATCCGGCAGACTACGACGACATTGACGAGCTGGATGTGCTGGTCATTGAAGACACGTCCCAGGCGGCTGCGGGTCAGGTGACGGTGAAGAACCGGACCAGGGGAACGGAATACCTGATGAACTGCGAAATCACGCCGGAGGACTATGAACTGCTCCGGCATGGCGGCGCCCTGAATTATATCCGGAACACCGCTGCGTAAAGCAGCCGGCACCGGAATTGACAACCGAGATAACGGACCGTAAGGTCTTATGTATAACGCGATGACCGGAATCAGTACGCAGAAAACAGTCTTCAGAGACGGTCCGTCCGGTGAAAGGACCGGGCTGTTCCTGCCGAAACACCTCCGGAAGCGGTCTGCGCAAACGGCAGTCCGGGTCACAGAACCGGATGCTCAGTAGTGCAGAACGGCAGTCCCCGTTACCGGACCGGAGTGTCAGCAGGCACTCTTCAAGGCGGTTTCTGCGAGGGAACCGCGAACAGAGGTGGGACCACGGAACGAGCTTCCGTCCTTTGCGGGACGGGGGCTTTTTGCATATACAGCATGATGCCCGCCAGCCCCCATACAGCAAACACGCGGAACCGGCTGCTGGCGGCCGCGGAAAGGAGACTATATGAATCAGATTCAGATCCCGGCCGGAGCCAGGGACTGCATGCCCGGAGAAGTCCGGCGCAAACGGGTGCTGAGGCAGGCCATAGAAGAGGTCTTTGTCCGAAACGGCTGCCGTCCGGTGAGCACACCGGCCATGGAATATCTGTCCACCTACACAGCGGCGTTTGCCGATGCGGATGAATCCGAAATGTTCCGGATCCAGGATGGCAGCGGCGACATGCTGGTGCTGCGGCTGGACATGACCGTGCCCATTGCGCGTACCGCCAGCACAAAGCTGCGGGACAGACGTCCCCTTCGGCTGTTCTACACCGAGGATGTCTTCAAGCAGCGGCAGCTGTTCGGAGGCAGGCGGGTGCAGGTGACGGACTGCGGCGTGGAAATGATCGGTCTGCCTGCAGCCGGGGACCTGGAAATCCTGCTGCTGGCCTGTCAGGTGCTGGATGCGGTGCATCAACCGGGCTGGATCCTGGAAACCGGTGATGTGCGGTTTTTCCAGGATGCGGTGCAGACTCTGGGACTTGGCGAAGCGGATACAGCGGCCCTGGCCGATCTGATTGACCGCAAGAGCCTTCCGGATCTGGAACGGTATCTCAAGGACAATCAGATTCCCCGGAAAGAGTTCTTCCTGATGTTGCCGCTGCTCTCCGGCGGACGGGAAGCCCTGGACACCGCCAGGACCGTGGCTTTCACCCCGCAGCAGCAGGCCTGCCTGGACGGGCTGGAAGAGCGCATGGACGGGCTGGAACAGCTGGGTTACCAGGCATGTGTGACGGTGGACCTGGGCAAGATCCCGCATCTGAACTACTACAGCTCCCTGATCTTTGAAGGCTATGTCCCGGGAACCGGAACCAGCGTTCTCTCCGGCGGCCGCTACGACGGGCTGCTGGAAAAGTTCGGCTCTGCGGAGCCGGCCTGCGGCTTTTCCGTGAAGCTGGATTACCTCACGGAACTGGAACCGGAAGCAGCGCCCCCGGAAACGGCTGTGGTGCGCACCGGACCGGATACGCTGGTGCAGGCCATGGATGTGGCCCGGAAGATCCGGGAGGAAATGCCCTGTGTCATTGAATACACGGAAGAAGAAGGCGGACTGGAGGTGCTGGCATGACTGTTTCCCTGGCGCTGACCAAAGGACGGCTGGAACGGAAAACCGTGGACATGCTGGAGCGTTCCGGCTATGGCATTGAGCCTCTGCGCAATCAGGGCCGGCAGCTGGTGTTTGAAGACACCCGGAAGGATCTGAAATACTTTCTGGTGAAGTCCAACGACTGCCTCACCTATGTCATGCATGGTGTGGCGGATGCCGGAGTCGTGGGCAAGGATACGATCCTGGAAGGACCGAAGGACTACTACGAGGTGCTGGATCTGAAAATCGGCGTCTGCAAGTTCATCGTGGCTGCATTGCCGGAAACGGATCTCTTCAACCGGGACGGCCATCTACGCATCGGTACGAAGTATCCCAATGTGGCCACAAAATACTTCAATGACCGGGGCATGGACGTGGAGATCATCAAGATCGACGGCTCCGTGGAGCTGTCCCCGCTGCTGGGACTCTGCGACGGGATCGTGGACATCATGGAAACCGGCACCACGCTGAAGGAAAACGGACTGGTTGTTCTGGATGATGTGGCGCCGGTCAGCGCCCGGCTCATCGTGAACAAAGCCGCATTCCGGACGAAGAAGCAGGAGATCCTGGAACTGGTGCGGGACCTGTCCCTGGAAGTGGACCGGGAACAGGCCATGAAAAAAGAGAAAGACAGGAAAGGGGAATACACATGCTCAGGGAACTGAATGCCGCCGATCTGGAGAGTCTGACAGCCTGGCTCAAAAGCCGGACGCAGACCATCAGCGGCGACATCTACAAAGCGGCGGCGGACATCATTGATCAGGTCCGGCAGACAGGGGACCAGGCGCTGCGGGATCTGGCGCTGAAATTTGACCACCGCAGCATCCGGACGCTGAAACTCACCCAGGAACAGATTGATGAACTGGCCAGTCAGGCCGATCCTGCCTTTGTGCAGGCGCTGCAGGGAGCCAGGGACAACATTCTGGCCTTTCACCAGGCGCAGAAAACAAACAGTTTCATTCTCACCCGGGACAACGGGGTGTATCTGGGCCAGCGGGTGCTGCCGCTGGATGCAGTGGGCATCTATGTGCCGGGAGGCCGGGCCCAGTATCCATCCAGCGTGCTGATGAATGCGATCCCCGCCAGAGTGGCCGGCGTGAAGCGCATCGTCATGATGACGCCGCCGGCGGAAAACGGTCTCATCGAGCCGGCCATTGCCTGTGCGGCGAAACTGGCCGGGGTCACGGAAATCTATGTCACCGGCGGTGCACAGGCCATTGCAGCCATGGCCTACGGAACGGAAACCATTGCGCCGGTGGACAAAATCGTGGGGCCGGGCAATGCCTTTGTGGCTGCAGCCAAGAAACTGGTGTTCGGAACGGTGGACATTGACATGATCGCCGGACCCAGCGAGATCCTGGTGATTGCGGATGCCGGAGCCGATCCTGCCTGGATCGCGGCGGATCTGCTGTCTCAGGCAGAACACGACCCCCTGGCCAGTGCCATGCTGGTGACCACGGAACAGACCGTGATTGATCAGGTGAACCGGGAACTGGTCCGACAGCTGGAAACGCTGCCGAAAAAAGACATTGCAGCTGCCTCCCTGGCTGACTACGGCCGCAGCATCCTGTGCAGTTCCATGGAAAAATGTCTCCAGGTGGCCAACCGCATCGCACCGGAGCACCTGGAGCTCATGGTGGAAAACCCCATGAACTGGCTGGGACAGGTCCGGCATGCGGGCAGCGTGTTCCTGGGCTACAGCACCTGTGAATCCATCGGTGACTATTACGGCGGGACCAACCATGTGCTGCCCACCTCCGGCACCGCAAAGTTCTCCAGTGCCCTGGGCGTGGATGCCTTCGTGAAACGCAGCAGTTTCCTGCACTACAGCCCTGAGCAGCTGGAACAGGATGCAGAGGCGATCATGACTCTGGCGCAGGCCGAACACCTGCAGGCTCACGCCAATGCGGCAGCCATCCGCGTGGCGGCAGACAGACAGAAAGGCGGTCAGTGATGGCAGAAATCGAACGGTACGAAGCCAGACAGAGCGGCGGTCTGATGCTGAACGCCAATGAATCCAGCGAGAACTTTCCGCCGGAAATCCTGAACGGGCTGCACCGGGCTCTGGATGAACTGGCTTTCAACCGGTATCCGGATGACAGCTGTGAAGCACTGCATGCCGCCTATGCCGGTTACGCCGGGCTGACACCCGGGCAGGTGCTGGCGGGAAACGGCTCGGATGCCGTCCTGGGGCTGATGATCAGCCTGTGCACAGGTTCGGACAAACCGCTGGTGACCTGGGATCCGGATTTTTCCATGTACGATTACTATGTCTCCCTGCAGAAGGCGCCCATTGTCAAAGTGCCGGCAGGAGACACCGAAGCGCTGAAGGAAGCCGGAAAGAATGCCGGACTGGTGGTGATTTCCAATCCGAACAATCCCACGGGTCTGGTGCTGAGCCGTCCGGAAATCCGGGCGCTGTTGCAGGCCATGCCCCATGTTCCGGTGGTGGTGGATGAAGCCTACATGGATTTCTCGGATCAGAGCATGCTGGGCGAGCTGGAACAGTGGCCGAATCTGTACATTACCCGGACGCTCTCCAAGGCACTGGGCGCAGCGGGACTCCGGCTGGGATTTCTGGTGTCTTCCGAAGAGAATATGGCCAGGATCCGTCCCTGCAAAGTGCCCTTCGGTGTGAATGCCTTCACCCAGGCGGCAGGCACAGCGCTGCTGCAGCAGGCAGATCAGTTTGATGAACGCATCCGGCAGACGGTCAGGGAACGTCAGCGGCTGCTGGCGTCGCTGACAGAGCTGCAGCTGCCGGTACAGCCCTCCGGTGCCAATTTCCTGTTCCTGCAGGGAGCCGGCATGGAGGCGCTGGGGCAGAAACTGGAGGAAGCCGGCATCATTGTCCGGACCTGGAAGGGAAAGGACCAGATCCGCATCACCGTGGGGCTGCCGGTGGAAAACGACTGGCTGCTGCAGGCGCTGCGGGATGTGACGGCAGCCGGCGGAAAGGAGACAGTCAATGCGGACAGCTGATCAGCGGCGGACCACAAAGGAAACCGACATCTTTGTGTGGCTGGATCTGGATGACACAGAGGGGATCTGCGATGTATCCACCGGTGTGGGGTTCTTCGACCACATGCTCCAGCTCCTGGCGTTTCATTCGGGATTCGGCCTGCGGGTGCAGGCAGACGGGGACCTGGACGTGGACGATCATCACACCATCGAAGACATCGGCATTGTGCTGGGCACCCTGTTCCGGCAGGCTCTGGGCAGCCGCCGGGGCATTGCCCGGTACGGCAGTTTCACACTGCCCATGGATGAAACTCTCGCAAATGTAACCCTTGACATTTCAGGACGCCCCTATCTGGTTTATAATTGTAGTCTGAGCAGGGACACCATCGGGACCTTCTCCTGCGAGATGCTGGAGGAGTTTCTGCGGGCGTTCGCTTTCAATGCCGGCATTACGCTGCATGTGAATGTGCCCTACGGCACCAATGACCACCACAAAGCCGAAGCGGTGTTCAAGGCTCTGGGCAGGGCGCTGAAAGCCGCGGTGAAGCTGGAGGGCGATGCTGTTCCCAGCTCCAAGGGAGTGCTGGAATGATCGGCATCATCGACTACGGCATGGGCAACCTGCGCAGTGTGGAAAATGCCCTGGACCATCTGGGGCTGGACCATGTGATCTCTTCCGACCTGCAGGTGCTGGATGGCTGCGACCGGCTGATCCTTCCAGGTGTGGGCGCCATGCAGGACTGCATGAAGGCCCTGCATGAAAGCGGACTGGATGACTGGCTGAAAGCGCAGACCAGACCCATCCTGGGCATCTGCCTGGGCATGCAGGCGTTCTTTGACGCCAGCCAGGAAAACGGCGGTGTGGACTGCCTGGGCATGCTGCCCGGACAGTTCGTGAAGATGGAGGATCCCTCCATCCGGGTACCCCACATTGGCTGGAACGAACTGGAAATCCGCCCGGATCATCCCCTGAAGGAGATCCTGGGGGATCACCCCTATGTGTATTACGACCACTCCTATTACGGAACCGGACTGGATCCGGACACGGTTCTTGGAACCTCGGGCCATGGCCCGTATCAGATTCCGGGACTTGCGGGACGGGGCCATGTGCTGGCCTGCCAGTTCCATCCCGAAAAGAGCGGTGAGACAGGGCTGAAAATCCTGTCATATTTTGGAAAGGAAATGCAATCATGATCATTTTACCCGCAATTGACATCCTCAACGGCAACCCCGTGCGCATGTACCAGGGCGACTACGCCAAAGCTGAAAGCGTCGGCAACGGCGCCGATGTGGTAACGCTGGCGAAACACTTCGCCGACAAAGGCGCCGACTACATCCACCTGGTGGACCTGAACGGCGCCAAGGACGGCGGCCGCATCAACGGCGATCTGATCTGCGAAGTGGCCAATGCCGTGGATGTGCCCGTGGAAGTGGGCGGCGGCATCCGCACCATGGAAGACATTGACTTCTATCTGAACCACGGCGTGAACCGGGTGATCCTGGGCACCAAGGCCATTTCCGATCCCAACTTCCTGCGTTCTGCCGTGAACAAGTACGGCGACCGCATCGTGGTGGGTCTGGACTGCAAGGATGGCTATGTATGCACCACCGGCTGGACCCAGACTTCGAACCTCTACTACACGGAGTTTGCCCGGGTCCTGGAACGGCTGGGCGTGAAGACCATCATTTTCACCGACATCTCCCGGGACGGCACCCTGTCCGGACCGAACCTGGAAATGCTGGATCACCTGAAGAAAGCCGTAAACCTGGACATTGTGGCCTCCGGCGGTGTCCGGGACCTGGGCAACATTGAATCCCTGAAGAATCTGGGACTTTACGGTGCGGTAACCGGCAAGTCGCTCTATGCCGGGACTCTGGACCTGGAAGAAGCGCTGAAAACCGCCCGGAATGCTCAGTAAGCGCATCATCCCCTGTCTGGATGTCCGGGATGGCAAAGTCGTCAAGGGCATCAATTTCGTGGGGATCCGGGAAGTGGGCGATCCGGAAGAACTGGCCCGTCAGTACTACGAACAGGGTGCCGACGAGCTGGTGTTTCTGGACATCACCGCCACCCACGAAGGACGCCGGACCATGGCAGAGGTCGTGGAGAAAGTCGCCCGGCAGATCTGCATTCCCTTCACCGTCGGCGGCGGCATCACCAGTCTGGAAGACATGAAGCGGATGCTGCGGGCCGGAGCGGACAAAGTCAGTGTGAACTCCAGTGCCCTGCGCAACCCGGATCTGATCCGCCAGGGAGCGGACATGTTCGGCAACCAGTGCATCGTTCTGGCTGTGGATGCGAAAAAACAGCCCGACGGATCCTGGCATGCGGTGATCAACGGCGGCCGCATTGACACTGGCAAAGACGTGCTGGAATGGGTGATGGAAGCCGTGGCCCTGGGAGCCGGGGAAATCCTGCTTACCAGCATGGACGCCGACGGCACGAAGCAGGGATTTGACATTGAACTGTGCAAAGCCGTGCGCAGTGCCGTGCCGGTTCCGGTGATCGCCTCCGGCGGCTGCGGCAGCCTGGCGCATTTCGCTGAAGTCTTTGAAGAAGACGCAGCGGACGCTGCTCTGGCCGCCAGTCTCTTTCATTATCAGGAGCTGACCGTGCAGGATGTGAAAGACCATCTGCGCCGGCAGGGCATCGGAGTGCGGCCATGACGCTGGATTTCGAAAAAGGCGGCGGTCTGATCCCGGCCATTGTGCAGGATGCAAAAAACGGCGAAGTGCTCATGCTGGGATACATGAACAGGGAAAGTCTGGAAAAAACCCTGCAGACGGGACTGGCCACTTACTGGAGCCGTTCCCGGAATGAATTGTGGTGCAAAGGCGAAACCAGCGGTCACTACCAGCACGTGCAGGAAATCCGCTATGACTGCGACGCAGACACGCTGCTGCTGAAAGTCATGCAGGATGGTGCCGCCTGTCACACAGGCAACCGCAGCTGCTTTTACCGCACACTGGAGGAAACAGAATGGAAGAACTGACAACGCTCTATGAAACGGTCCTGGACCGCAAAGCCAATCCGGAAGAAGGCAGCTACACCAGCTACCTCTTCGGCAAGGGAGAAGACAAGATCCTGAAAAAAGTCGGCGAGGAATGCACCGAGGTGATCATTGCAAGTCTCTCCCAGAGCAAAGAAGATCTGATCAACGAATTCGGGGACCTGTTCTATCATCTCGTGGTGCTCATGGTCCAGAAAGGCGTCAGCCTGGAGGAGATCAGCGCGGAACTGACACGCCGCAGCGGCAAGAAACACAATCTGAAAGCCGAGCGCAAACCCGTCACTGAATACTGACCTGCCGATGCCCGGCTTCGCCGGTGAGACAGGGCGTCAATGAGTTGGAAAAGCTGCCTATGAGGCAGCTTTTTTGCGATGCGCAGAGCGTGAAGTCAGGCAAGTGCAGTCTCCAGGACGCCTGGACTGCACAGCTTTATCTGCATCAAAAAAGAATAAATGTCACATTTCATCATGCTTTCCAGGAACTTTCCGCACAAAACCGTGAATCTGGCGAATATAACCAGTATGGAAAGGAACATGTGATTGTGAAAACAGAGGATTTTGACAAAAAGTACATTGGCAGGCTGAAGGAACTGTCATGCCGGATCTCTTTGGGTATGACGGAAAGGATGAATCCTGGAGTGTGGAGATGCAGAACGATGTAATCGAGGATGGAAGGCTGGACGTATCCCGTTCGCATATCGTGCTGGACAGGATGCCGGAAGGAAAGAAGTACTCATATCTGAAGAAGGGGCATATGATTGCATTGACAGATGTCACAAGCCTGCCGGGCATGGAAGGTCCGCTGTTTGTGCCGGGAAAGCCGGTGGTGAACATCCAGGCTGTGGACAGTTTTACAGGAAGGATCATCCCGGAGAAAATGGAAATCCGGCTGTTCAACCTGCGACATACAGGGGCGGACGCAGCGGGGGATCTGGCCCATGATCTGTGGCAGTCTGATCCGGAGAAGATCAGAAATGATTTTCTGAAGAAGCTGATGAAACGAATCAAATACACGGAGAAAGGAGAAAAAGCCATGTGCGAGGTATCAAGAGAAATCTACAGGGAAGGTGAAAAATCAGGTTTTGGAAAGGGAGTCCAAACGGGTCGTAAAGAAGGATTAGAAGAAGGTCGTAAAAAAGGTCACATGGATATAGCCTGCAATCTGTTGCAGGCAGGACAAATGACGATGCAGCAGATTGCAAAGATGACCAGTCTCAGCCTCAGCGAAGTGCAGAAACTGAAAGCACACATGAATGCCTGATACATAAATTCCTGACCAGCAGAGAGCACAGACTCTCTGTTTTCTTTTGTCCCTGCCCGCCCTGCCGGGCTCTGTTGTACAATGAACCCGATGACTGAAAGAAACAGAAAACAGGACCCCATCGGGCTGTTCGATTCCGGCCTGGGGGGAATCAGTGTCCTGCATGAAATTCACAAGGAACTGCCTTCGGAAGACCTGATCTATTTCGGAGACAGCCTCAACAATCCCTATGGGACCAAAGACAAGGACACCATCCGGGATCTCTCCGATGCCATCTGCCGGCAGCTGGCAGATGCGGGCTGCAAAGCCATTGTCATAGCCTGCAACACCGCCACCAGTGCAGCAGCACCGTATCTGCGTGCCAGGTATGGCATTCCGATCATTGGCATGGAACCGGCCCTGAAAGTGGCTGTGGATCAGCACACAAACCGGCGCATTGCCGTCTGGGCTACGGATCTGACGTTGAAGGAAAAGAAATTCCAGGACCTGATGGATAAATGGGGCCGGGATGTGCCCGTAACCCGCGTACCCTGTCCGGACCTGGTGCAGCTGGTGGAACAGGACCGTCTCCAGGATCTGGAAGCGGTGGATGCAGCCCTGCAGGGCTATATGGCGCTCTCCGGAGATCCGGATGCCGTGGTGCTCGGCTGCACGCACTTTGTGTTCTACAGGCAGCGACTCCAGGAACTCTATCCGGAGATCTCCTTCATTGACGGAAACTGTGGAACCGCCAGACATCTGGGGGAAGTCCTTGCCGGCTCTCTCAATGACGCCGGTGGTAAGATAGAGTACAGAAACAGCGACGGAAACAAGCTCGGACTTTCCCGCCGCCTGTACGAAAGACTGGAGGACACGCAATGACAACAGAGAAAAAAAACGCCACAGCCTGGGACAATCTGAGCCCGGAACAGCTGGATGCGGTGATGACATTCGCGGACAACTACATGCAGTTCATCTCCGAAGGCAAAACCGAACGCCGGGTTGTGGATCAGGCGATCGCCCTGGCAAGGGGGTTTGGCTACCGGGACATGAATGAAGTGATCTTCAACAAAGAGACACTGAAAGCCGGTGACAAAGTCTGGTTCAACATGATGGGCAAGGCCATTGCCCTGGTGCAGCTGGGAACAGATCCCCTGGAGAAGGGCATGAATATCCTCTGCGCCCACATTGATTCTCCCCGGCTGGATCTCAAGCCGAAGCCGCTCTATGAGGCGGATGGCCTGTGTCTGCTGGATACACATTACTACGGCGGCATCAAGAAGTATCAGTGGACTGCGATTCCTCTGGCTCTGTACGGCGTGGTGGTCCTCAAGGACGGCACCCAGATGGATGTGGCCATCGGGGATCATGAACAGGATCCGGTTTTTGTCATTACCGATCTGCTGCCGCATCTGGCAGCGGAACAGATGAAGAAACCCGCACCGCAGGTGGTGGAAGGAGAGGACCTGAACGTGCTCTTCGGTTCCATCCCCGCCAAAGAGGCAGAGAAGGATCAGGTGAAAGCGAACATTCTGAAGCTGCTCAAAGATGCCTATGGCATTGATGAGGAAGACTTCATTTCCGCGGAACTGGAAATCGTGCCCCAGGGCAAAGCCCGGACACTCGGTCTGGACAAGTCCATGATCCTGGGCTACGGCCAGGACGACCGGTCCTGCGCCTATCCCTCTCTGATCGCCCAGCTGGAATGCGGTCCGGTGAAACGGACAGCCATGACGATCCTGGCGGACAAGGAAGAAATCGGTTCCGTGGGAGCCACCGGCATGCAGAGCCGGTTCTTCGAGAACCTGGTGGCAGAACTGCTCCATGCCCAGGGAATTGATTCTGTTGTGGCAGTCAACCGCACCCTGCAGAACAGCACCGCCCTGTCCAACGACGTGACAGCAGCCCATGATCCCAACTACGCCCAGGCTTCCAGCCCCAATGGCAACCAGGCTGTGCTGGGCGGCGGCTTTGCCATGGGCAAATACACCGGCAGCCGGGGTAAATCCGGATCCAACGACGCCAGTGCAGAATTCGTTGCCGCGCTGCGGAAGATCTTCGACGAAAACAATGTGCAGTGGCAGATGTCCGAACTGGGCAAAGTGGACCTGGGCGGCGGAGGCACCATCGCCTATCTGCTGGCCAACTACGGCATGCAGGTTATTGACGGCGGTGTGGCGCTGCTGAATATGCATGCGCCCTTCGAAGTCAGCTCCAAGGTGGATCTGTATGAAACCAGGAAAGCCTGTCTGGCCTTCCTGCAGCACATGGAGTAAACCGGATACAGGAAACAGACAAGCAGAGAACAGCCGGCAGGCTGTTCTTTTGCAAATGGGCAAGCCTGCAGCCGGGAATTCGTTCCTGTTATGACATTCCCGGGAAAAAGATGGTTTCCGCTAACTCTTGCAGCGGTTACAATAAAGTTGTATTCCGCAATTCTGCGCGTATTTCCCTGAAAGGAGCAGACAATCAATGAACATAGAACAACCCACGGTCACCATGGTGGCCACGGATCTGGACGGCACGCTGCTGGACAGTCACAAGCAGGTCAGCGAGGAAACCCGGAAAGTCCTGCGGGAGCTGAAAAACCGGGGGATCCTCTTCGGCATTGCATCCGGGCGTCCGGTGGAATCCGGCCAGGTGCTGGTGCATGACTGGGGACTGGAAAACGACATTTCCTTCCTGATCGGCATGAACGGCGGAGCGCTGTATGACATGCGGACCAAAGCCAAGCACAAGTACTATCCGCTGTCCGGGGACAAGATTCTGGAAATCATGGACCATTTCAAGGACATGGATGTGATCTTCCAGTGCATGCTGGGCAATGACCGGTTCGTAAACCGGTCCACAGAGAAAACCCTGGCCCACGCAAAGCTCTTCTGCGAACACGAGCATCAGGTGGATTTGCAGGAGTTCCTGCCGGGACGGGAAATCGACAAGCTCATTCTCTTCCTGGACCCGGAACTCATGCCCGCTGTCAGAGAACGGGCGGCAACCTTCAGCGATCCGGAGTATACCAGCATGCAGACAGCCGACAACCTGTACGAATACATGGATCCCCGGATCAACAAGGGCTTTGGCATTGAAAAAGCCTGCAAGCACTACGGCATCACGCCGGATCATGTGGTGGCTTTCGGAGATGCGGAAAACGATGAAGCCATGATCCGGACCGTGGGCTGCGGCGTGGCCATGGCCAATGCCAGCGACGAGCTGAAGCGGATCGCCGATGTGGTCCTGGCTGAAACCAATGACCAGGACGGCCTGGCGCATTTCGTGGAAAACGTCATTCTGCCAGCCAACCAGGACCGCCTGGAGATCGACGCCAATGCCTAAGTGGGACGACGCCTACTGCACCCTGGCGCAGGAAATTCTGGAAAAGGGCATCAGAGTCCACAACCGCACCGGTGTGGATTCCATCAAGATCCCGTCCTGGCATTTCCGGATCGATCTGGCAGACGGCTTTCCGGCGCTGACCACCAAGCAGCTCTTTCTGCGGCAGGCGGTGCTGGAGATCCTGTGGATCTGGCAGGCCAGAAGCAACGACGTGCGCTGGCTGCAGGAGCGCAACGTGCACATCTGGGACAAATGGGAAATCAGCCAGGATGGCACCTGGCGGGATGAAGAGACCGGAGAGATCCTGAAGACGTTCGATCCATCCTGGGCCCACACCATTGGCACAGCCTATGGCTATGTCATGGACAAGTACAGCCTGCCCCAGAAGCTGATCCGCTCATTGCGCAAGGATCCGGAAGACCGGCGCAGAGTCGTGTCGCTGTGGCAGGAAAGCGAACTGGAGACCGCGGTTTTGCCCCCCTGTGTATGGAGCACGGAATGGGACGTGACAGACGGCAGGCTCAATCTGTGGGTGCATCAGCGCAGCTGTGA
Organism: uncultured Faecalibaculum sp.; assembly: GCF_910588395.1. GTDB lineage: Bacteria > Bacillota_I > Bacilli_A > Erysipelotrichales > Erysipelotrichaceae > Faecalibaculum. The sequence continues at coordinate 9,477 of NZ_CAJUPA010000009.1, read as the reverse complement.
CGTACCCCTGGGGCTGCCCTTCAACGTGGCCCAGTACGCCGTTCTGCTCATGATGATCGCCCAGGTCTGCGGTCTGGAACCCGGTGTGATCGACTGGTCCATCAAGGATGCGCACATTTATGTCAATCAGGTGGAGGGCATGAAGGAGCAGATCCGCCGCTGGAAGGAAGAGCCGGAAAAGCCTGCCCCGCGGCTGTGGCTGGATCCCGAAGTCCGGGAATTTGAAGATTTCGATTCCGGCACAGCCTGCAGCAGCGTGCATCTGGAAGGCTACGAGCACATGGGCAAGCTGAGCTTTGCCCTGACACAGTGAGGGATCGCATGAAACTGGAGCTGATTGCCGCTGTGGGAGAAAACCGGGAGCTGGGAAAAGACAACCATCTGATTTTCGACATCCCCGGCGACCTGAAATTCTTTGCCAGGACCACCCGGGGACACACCATTGTCATGGGGCGGCGCACCTTTGAGTCACTGCCCGGCAAACTGCCCGGCAGGCATCATGTGATCATTTCCCGCAGCATGGAAAGCGACGACCCGGAGCTTGAGATTTTTGACAGCCTGGAGGCGTTTTATCAGGCTTATGACAGCCGCCCGGAACTGGTCTACTGCATAGGCGGTGCCAGCCTCTATGAGCAGATGCTGCCCAGGGCGGATGCGCTGGTTCTCACCGAAGTGCAGGCAGCTGCCCCGGCGGATGTCCGGTTTCCGGCATTCGACCCGCAGGGCTGGAACCGCCGCCAGCTGGAAAAGGAAACGGAGGAAAACGGACTGCGATACCGCCATGTCCGGTATGAACGCCCATGAATCAGGACAATGAGAGCTTTCTGAACCTGTGCCAGTCATTCGAAAGCCTGGTCAGAGCCCGCTATGACCTGGAAGACAAGGATTCTCCCTACTATTTTCTGGCGGGACTGGAAGCCTTTGACAGCCAGCGGGAAACAATCCACACCATCCGTGGCCTGCGCAACATTCTGGTCCACAACAACGTGGAAATCGCCGGACAGGCCGGATTTGTCATACAGGACGTGCTGATGAAGCAGCTGCAGGAAATCATGACCCGGGTGGAAAACCCCAGACGAGCCAAAGACATCATGACCACCGGTATTGTCTGGGGCGAACCGGACAGCACAGTGGGCAGTCTGCTGGATGTGATGAAGGAAAAACATGTCAGCCGGATCCCCATCCGAAAGCAGGGAAAGCTGATCGGGGTATTCTCCGAGAATGCGGTTTTCCGCCGTCTGGTGCAGGGAAAACCACTCAAACGTCAGGAAACCATGGTTGACTGGCTGGAAGACCTGCGGCTGGATCATCCCGATTCAGAGCGCTATGAATTCTGCCAGGAAAACGATCCTGTGCACATCCTGGAATCCCGCTTCTGCAAGCCAGCCAGACAGCGCCTGGCCATTCTCTTTGTGAAAAACAGCCGTCAGACCATCACGGGCATGGTCACGGTGTACGACATTGCCCGCAGCGACTGAGACAGGAAAGGAAAGAACATGAAACGAGTGATCACCATTACCCGGGAGTTCGGCTCCGGGGGACGGACCATTGCCAAGGAACTGGCACAGCGTCTGGGATGGGAGTATTACGATTACTCTCTGATTTCCCGGATTGCCGCCCAGAGCGGCTACGCACCCGAATACATTGAACAGCACGGAGAAGACATCACGTCCTGGAACAACTGGAATATGGGCTTTTTCTCCCTCTCCGATTCTCTGTTTCTGGCTCAGCGCAAAGTAATCATGGATCTGGCTGAGAAAGGGAACTGTGTCATTGTGGGCCGCTGCGCCGACTATATTCTGGAAGACCGGGATGATGTGCTGAATGTATTTGTCTATGCCGATGAAGACTGGAAGAAGAACCGGGTCCGGAGCATTTACGGCGAAGACGAGAAGGGTCTGGAAAAGCGCTTCAAGGAAAAGAACAAGAAACGTGCGTCGTATTACAAATACTACACAGGACGCTCCTGGGGCCGTGCCTGGTACTATGATCTGTGCCTGAAAACCAGCCGTCTGGGCATTGAAGAATGCGTGAATCTCATCCAGTCAGCACTTCAGTCTTGATAAAGGTATCTAAATATACCAATTAATCAGATATTTATTGCATTTGCCAAGTTTAGTGTATAATCTACCCATATGACAACAGGAGGACAACAAGTTGAATAACTCGAAACGTGCCAGAGAGAGACAGAACGAGATTCGGGAAATACTGCAAACCAGGGAAGTTGTCAGTGTGAACGAGTTCTGCAGTCACTTCGGAGCATCCATTGCGACAATCCGGAATGACCTGGCGTATCTGGAAGGAAAGGGATATCTGCAGCGGGTCAAAGGCGGTGCCATGTCCTGCGAAGGCAAGGCAAGAAGCACATCCATGGATGCCCGTCTGAATCTGCACAAAACCGCCAAGGCAAGGATCGCCAAAGATATCGTAGCCAATGAAATCAAGCCGGGCATGACCCTGATCCTGGATGCCGGCAGCTCCGGCTACTATGTGGCAAAGGAACTGGCAAAGGCTGCCATTCCCTGCACCGTGATCACCCCTTCCGCCAAAGCGCTGATGATGCTGGCACCTGTGGAAGGCGTGCAGGTCTGCACACCCGGGGGAAAATATGATAGTGTGCAGGATACCTGGCACGACGAAGATGCGCTGAACTGCCTGAAAGACATCCACGCGGACCTGTATATCATGAGTCCGGACGGAATCTGCGATGGGCAGTACAACACATCCGACGAGTCTGAAAACGAAATCAAGAAGCAGTTTGTGGCCATGTCTGACCGGATCGTAGCCGCTGCCGATGGCAGCAAAATGGGCCGTCCCGGCGACTATGTCATCTGTCTGGAAAAGGATGTGGACAAACTCTACACAGAGCCTGTGCGCTCCGTGATCCGTTCAATCAACGACTGATATAATCTTTACTCCGGCTGCTGTCTGTGTTATTATATTCAGGCAGTCGGACATGGATCCTTAGCTCAGCTGGCAGAGCAACTGACTCTTAATCAGTGGGTCTAGGGTTCGAATCCCTAAGGATCCACCATTCAGAAACTGCAGCACATCTTCGGATGTGCTTTTTTTCGTTTCCGATATATGCAGCAAGAAAGCCGGACTGCATTCAGACACCGGTGAAGGTACAGACAATAAAAGCAGGAGCAGCCAAAACCATGGCTGCTCCTGCAGGTTATGCACCAGGACGATCAGATTCCGGTTTATGCCCGTTCTTCCGCCTCTGCCTGAGACAGCAGGGAAGCGAAGAGAGAATCAGAGCTAAGGGCATCTCCGTATTCGTGAACCCGGTTATGCCGTTTCAGGAAGTTATAGACCTTTAAGTCATCCTGCCTTTGGTGAGTTCTTCCCTTGTTTGTGGCAGATTCATACTGCTCCTTGCTCAGGAATGCGTAAAACTGTGACATAGTCTGTTCCTCCTCCTTCAAGCCGGAAAACGCGGCCAGCAATTCATCTGTCGGGAAATTTGTATAGTATTCAGCAGGTTTAAATTTGCAACAAAGAATAAGGAATCGCAGAAACGCATCATGCCTCTCTCAGAAACAGCTGTTATGGTGAAGACTGGTGAGCTTGGATAGCAGCATCGATTCGTGGTTGATTTGAGCCAAGGCAGAGATTCATGCAGAACCGGTATACTCAACTGCCATAAGCCCGTTCTTCCGCCTCTGCCTGAGACAGCAGGGAAGCGAAAAAAGAATCAGAGCTGAGGGCATCTCCGTATTCGTGAACCCGGTTATGACGCTCCAGAAATCTGAAAACCTTCAGATCCTCTGTTTTTCGGCGTGTCTCTCCCATGGTGACTCCATGTTTGATTCCCTCCTTCATTCCTTCCTTCATTCCTTCTTTCATACCAATGTTCGTGGCAGATTCATACTGCTCCTTGCTCAGGAATGCATAAAACTGTGACATAGTCTGTTCCTCCTCCTTCAAGCCGGAAAATGCGGCCAGCAATTCATCTGTCAATTCAATCTCCAGCAGGGCACAAATAACCCTGACTGTATCCATGAAAAATGAAAGTTTGAGCTCTCTTACATTATACGGTTTTTCAAAGCGGTTTGCCTTTACAACTTCCACCACTGCCTGCATATCCGGAAACAGAGAGCTGATGTGATCCTCACTCATTTCACCCAGATCCAGAACCACCACGCTGTCACCGGGATCCAGAGCAGGGAACTGACGGCAGATATCTACACCGTACGCTTCCCGCAACGTTCTTGGACCTTTCCAGGTCCGTTTACCATAGTAGAGAACGATATTCAGCTCCAGAAGCGGCTTCTTCTTTTCCAGCATTCTCTGCACTCTGTTGCTGTTGGCGTAATCCAGTTCACGGAACACCATCCCGTATTCCTCTGCCGACTGGTTTTCAATCCCGATGAGGATTTGCAGCTCCTGGTTGTTCCGGTTCGTATACAGCCAATAGGAATCCCGTTCCTGTCCTCTCACCTTCAGACCATACTGCTTCAGCATATGGACAGGAATATAAGCAAGCTCATCCGGAAACACAGGAAACGGCAGGCGTCCGGTCACATTGATGATGCTGGCAGCAATTTCTGCGTGTTCCAGCAGCCTGCGCTGCGTAATATCCTTATTGCCCATGGATGATTCCTCTCATAGACCCGCAGTGATGGCCCTGAATGGTACATATATTCCTTTTCATTCGCATTCTCCTTTCATGGCGCCTAATTGGTTATATTCGCCAGATTTCCAGGTTTTTGCGAAAACTTAAGGGTTAGTACGTCAAATAGTGACATCTGCACCGTAATGCGGCATAAAACGCCTGAGCGGCAGAAACAGCCGCAATATAAAAAGCCCGTCTGTAATAGACGGGCTGCAGTTTTATCATGGTGGATCCTTAGGGATTCGAACCCTAGACCCACTGATTAAGAGTCAGTTGCTCTGCCAGCTGAGCTAAGGATCCATGTCCTGACTGCCTGTTTATGATACCACTGCCCGTAAATGACTGCAAGAAAAACGAAAAAAAGTTTCTGCAGACAGAGCCAGGGACACAGCAAATCAGTCCGCAGTTCGGACAAAAACCGGCCAGGCAGCAGCCCGCGCATGTCATGGCAACCAGCAAAAAGCGGAAACAGACGCAGAGATGCAGGCAAGAAAAAACCTCTGCATCTGGAAATAAAAGGATAATAATATTCCACAAAATCAGGCTGCAAAACCGGTGTTTTCGCCTGTCTGAACCTGGATTACATTCCAGATAACGGTGTTACAAAATCGTCTAAATTGTATATTTTACTGATGTAAACTCTGATTTCAATAACGGATAATGACAAAAAGCAGGTCAAACAGTACAAATACTGAACGACTATACAATTCAGAAACACATCTATACAAATTCTGTCAAGAGATTGGCACAAAAAGATGTAATAAATTACTGAAAGGGGTTTCTGGTTGGAAATAAATATGCTATTTTGTTACTGCAAAGGAAAGTTGCTTCGGATGACTTCGATAAACTGATCTGATGCCTTTTATTTTAGAAGAGGCTGGAAACGTTTACAGATTTTATTCCGAAAGAAAGTGGTTACAAAGAGAGGGCGGTGTATATGGACAGCAGGAAACTGAGAAAATCCTCCCGGCAGGAACTCCTGGAAATGCTTCTGGATGCCACCGAAGAAAACGAACAGCTCCGAAAAGAGAACAGTGAACTCAAACAGCAGCTGGAATCCCGGCGTCTGCTCTGCGAACAAAGCGGATCACTGGCAGAAGCCGCGCTGAAGCTCTCCGGCATCTTCGAAGCCGCAGACGAAGCTGTGAAAATCTACCAGGCAAGTCTGCAGCCGGAACCAAAACCGGAACCACAGCCCGCAGGAGAACAGGATGGACCGTCCGAACAGTCGTGAAGTCCGGGAAGAGCTTGACCGTGTCCGGCACGGCAGGACCTACCGCAGAACCCTGAAATCCACCATTTACGTCCTTGTAACCGTAGCGGCTTTCGCCATACTTGTTGCCACACTCTGGATGCCCGTTTTGGAAGTTTACGGCGGATCCATGGAACCCACCCTCCAGGAAGGAGAACTCGTGGCTGCAGTGAAATCCGGAGACTTCGAAACCGGAGACGTCATTGCCTTTTATTACAACAACAAGATCCTCGTCAAACGCGTGATCGCCGGCCCCGGAGACTGGGTCGATGTATCCAGCGACGGAACCGTCAGTGTCAATGGCCAGACCCTGGACGAACCCTATGTGGACGAACTGGCCTATGGCGATACCAACATTGATCTGCCCTACCAGGTCCCCGACGGACGCTGGTTCGTCATGGGAGATCACCGCAGTGTTTCCGTGGATTCCCGAAACAAGTCCATAGGACCCGTCGCCGCCGAACAGGTGGTGGGAAAACTGGTCTACACAATATGGCCCCTCTCGCAGATGGGAAGCGTCAGGTAAGAAGGTGAATGTATGAGAAAGGGAAAGTTATTTACAGGCAAAACCTGGAAGCGGATCATCCGGGTTCTCTCCTGCATCGTGGTGTTCTGCACCACCTATGCGCTGATTCTTCCTGCCATAACCCAGGAAGCCCATGCCTACTGCGGCCACGGAGAACACCAGCACACCGAACAGTGCTACAAGGAAATTCAGTCCTGCACCAGGGAAGAGCATACCCACACAGATCAGTGTTTTGATGCCGATGGCAGCCTCATCTGTCCGCTGGAAGAGCATGTACACGACGATAGCTGCACCCGACAGCTGCTGGAATGCACGGAAGAGGAACACACCCACTCCCTGGAATGTTTCTCCGATCCCGAGGCGGACAAGGAAACCGAAGAAGACTGGAAGAAAACCCTGCCTGATGAAGAAGATCTGCAGGACAAGACAGACCGGGAAAAAGTCGTCCTGATTGCCCAGAGCCAGAAAGGGTACAAAGAATCCGACAAGAACTATCAGGTGGAAAACGAGACAGAGACCAGAGGCATTACCCGCTACGGTCAGTGGGATGAAGATCCTTATGAAGACTGGGCTGGTGCCTTTGTCCGGTTCGTTCTGCACTACGCCGGTACAGACACGGCTGATGCGAAAAAAGCCACGTCTGAATGGCTGGAACAGCTTCATGACAAGGAAGAGCTGCAGAGCGCAGATCAGGCGGAACCGGGAGATGTGATCTTTGTTTACGATGACAGGGAAGAACTCAAAGCCGGCATCGTAGACGATGTGCAGGAAGAGAATGTCCGGGCTCTGATGGGTGACTGGGATGACAAGGTCCAGGAGAAGACTTTCAGCAAGGTGGATGTGAATGTCCACTCCATCTGGAAACCGGTGGCTTCGGACATAAAAGAAGAACAGCCGCAGGAACCGGTACAGGATGACGAACAGAAACCTAATGAAGAGCCAGTAGAAGAGGGAGAGAACTCGGCAGAAGACAAAGATAAGAATAAGGAAGAAGAACAAGTCGTCACCTATGATTTCACTCAGGAAGTGGAAGCAGAGGATGGCGCCAAAATCAAAGTCAGCTGGAATGCGGGCACTTTTGAAACAGAGGATGTGGTCTTCCAGGCCAAGAAAGTCGAACTGACAGAAGAAGAACAGAAAAAGGTCCAGGAACAGCTGGACCAGGACAAGAACTATACCTTCAGAAACTATGATCTGACTTTCTATGTACGGGATGAAAACATGGAGCTCCAGAAGGTGGAGCCGACACAGCCGGTACATGTGGAGATTGAGTTTGAGGGGGAAGAATCTACAGATTCAAACAGAGTATTCCACTTTGCGGATGATGGTTCCCTCGAAGTGGTTGAGAAGACAAAGGAAAAGCTGGATATCAAGACAGAGAAGACGATTCGGTTTCAGGGTGAAAGCTTCTCGGTATATACAGTAGCTACGACTGCACAGGAACGGGCGAACGGGATTCAGATTAACTCAGTGTATGATTTGAACCGTGAATATCATGAGCATGGAAATCACAATTATTATTTAGGGAATGACGTGGGCCAGGATACAGGAACCGCGGAGTGGAATAAAGATGCATGGTTGAATAGAGGAGGTGATGTTACAATCGATTTAAATGGATATTCCTGGAACTATAAAGGTACAATTTATGTCGGTGAAAATACACATCTTACCATTAAGAATTCCAGGACAACACCTAACCTCAGAGAAGGTGGATCATCGTCTTCCGTTAACTTGTATGGTCATTCCATTGTATTTACTGATAAACGCAGCAATTATTCAGCCAGTGATAATCCACTGGACCAGACTATTACTCAAAACTGGTTTTACAGCACAGTATCCAATATCAGCATTCTGAAGAGTGAAGGGGATGCTATAAAAGTACAGGGAGGATCAGTCACAATTGAAAACTGCGGTATAGTTCCTGGAAGTGAAAAAACAGCAATTGACATGACATCAGGAACATTGAATCTCAACAATACATATGTTGTAGGAGGTAATCGGGGGTTATGCCTGACTGGTGGAGAAACAACCGTAGATGGTGGGGCTGTATCTGATCATGGTGGGAATGATGGCATTGCACAGCCAGGCACAGGCATTTATGTACAAAATGCCAACACTAAACTCACTTTGAAGGGTGGAGTTCAAGTTACCAAGAATATTTCCAGAAATAATAACGGTCAACGAGACAATGGAGGTGGAGGAATCCATGTTAAGCAAGCGACGTTGGATGTTTATGATGCCTTCATCAATGGAAATGCAGATTATTGTGCTACAGATGGTGGTTGGGCTACAGGTGGCGGAATCAAAGGGACTGCAGGTGCGAAAATCTGGTTGAGATCAGCGAATTCCATTATTTCTGGTAACTTTTCGGATAATTCAGGCGGTGGAATCAGCTTATCTGATAGCAACACTACCTTATATATGTTGGATGGCCAAATTTCCAACAATGTTGCCAGATTGAATGAAGGCGGAGGCTTATCACTACAGGCGGAGGACCATACTCATCACTATGATGGTCACTCCACAGCCATTCTGTTTGCTGGGACGATTTCAGGTAATGTATCGAAAACTAATAACCAGTGGGGAGGAGGCGGAATTTTTGTAGGTCATACCGCAAACCTTCTCCTGCCGGATGGAGCGGATGTTACGAATAACCATGCTTATGTATATGGTGGTGGAATTGCTGGGTGCTCCACAGGAAAAATTGTTGTAGATCAATCGGTTATTAATGTGAATAATACGGTGACTCCAGCTGGTTCAAATAATTATGGATATAGATGGACATCTGGTGATAAGCCGTATGATGAGACGTTTTCAAAGGAGATAGGGCTGACTAAGGAAGAGGCTCACGACTATTTCACCTGTCTGTATGCTAGTGTTTACGGACAGTTAGGCGGAGAGGGGGCTTCTTGGATAGGGAATGTAGACAAACAACACGTCATTGATATCAATGATGGTTGGCTTACTTCTCAATATTGCATGGGACTCACTTCTCAGAATACTAATATTCCACAGAATCATTCGTTAAAAAGGCGCTCTAAACTTTGGTGAGGTTCCGACTCTCACATCCTGTACACTTGG
>NZ_CAJUPA010000008.1 GCF_910588395.1 uncultured Faecalibaculum sp. | reverse complement strand
CTGACTTGCGGCTCACTTATAATACCACAGCCACAGGAGAATGCAACCACTTTTTGTTCTTTTTTGTGTTTTTATCTTCCGCCTTACCGGTAAGTGCAAATCACGACGCTTCGTGCAACTCTTCTCCCTTTCTTCCGTTGCCCTGATCTCCCGTTGAAGTACCCGCGGTTTTCAGGCCACCCCTTCTCCCCCTTCGCCGTATCCGCCCAGGCCAGGGATGGCCTGGCCATCCCCATCGGCACAAAAAATGGACCAGAAATCCCGATCCATTCATCAAAGACAGATTATTCCGCTGTTTTGTCTTCGGTACCGGAGGCATCCTCCGCCTGCTTCTCTGCACTGCTTTGCTCAGCGGCAGAGTCTGCAGTCACTTCTTCCACTTCAATGGTTTCCACAGGTTCATCCTGATCCGCAGCTGCTTTCCTGCTGTCTGCCGCAGTTTCCTGCTCTTTGCCTGTTTCTGCTGCAGAAGTCTCTGCCATAGTCCCGGTGGCAGCTGCGGGAATGGCAGGCAGTTCTGTCTGATGGCTGCTCATGACCTGTTTCCAGGTGAGGCTGTTGGCTTTGGATACAATCATCCAGACGCTCAGCAGTACGAGAGCGGCGAGTTCCAGCAGGAAGACAAAGAGGCCATAGCCATTGACCGGCTGCCGGGGATCTTCGTCATACCAGCGGATGTTCATGCGCATGGCAGCCTCTTCGTCCGTTCCGGGTGCCTGCATGAGCTGCATGGCGGTGGACTTTGCCTTGTCATTGTCTCTGTTTTCCCGGCTGCTGTCCTCTGTATCCTGCTCACTGTCTGTGTCATCCTGCGTGGCTGCGGACTGACTGTCTTCATCCAGGGCGGTGTCCTGTTTCCGGTCGCGGCAGTTTTCGCTGCGGTCGTCTTCGTCAAGGGAAAAGTCACCTTCAAAGAACCGCCGGTTGCTGTCTTCATCATACCGGTCACCGTGATCATGCTGGTCATAGTGACGGCGGCTTTCATATTCATGATCAAATCCGGATTCCGGGTCATGGAAGAACGCATCGTCCTGGTCAAATCCCCCGAAGGACCAGTCCCGTTCTTCCTGTCTGTATCCGGGCTGGGCACCGAAAATATCCATGCCGGTGGCCACAGCGGATCCGGCGAGCAGCACCAGTCCGGTGCCGCATACAATGTTTTTCCATACTCGTTTCATTTTCCATTCCTCCTCGTGATTACGAGGATACCTGCTCCGGCTTAAATGAAACTGAAAAAGCGGCATTTTTGCCGCTTCTTCTGCCTGCTACATGTACTTGTTGATGAGCCACAGGACCAGAACCATGAGTCCGAGTATGGAAAAAGTGACAATGTAGGCCCGGCCTGGCAGCCAGTCCGGAAGCCAGCCGGCGATGCGGTAAATCACACTGTCCACACTGGACTGTATCGTCTCTCCGGTCCGGTTCATGGCTTTCTGCTCCTGCTTCTCTTCTTTCTCGGCACTTTTCACCGCTTTTTTGTCCGCTGATTTGCCACTGGCGGAGGCTGATGCGGACATGCCGGAGGAAACTGCCTGTTCGGATTCCTCGCTGGTGATCACCGAGGCGTCCCAGATCTTTTTTGAGCTGTCGCTGAGCACCGAGTCCGCGGACTCCAGCACGATGTCCGCGGCCTGGCGGGAAAACGGATTGACGCCTTCGGAAAACAGCGTGATGCCCATGATGACAGCCAGCAGCAGAAGTGCATAGATGATCCGCAGGATCCACTTACGGTCTTGCATACCGGATATCCCCTCGATTCATGACTCCCCTTGTCTGAAAAAGCCGGTCGCTTCCGGCTTTCCCACTGGCTATCGGCGGTGACGGGCGCAGAGCAGCGTGGTCAGGAAGGCCACAAGAGCCGCAATGGTGACGCCGCAGAGAATTTCCTTTTTGTGAGCCCGGGCTTCGCTTTCCAGTTCCTGAAGTTCGTCCTCGGCCATGATTTTTGCGGCTTCCATATCCCGCAGCATCGTGGCTTTCTTCTCTTCATACTCCTGTTCCAGTTCCTGCCGGCGCTGGTCGAATTCCTTTTCCATATCCTTGAGCCGGATATCCATCTCGGTTTTCGCTTTTTCCAGTTCTTCCCTGGCTTTGATCACTTCGTCTTTCTCCGGCGTGGATGCCGGCACTTTCTTTTCCTGTTCAGACATATCTGCCCCTCCTTGTCTGTGTCTCCCTTATTATAGATTGACGGTGAAATTTGAGTTCACTCACTGCCCGTCAATTTCACAGGTTCTGTCTGCGGGTATGGTACAGTCAAAGAATGAAACAGGAATACACAGACCGGCAGGATGCTCCTGCCACACTGGCGGATCTGGCCCGGGAAACGATGGAACGCGATCCTGAAGAGTACAGGGAAGCCCCGGTGATTCTTGCCGCGGCAGACGGCAAGATCATGGAGCTGGGCAAGCGGGTCCCGGAAGGAGCCCGGATCCGGTTCATCACCACGGCGGATCCCACCGGGCGCATGGCGCTGATCCGCACAACGATTTTCTCCATGCTCAAGGCGCTGTATGCCCAGGCCGGGCGCAGTCATGTGCACTCTGTGACGGTGGATTTTCAGATTCAGGACGCCTGGTTTGTGCGGCCGGAGGGCTCGTTTGCCGTGAGCGACACGCTTTTGCAGGGGATGGACCGGCGGATGCGGGAATATGCGGCCAACCGGTATCCGATTCACCGGCGGCGGATGCTGACGCAGGAGGCCATCCGGGAATTCTCCCGCTATCACATGACCTCCAAAGCCCGGCTGTTCCGGTACCGGCTGTCCGGAACAGTCCATGTCTACTCTCTGGGCAACTTCATCGACTATTTCTACGGACATATGGCACCGGATGCCGGCTATGTCCGGAATTACCGGCTGATTCCCTGGGAAGACGGGTTTTTCCTTCAGATTCCCGCAGCCGGACAGGACCGGGAGCCGGTGTTCGATCCGGGCTGTCACCGGCGGGAGTTTCTCACGCTGAAGGAATCTCATCTCTGGGCGCAGAAACTGGACTGCGAGGATGTGGCAGATCTCAATGACTGGATCTGCAAGGGACAGGCGTCCACACTGATTGGGATCCAGGAAGCGCTTCAGGAGAAGAAAATCGGTCAGATTGCGGAACAGGCAGCGGCCAGGTCCGGCTGCCGGATGATCATGATTGCCGGTCCCAGTTCTTCCTCGAAGACCACCTTCGCCAGACGCCTGTGCGTGCAGCTGCGGGCGCTGGGCCTGAATCCGATCCAGATGTCGGTGGACGACTGGTTCAAAAACCGGGAGGATTCTCCCCGGCTGCCGGATGGCAGCTATGATTTCGAGTCTCTGGACTGCGTGGATCTGGCACAGTTCAACCGGGATCTCTCGGCGCTGCTGGCAGGCGACAGCGTCCGGCTCCCCACCTACAACTTTGTGCTGGGACAGCGGGAATATCACGACAGGCCGGTCATGATGCAGTCCGGGGATATTCTGGTGATCGAGGGGATCCATGCCCTGAATCCCCGGATGACGCCCGGCCTGGATCCGGAAACGCAGTTCCGGATCTACATCAGCGCCCTGACCCAGCTGGCCATTGATCCCCATAACCCGATTCCGCCCCAGGACGGCCGGCTGCTGCGGCGCATGGTGCGGGATGCGCGCACCCGGGGATTCTCCGCCCAGGAAACCCTGGATATGTGGCCGGCGGTGCTGGCGGGAGAAGAAGCCAACATTCTGCCGTATCAGGAAAGCGCAGATGTGTTCTTCAACAGCGCCTGTGTCTATGAACTGGCGGTGCTGAAGCAGTATGCCGAGCCACTGCTGTTCGGGATCGGCCGGGAGTCTGCGCACTACGAGGAAGCCCGGCGGCTGCTGAAATTTCTGGATTATTTCCTGGGGATCTCCTCCGAGAACATACCAAAAAACTCCCTGCTGCGGGAGTTCATCGGCTGAATCATCATTCAAAGCCACAGGCACAGGCCCGTGACAAACGCTGCCGCCAGGCAGGCAATGCCCGCATACTGACAGATCTGAGCCGCCATCAGGACGGCTCTTTGCTGTTTCATGCTCCGGGTGGACAGGCTGGTGGCTTCGTCCAGCAGATCCATGCATTCTTCCATCTGCGTTTCGGGATCCGGGGCGTTCTGCAGCCGGCGGCGGATCGTTTCATACGCGGGGAAACCGGTGATCCGGGGCCAGAGTCTGGTCACGGAGGCGGTTACTGCCGCAGCCAGAAACAGACCGCAGGGAATGGATCCCGCAAGCAGGGTAAAAAGCCAGGGCAGCTGCAGGGGACCGGTCAGGGCCAGCAGTGCCAGGGTGATGCCCGCAAGCAGAAGACTGATCAGCTGTATGTCAAAAGCCAGTCTGTGCATGCTCTGTTCCCGGTTCAGTTCCTCCTGATACCGGTGTTCCATGAGCGTTTCGATGATTTTTCCGCTTCGTTTCACTTCCATGACATCCTTTCCATTTTCCTTTGCTGCTTCTGACAGTAGCAGAAGGCAGGCTGAATGAAAACCCGCAGGCCTGATGCTGTCCGGGCATCCGCTTCTTTCGTTCCCTGCCAGGATCTGTATACTGAAGCAGACGGGATGGACCCGGCAGTCCATCCGGGAGGCATCACAGAATGGAATACAGATTTGAACCTGAGCGGCAGCGCAGTGCTGTCTATGATGCAGGAACCTGCATCGGGGAATGCCATTACTCCGTGGACAGCGGGGCATGGATCATTGATCACACGGAAGTGGATCCGGCTTATGGCGGCCAGGGCATTGCCCGGCGGCTGGTTGAGATGGTGGCACAGGAGGCACACAAGCGGGGCATCCGGGTGGTTCCCCTGTGTTCCTATGCGGTGAAAGTGCTGTCCTGATGCGCCGCTGAAAATGATAAACCTTACCGGCGTCAGTTTCGCTGCACAACAGCATTGATTTGTCAATGAAAAATCAGAAAATTCCGGGCATTCAGGATGACGAATCAACCTAAGCTTCGTATTATGAAGTCAGAAAGCAAAGATGTTCAGCTTTCAACCTTCCTCCTATTGAGCATATCTGAAAAAAGGCGCGACGGCGCCTTTTTTCATGGGATCATCTGCTTCAGACCGTTTTCCGGGCCCGGGACTTCGCAAATCCCCGCTGGATCAGCGGATAGGCTACCACCGCGATCACAACGCCCACACCGGTCTGCAGCAGGTTTTCCGGGATCCCTGCCGCTGCCACCACAGCGCTGCCCTTCAGGTACCACTTTGCGAAAAAGTAGCCCGTGACCATGATCACAGACCCCAGCAGATACGCCGGGATCCGGACTCTGGAGCCATATTTTTCAATCAGCCAGCTGACGGCCACCGATTCCAGGCCTTTGATCAGCAGCGTGGGCAGAAAATAATAGGCATAGCCGCCGGCGACATCCGCCAGTGCCGAACCAAGACCGCCGGCCAGAAAACTCAGACCGGGGCTCAGAAAAGACGCAAAGAGGAGAATGAAGCCGTCCCCCAGATTGAAATAGCCGTCCAGGGCATTGGGAACTTTGATATACATCGTCGCCACGAACACCAGGGCCATGCCCAGGGCAGTCAGGACCATGTCCTGAATGGTGATAGTCTTTTTCATCAGATATCCCTCCTGCTCTGGATGATACGCCGGTTCTGTCATTGAAAAAACCGACAGTTTTTGAATAATTTCAGGGGACAGTTTATGCTGGAACCATGAATGAACCCAGAACGAAAAAATATCTCCTGCTCCGGGACACCCTGTGTCAGGACATGCTCACAGGCAAGCTGAAACCCGGCGACCGGCTGCCTTCCATCCGGGAACTCGTCCGGCGCACCTCTCTGTCACAGACCACCGTGGAACACGCCCTGGCTCTGCTGCAGGACGAAGGTCTGATCCGGACTATTCCCCAGGCAGGCTGCTATGTCACCGGTCTGGAGCCCCGGCAGCCCCGCCTGCTGTCCACACCAGCTGCATCCGGGCGGGATGAGGCAGCCCCGCCGGATCTGCCGGAGCCGCTCTGGGACCTGCAGACCAACGCCATTCATCCGGAGCTCTTCGACATGAAGCTCTGGAAACGGTTTCTGCGCCAGACGCTGGAAGAAAGCCGGACGCTGGCCAGCTACGGAGACAGTCAGGGAGAGCCGGCCCTGCGGCAGGCTCTGGCCGATCACCTGTTCCGGCTGCGGCGGCTGCGCACAGACCCGGAATCCATCCTCGTGGGCCCCAGCTATCAGACCCTGCTGTTCATGCTCGCCACACTCATCGGCAAACCGCTAACCGTGGCCATGGAACATCACGCCCCGGCGCTGGCCCGGCATGCGTTTCAAAGCGCCGGCTGGAGGATCCTGGAACTGGACAGCGACGAAGACGGACCCCTGCCACAGGAGCTGACAAAGCCCTTTGACTGCCTGTATCTCACCACTGCCTGCGCCGGGACAAAGAAAAAAGCCCTGCGAAACCGCCTGGACCTGTATCAGGATCTGTTTGTCATCGAAGACGACTACAACGGGGAGCTGACCTATGCCTCCGGGCCCCGCAACGCTCTGTCCGCCCGGCTGAAGCACTCTGTGTACATCGGCTCCTTTTCCCGCGTGCTGCTGCCCTCCCTGCGGCTTTCCTGCATGGTGCTCCCTAAAGAGCTGCTGTCCCGCTTTGATCCCGCCAGCTACGCCCCCATGGCCTCCCGTATTGAACAGCTGGCCCTGGCCCGCTACATCGCCTCCGGGAATCTGGAAAAGCACATCCGGCGCCTGAACCGGATCTACCGCCGCCGCAGCGATCTGGTCATGAACATCCTCCGGGATTTTCCCCTGCTGCTGGATGAAGCCTATCTCTGCGTGGAGATCCCGGGATATGCCCTGCCTGCAGAGTTTGCCTGCAGCCGTTCTGTCTCAGGCCTGCGGCTTTCCTTCGCCTCTCTGCCGGACGCCAGTCTGGAAACTGCTTTCCAGGCCGTCCGGAACAGCCTTCAGCCAGTGGATCGTGCACAGAGGACCCTGTCCGGGAACCAGATCCAGGAACGCACAGGAAGGCGGCATCCGGTTGCCTGAATGCCGCACACTGCCCGGATCCACCACCAGCACCCCCTCCAGCTCCACACACCAGGCCACATACCGCCCGGGACGGATCAGCACATCGCAGCCCAGATCCCGGGCTGCCGCCGCCATCTGACACAGCTGGCCGGCCTCCGGTGCCACCAGCACCCGGTGACCCGCCAGATCCAGAATGCTGCCGGGCGCCGCATAGCTCCACCCTGTCAGATCCGGATCCCAGCCGGACATCTGCAGACACAGATCCGCCGGACAAAGTCCTCTGATGTGATTCATGCGGACCGGACACGAAAGTCCATCCGCTGCTGCCAGAACCTTCATGTCTTCAGTGTACCCCGTTAATTGTTCTATTTCTCAAAGTACAATTCGAAAGAGAAAACCAGAGTTTTGCCCGGCATGATATAATGCGCAGGTAACACTGTAACGTTGTGCTGAAACAATGCAAGGAAGGAGCCAGCCATGTCATTCACCATACACCAGGAACTCCCCTCGCCGGATGTTCTCAAAGAGCTTTACCCTCTGTCCCCTGCGCTCGCCGCGCAGAAAGCCCTGCGGGACCAGGAACTCCGGGATATCTTCGAAGGCCGCAGCGACAAGTTCATTCTCATCGTCGGGCCCTGTTCCGCTGACAACGAAGAAAGCGTCACCGAGTACGTCAGACGGCTGAAGGAACTCAACGAAGAAGTCAAGGACAAAATCTTTCTCATTCCCCGGGTCTACACCAACAAACCCCGCACCACCGGCGAAGGCTACAAAGGCATGCTCCACCAGCCGGATCCCAACAGCGAACCGGACCTGCTCTCGGGCATTGTCTCCATTCGGCGCATGCACCTGCGGATCCTGGAAGAAACCGGCCTCTCCGCCGCCGACGAAATGCTGTACCCCAGCAACCGGGACTACTTCGATGATGTGCTCGCCTACGAAGCCGTGGGCGCCCGCTCCGTGGAAAACCAGCAGCACCGCCTGGTGGCCTCCGGCGCGGATATCCCCGTGGGCATGAAAAACCCCACCTCCGGCGACCTCTCCGTTATGATCAATTCCGTCATCGCCGCCCAGGCCCCTCAGAGCTTCATCCACCGCATGTTTCACGTCTCCACCCCCGGCAACCCCCTGACACACACCATTCTCCGCGGCGGTGTGGACAAACTGGGCAACGCCATTCCCAACTACCACTACGAAGACCTGAAACGGCTGCAGCGGGAGTATGAAAAAACCGACCTGGCCAACCCCGCGGTGATCGTGGACTGCAACCACTACAACTCCGGCAAGCAGTACAGGGAACAGGTCCGGATTGCCAAGGAAGTCATGCACTCCCGCAAGTACGACCCCGACATCCGGAAACTGGTCAAGGGGCTCATGATCGAGTCCTATCTCAAGGAAGGCCGGCAGGACATCTGCGAGAACTATGAACCGGGTCTGTCCATCACGGATCCCTGTCTGGGCTGGGAAGACACCCAGGCCCTGATCCGGGACATTTACGAAAACCTGTAACTTCCTGTCCATGCCGATGCGGGCCCGTGCCCGCTGGCAGGGCATAAGAAAACCGTCCGGCACATGATGGCCCAGACGGTTTTTTCTGTTCGGCTGTGGTCTTGATCCGGCTCAGGATTCAGACAAAATATGTGAAGTTGACACTGGCAGCCCGGTTGTCCAGCAGTTCCGCCGGGGCGGAGAGCTCGTTGGAGAGCACGCACTGCATGCCGGCTGCAGCTTCCGGTTCCAGTTCCCGGAGGTTGTTGAGCAGCAGCCAGGTGCTCTTCATTTCCCGTTCGAATTCCCGGGGCAGCAGATCGGAGAAAGCCCCCATGATCTTGCGCTTGAAGCCCTTGGGTGCATCCGGATCGTAGGCCAGATCCGTATCGATGATGTCCCCCATGAGATATTCGTATTCACCATAGTCTCCCTCATAGGCCAGGATCGCCCGGTTGAAGCGGGAAGCCAGCCTGGGGTCCGCTTCAGCGTCTGTGCAGAATGCCACCCGTCCCAGAGGATCGTTGTCGGCGCTGGTTTTGTACATTTCTGCGATCTCCTGTGAGGTCCGGCCCCCTGCGTCCACCAGACGGATAAAGATTCCAATTTCGTTGTTCTCTAACATACTGCACCTTCCTTTAAATCTTGTACCACTGCATGATAGCACAGGTTGTGAAAAGATTCACCTGTTCCGTCTTCTTTTTGACACAACCGCAGCACACCCGGCTGCTGCAGGATTCCAGGCCCGTTTTCCGATGCGGCCCTGCTTTTTCCTGCATTCCTTCTATCAATACCCGGCTGCCTCCGTGTATCATGGAATGACGAAGCGTCAGGCGGTTCTCTTTTCCGGCCGCCGCAGGAAAGGAGAGATCTGATTTGAACGAAAACAAAATGGGCATTCAGCCGGTGGGACGGCTGCTGATATCCATGTCCATCCCCATGATGATTTCCATGCTGGTGCAGGCGCTGTACAACGTGGTGGATTCCATCTATGTGGCCAGTCTGTCGGAAGATGCCCTGACGGCTGTCTCCCTGGCCTTTCCCTGGCAGAACCTGATGATCGCCGTGGGCGTGGGAACCGGAGTGGGTGTCAATGCCTGGCTCTCCCGCTGCCTGGGGGAAAAGGACCAGAGATCCGCCAATGCCACGGCGGAAAACGGCATTTTCCTGGCCCTGGCAAGCTATGCGCTGTTCGCCGTGACCGGCATGCTCATTGCCCGCCCCTTTTTCACCTTTCAGACTTCTTCCGCTGTGATTGCCGAAGAAGGATTCCAGTATATGTGGATCGTGTCGGTGTTTGGCATCGGTCTGTTTCTCCAGACCATGAACGAAAAGATCCTGGCCTCCACCGGCCGGACGAATCTCACCATGATCAGTCAGCTCACCGGCGCCGCGATCAACATCGTGCTGGATCCCATCCTGATTTTCGGATACTGCGGCTTTCCCGCCCTGGGTGTAGCCGGGGCTGCCATTGCCACGGTGACCGGTCAGATCATCGGTGGTGCCGCGGGCATCTGGTTCAACAAATGCTTCAACAGGGAGATTCAGATCGGCTTCCGGCACTTCCGGCCCCGGGGCGACATCATCCGGCACATCTACAGCGTGGGACTGCCGTCGATCATTCTGCAGTCCATCGGCAGCATCATGACCTTCTGCCTGAACCAGATCCTGATCGCCTTCTCCACCACAGCCGCCGCAGTGCTGGGTGTCTACTTCAAACTCCAGAGCTTTGTCTTCATGCCCATCTTCGGGCTGAACAACGGCATGGTGCCCATTGTGGCCTACAACTATGGCGCCGGCAAGCCGGAGAGGATCCTGCGGACGCTGAAGCTGGCCATCGCCTATGCCCTGGGCATCATGACAGTGGGACTGCTGCTGTTTCAGCTGCTGCCGGGTCTGTTTCTGGATCTGTTCCAGGCCAGCGACAACATGAAAGCCATCGGGATTCCGGCTCTGCGGATCATTTCCCTGTGCTTTGTGCCGGCAGGCTTCGGCATCATCTGCGGTTCCTTCTTCCAGGCCATGGGCCACGGCATGATCGCCATGTGGGTATCCATCATCCGCCAGCTGGGGGCGCTGATTCCCCTGGCCTGGCTGCTGGCACAGACCGGCAATCTCAATCTGGTGTGGCTGGCGTTCCCGCTGGCGGAGGTGATCTCCGTCACGGTCACTGCCCTGGGCCTGCGCAAGGTGATCCGCACTCAGGTCAGACCCCTGTATCACCGCCCGGCGGCCAGCTGAAGACAGCACCCGGTGTTCTGGCAGAAACTCCGGGTGTTTTTCTGGCTGTTATTCCCGAAGAACAGATCATGAAACTCTGGCGTCTCACTCCGGGCTGGCGGATCTGGCTGCCGTGGCAGATCACTCCTGCCGGTTTGAAACAAAGCCGGAAGTCTGTCCCGTCTCATTCCGCCGGGACAGAGCATAAAATAAAGACAGACGATACAGAAAAGGAGGAACTCTATGTCCCTGGAAGCATATGAAGCCGCGCGCAAAGCCGGTCTGCGGTGTGTGAAAAACCGCTCGGCGCAGGGTCTGGACCCCTATCTGCCGGCGCTGGAGGACCAGCAGCTGAAAATTCTCAAAACGCAGGAACTGCCCGCAGGTTCCATTCCGCTGGAAGCCGTGACGGGCACCCGGACCCGGGGGCGGACCAATTCCTTCGCCGCGGATTTCATGCCCCTGCTGGAGCCCGGCAGCGAATTTGCCGGAAAATGGACCAGGCTCTATGAAGCCCAGCTGGAAGAAGGGATCCGGGAACCGATCATCTGTGTGGAGTACCTGGGTCAGTATTATGTACAGGAAGGCAACAAACGGGTTTCTGTCCTGAAATACCTCCAGGCACCGGAAATCCTGGCCAAAGTCATCAGGCTGATCCCGGAAAACGACCACTCTCCCAAAGCCGAGGCTTATTTCGAGTCTCTGGAAGCCCAGGAAAAAACCGGTGTGTCCTGGCTGCGGTTCTCCACCCCGGGCAGCTGGAAACGGCTGGATGTGGTGCTGGGCACAGACGACAGACCCTGGGATCAGACGCTGCGGGAGGATGTGAAATCTGCCTGGAACCGGTTTTCGCAGATTTTCCTCAAACTCGGCGGCAGCCAGCTGCAGATCCCCGCAGCAGATGCCTTCCTGCTGTTTCTGGAAATCTACGGACTGAAGGATTTTGAAGAAATCGGCAACGGCCAGCTGGAACAGCAGGTGAAGAAAGTCTGGGAGGATTTCTCTGTTTGGCCCGAAAAACCCCGGGCACAGCTGGAAACCGGCACGGAAGAAGACCGGAAGTCCCTGCTCTCCCGGCTCTACGGCGAACCCCGGGCGGCGTTCATTCACCGGCGGAATCCCGAAACCAGCGCCTGGACCCGCCATCATGAACAAGGCCGGGCGTATCTGAATCAGGAAATGCCGGAAATCGACACCAGAGCCTGGTTTGAAGTCAACACACCGGAACAGGAAATGGAAGCCATGGAAGAAGCCCTGAAACAGGGCTATAACGTGATCTTCACCACCAGCCCTGAAATGCTTCGTTCCAGCATCCGTTTCGGCGCCGCGCATCCGGACATCAAGATGTTCAACTGCAGTCTCAATACCCTCACCGGTCACATCCGCACCTATTTCGGCCGCCGTTACGAATCGCAGTTTCTATCGGGAATGATCGCCGGGATCCTCACGGTCTCCGGCCACATCGGCTATCTGGCGGACTACCCGATCTACGGCTCCATCGCCAGTCTGAACGCCTTTGCCCTGGGTGCCCTGATGACCAACCCGGAAGCCCGGGTGTATCTGGACTGGTCCACCACCACAAAAAGCGCCGGACAGATTCCCCGGGACGCGGATCTGCTGTTCATTGCGGGCATCGACTTCGATCCCAATGTGATCACCAGCCGGGAATTCGGCCTGTACGATCTGCGCCACGGGCAGTTCGTGAAAGTGACCTATGATCTGGAATACTGGGGACAGTTCTACACGAAGATGATGCAGCGCATCCGCAACCGCCGCTGGAACGAGGAACACGGTGAAGGCGGACGTTCCGTGAACTACTGGTGGGGCGTGTCCAATGGCATGATCGACCTGGAAATGACAAACGTGGTACCGGAGCAGACCAGACGGCTCATTGGCATTGTCCGGGAAAACCTCCGCCACGGACTGCAGCCCTTCCGGGATGAGCTGAAGGATCAGGAAGGGCAGATCCGCTGTCATCAGGGCGAAACGCTGTCTCCGGAACAGCTCATGGACATGGACTGGCTGCTGTCCAACATCGTGGGATCCATCCCCGGTCTGGACGAATTCACCGATGATGCCTCCGGCGTCATCCGCACCCATGGCATTTCCCGGGTAAAGGAGTCTGCATGAAGCGCCTCAGGGTCCTGGTCCTATCCGACGAAGTGGACCGTGCCCTGTACGATCACTTTGACCGCTCCATGCTGCAGGACATCGATCTGATCATCTCCTGCGGCGATCTCCCCGCCCGGTATCTGAGTTTTCTCGCCACGATGTTCAACGGTCCCCTTCTTTATGTCTGCGGCAATCACGACGAGAAATACGTCACGAATCCCCCGGAAGGCTGCATCTGCATCGAAGATGAGATCTTCGAGTACCAGGGCATCCGGTTTCTGGGCCTGGGCGGCAGCCGGCGGTACAAAAAAGGCCCGTTCCAGTACACCGAACAGGAAATGGAGAAACGGATCCGGAAACTCTGGTATCCCCTCTGGCGGAAAAAGAGGTTTGATGTGCTGGTGACCCACTCTCCGGCCAAAGGTCACGGCGACGGCAAAGGCGCTCATGAGGGGTTTCCCTGCTTCAACCGCCTGATTGAGAAGTACCGCCCTTCCTGGTTTTTCTACGGTCACATGCATCTGAGCTACGACGGACAGATGTCCCGGGTCTCCATGCTGGAGAACACGAAAACCGTGAATGCCTTCGGCAAGTATGTCCTGGATCTGGAAATCCCCGAAGATGCCGATGAAAGGCAGGGCGTCAGCGGAAAAGAAGCAGGAGTCTGACTTCATTGCCTTCAGATTTATGCATAGGTGCAGGAGCGAGCTTCTGCCATGGAGTTGCAGATAACAGCCAGAGTCCTTTGATTCTGGCTGTTTTCCTGTGGAGTATGCAGAACCAAAGACCATTTATAATCTGGAAAGTATTCACAGAACTTGTACATCTAACTGTTCATGGATTATAAACGATAATATTAAAATAGTTTAGTGATATGATACAATAGAATATTTCGCGTATCACTCTTGAATGTAATTGAAACTATGATAAGATTTGATTAAGGAAGCGCTTTCGGAAAGAATTGTAATTGTGATTTCATTTGGGATATGACAAATATAATCTCTTTCGCTGGCTGATACGCTGGTATTTGTATACAAAGAAGTATTTGCGTATAAAGCAGTTTGAGAGAACAAAGGGACGAGACTGCATTGGTGGATTGGAACCTCAATGGCTTCATGATCAACTTAAACAGTCGGCTACTAATGCTTAATACTCCTATATTTCGTTAGTGGCAATTTGATTTGAAAGAAAGATAATTATGAAAAAAATTAGTAAGGTCCTGTTTTCCTTTATGACTATGATTTGCCTTTTCTGTACCAGTTTAATTCCGTATCAGATTCACGCTAACCCCACCGAGGAAGAAGTTGGATCCGTTCTCAAAGCTACAGAAATTAGTGTACCAGCAGACATCTCGGAAGAAGCCCTTGAACAAAGAATTAATGATACGTTTGCTCAAACTGGTGCTGAAGTTGTAATAACGAACTATATTGATGATAATAATTCAATAAATCCTTTTGCTGGTTCAAATTACGTCGAGAATAAAAGATCATTCTCTTTCTTGTCTTACTGGTACACGATCGACATCATTGTCGGAGGTTATATTGTTGGTGGATATAGCGTATCTGGCTTCAATTGCAAGACTTCTGTAAGCAATTCGATTATTGTTGTAAACAACATTTACTATCAGAACCCCACCACATTGCAAGCAACTGCAATCGTTTACTTTACTCTGAACGGTGAAGTGCCACATACCTATAAATGTGTTGCTCCATTACAGGGGACAATCTACCTGGAAAGTTAAGATAACGCTGAGGAGGTTGCTATGAAACTCTGGAAATGGCTGTTGATTGCAGTCGCCATCGCTGTAGCCGCACTGATCGTCTTCAGTCTGTTATGGCAGAAAACAGGACCGGTAAGTGACAAGCCGGTTTCCGAACAGTCCCTGCAGCAGTCACAGATGATTGATGACATGGATCCGTTTTCCGAAGAAAGCAAATCCCAGGCGGATATGCTGGAAGGCACGGTGGACTACTGATGGGCAGGCGCATTCTGGCATTGCTTCTGGCAGCCCTGTTTCTGGTTGCCGGCTGTTCTTCGGCTCCTTCCGAAAAATCTCTGGTGGTGTACTATTCCCTGGATGATGGTGTGGAGGAAATCGCAGAGAAAACTGCCAAAGAACTGGATGCAGATCTCTTCGAGATCGAAACAGACCGGGATTTTGCAGAACTGCTGAATCATGAACCGCTGACCGTGGAAGAAATCGGGGAACTGCGCTCGGACGACTTCAAGCTGAAGCAGACGGTGCCCGATAACTGGGGCGCCTATTCTGTTATTTATTTCGGCTTTCCCATCTGGTATGGTGAACCGGCACAGCCTTCCCAGCTGTTTCTGATGGAGAACAACATCAAGGACAAAACCTGGTTTCCCTTCACCATCGCCTCCCAAAAGGAAGCCGACAAGGCCGAAGAGATTCTGGACAGCTTCGGCATCCGGAAAGGCTGGCAGCAGGCAAAGGGATTCAGTCAGGATCCCGGCGATGCGGATATCTCGGCATGGATCACGGAAACCAGAACCACACTGGAAGATCTGGACAGGCGACAGGAAAGCTGAACATCATAATTTTACGCGCATAAAAAGCGGGAATCCGCTCCAAATCCGTGGAGACAGATTCCCGCTTTTCCTGTATACGCCCTGTCATGGCTGCCGACAGGCAGCCCATCGGCAGGCTACAGATGCAGACTGGAGAGATCCGGCCACTGAATGTTCTGCAGCCACTCCATCAGATCAAATGATTCCTGCTGCTGAATACTCTCCTGTGCCGGGCCATAGAGGGCTTCGAACACCTGATACAGCTCTGGGCTTTTCTGCTGCAGAAGCGCGGGATTCATGATGTACAGAGATCCGGCTTCAGCGAAAAACTCACTGATGTCCATGGCGCCGTAGGCAGAGATCAGAGCAGGCTGCTGTGCATAGACCTGGCGGACAGTTTCCGTGTAGTCACTGTCGGCGTTTTTCTGCGTGATGTCATGTTCAAAGTCAAAGCAGTGGGTGAGTTCGTGGGCGGTGGTGGCAGCTTCCAGGCTTTCCAGGCGCAGGAAGACTTCTTCGTCGTGATTGCTTTCCAGAAGACCGGAGCCGTTGTCAGTGTAGGAATAGGTGGAAAAACCGGCGACAAGACCCGATGACTGAATGTTGTGTTCGGCCATGGCCTGTCTGAAGGCTGCATCGTCCAGGATCCGGATCACATTGGTCTGCTGGAGGAGCCAGTCCGGGAGGGCATAGACGTTTGCTTCCAGCATCTGCCGGATTTCTTCTTCGGAGAGAGCGGCTTTGACGCCGACTTCCGGCAGGCCTTCCCGCTGTTCTGTGAAGGTATAGCCTTCCAGGTCTATGTTCTGTTTCTGGACGGCTTCCTTTGCCTGGTCAAAAATCTGGCGGAACTGCTCGATGGAATGATCGGGCAGAAGGTACTCATAGACGTAATAGCCGCTGAGGCACAGAGCTGCCAGAAGCAGGCAGGTGCGCAGGAAGCGGACGAAAAATCCCAGGGCGGAATGCCGCAGGCCGGAGCGGATGAAGTGAACGGCGGCCCAGAGGATACCGAAGTACAGCCGCATGGTCTGATCAAGCAGCAGATCCGGGGGATAGCCGAAATACTCCAGGATCCAGGGCAGGCCCCAGTACACGAGGCTGAAGACCAGGGCGGTGCCCAGAATGGTGCCGAATGTGACGTGAAAAACCGCGTTTCGTTTCATGTGGCTCATTATCGCATCTGGGGGAGAATGTGTCCATGTGTGAAAAACACCGGGCTGTCCTGATGCCGGTCAGAACAGTCCGGTGTTCCGGTTCCCCGGCGATTCAGCCCCGGTTCACTCCGCTGCGGATTCATCTGCCGACCGGCTCTCTTTGCTTTTTGCGTCCAGCAGCGTTTTCCGGCTGTTGCGTGCAATCATCAAAGCGGCCATGGCCAGGGAGACAAAGAAGGCTTCCCGGCTGCCGGCCAGTCCCAGACACACGGAAAAAGCCAGAGAGATGATGGCTGCACCCCATTTCAGTCCCATGCGGCACAGGACACAGAGTCCGCCGGCGAGCAGGGAAATGATGCCATACAGCGGTGCGTACAGGACATAGGTGACAGCCAGTACTGCCACGCCCTTACCGCCCTGAAAATGACGCCAGAAGGGATAGCAGTGGCCCAGGGCTGCCCCCAGTCCTGCATACAGTGTGAGGATGGAGCCGGCTGCGGGAAACAGCAGCCGGCAGATCACAATGGCCAGAACGGTTTTCAGACCGTCTCCCAGCAGCACCAGCGCAGCGGCGCCTTTTCCCAGCACCCGGCCGGTGTTGGCCATGCCCGGATTGCCCGATCCTTCTTCATAGATGTTTTTGCCCCGGGCTCTGGCCACGATGGGACTGAACAGCACGCAGCCGCACAGATAGCCGATGAAAAGCGACAGCAGACGGTATTCCATGGATGCACCTCCCGGATCCCGATTCAGGATCTGCGACCGGAATCATGTCACTGGCAATGATACGCCGGATACATGCAGAAAGTCTTCCGGCAGCCTGCTGGAAATGACCAGTGTCTGTTTCGTCAGCGGATGCACCAGCCGACAGGTGACGCAGTGCAGCATGGCACGCCCCTGGCTGCCGGCTTCGCCGTACAGTGGATCCTGAAGCAGCGGATGACCAATGGAAGCCAGATGGGCCCGGATCTGATGCATCCTGCCGTGCTCGATCCTGACGGAAATCATGGTTCCCTCAGGGATGGAGCGGATGGGCCGGATATGGGTGCTGGCACTGAAGCCTTCCGGTGCAGGGACCATTTTCCGGTCCTGCAGCGCCAGGGGCTGATCGATGGTGCAGCTGCCGGGATTTCCCCGGCACAGGGCAAGGTAGAGTTTGTCGGTCCTGGTCACAGAGGGCACCCAGTCGGCTTTGCCGAAGACCAGCACCCCGGAGGTATCCTTGTCCAGCCGGCCTTTGAGATACAGCGGATGACTCAGCGTGGTTTCCAGCACAGTCTGCATGGAATCCGTTTCATGGCCCGGGGATGGATGCACCACCAATCCTGCCGGTTTGTCCACCACCAGCAGCAGCTGGTCTTCGTACAGAATGGCATACGGGACTGGCTGACGACAGGCGGTTTCATGGAGATACAGCGAGATCTGATCGCCGGGTTGCAGCGGATGCGTGGCCCGGACAGAGCTGCCGTTGACCCGGAGACCGCCGGCAAGGAATTTCAGCCGGGAGATCTGCCGCCGGGACAATCCGGGGATCCGTTTCAGATGCTGTTCCAGGGATTCCTGTCTGTCTGCCTGCAACACAAGCCGTTCTTCCATGATATTCTCCTTTCTCCGGATGCCGGAATATGAAAAAAGGAGACTTGCGTCTCCTGTTCATGCAAATGGTCGGGACGACAGGATTTGAACCTGCGACCCCTTGCACCCCATGCAAGTGCACTACCAAGCTGTGCTACGTCCCGATGTCTGCCTGTTAGTTATACCACCGATTTT
This sequence comes from uncultured Faecalibaculum sp., assembly GCF_910588395.1. Lineage (GTDB taxonomy): Bacteria > Bacillota_I > Bacilli_A > Erysipelotrichales > Erysipelotrichaceae > Faecalibaculum. The sequence continues at coordinate 49,287 of NZ_CAJUPA010000008.1, read as the reverse complement.
CACCGATGTCAAACACTGTTGATCGATCGACGCTCAGACAGGCAGGAAACATATGAGATGCAGCTTTTGAATCACAGCCGGATCAGGCAGCAAACGCATCAGCCCAGGGCAGTTGCAGCATATCTCCCTGCTTCCAGCTGACAGAAAACAGCCCTTCCAGCAGGTCTCTGTCCGGCATGCCGGCTTCGTCGGAGACTGTGATTTCCACGGTCCTTTCCGCTGTGCTCTCTGTGGCAGCCTGATGGTATGCAGCCCATGTCAGCACACCTTCCCGGCTGGTCTCCAGCGTTTCGGAAAACTGACTGAAATACGGATTGCCCAGCTTGTGCAGCTGCTGATCATCAGAAACCGCCTGGCGCAGTTCCTGCTCATCCATTGGATGCCAGGCCCAGCTCACCGCATTTCCTTCACTCTGCGCTTCCAGACAGAACAGTGCCGGATACTTCTCCGGAATGGAGAAGGAGTCCAGGCTCAGTGCGTCCAGGATCACCCAGGCCGGGATATCCTGTGCAGGGCTGTGGACTGGGTTCCGGTCAAACATGTCCATGACCTCCCACCCCTGTTCGATGCGCCGGGCTGCCAGAATCTGCTGACGGTTTCCTTCAGTCCGGGTCATGCGCAGTGTCATCGGGATTCCATTGTCCTGATTGTCAAAACACAGGATTTCATACGAAGGCTCTCCCGGAAGAACCATTGTCTTCTCCACCTGCACCAGTCCGGGCCAGGCTGTGGTTTTCCGAAGAACAAATCCATCGGGAAATGCCTGGGCTGTCTTCAGCGAGACCGTCTGCAGCAGCTCAGGGACTGTCAGACTCTCCGGATCATCCAGACTGGAGGCAGCCAGCGGCTTTGTCCGGAAACAGCCCGCCATGACCAGTCCGGATGCAGCCACCAGACAGCACAGGACAAATGTGATCCGTTTCAGGCTGATTCTGCGTTTCTTTCTCATGATTTTCTCCATTATTTTCTCCATTGTCTCCGGGTATTTATCTCCGGGTAGTGCTTCGTAAATCGTCAACTGCAGGCAGGGCAGGTCCAGCCATAAACCATCCCCATTCCGTTGCAAACCGCAAAACTGCCGGACTCACTCCCGTACAGCCACAAGGCAGCATACAGGCGGTGCAGCGTGCAGACAGGCAGCCATGCTGCCTGTCTACTGGCAGCGCTGCTTCAGTTGTAGAACTTCTCTTTCCGCTCTATCTTCTCCGTCAGCATCTTCTCGATGTCCTTGTAGTGGAAGGGTGCCACTTCATCGGGAATCGCCGTGAAATTATGCGCAATGTTTCTGGCTGTTTCCAGACCCACCGCATCCAGCATCCGGAACGGTCCATAGGGTGCACCGGCACCCTTGACCCAGGCTTTGTCTATGTCTTCCACGGTGGAAGTCTCAGTCACCAGCAGATCCATGGCGGAAAACAGGAAAGGCACCAGCATGGAATTCAGCAGATAGCCGCTGCGCTCTTTGCGTACCGCCACCGGATCCATGGAAATGGACCGGGCAAAGTCCATCACCACATCAAACACCGCCGGATCGGTTTCCGGCTGCGCCATGACCTCCGTCAGGTTGTTGCGCCAGATGTGGTTGGCAAAATGCAGGGACAGATAGCGTTCCGGAACACCTGTCAGATCCGCAAACATGGACGGCAGCAGCGTGCTGGAATTGGTCACCAGGATCTGGCCGTCCGTCAGCAGCGGGGCCATCTTCCGGTACATCTCCGCCTTGGCTTTCGGGTCCTCGGACATGGATTCGATGATGACATCTGCCCCCTTGAGTGCTTTTTCCAGATCCAGCTCCAGATGCAGGGACTCCAGGGCCTGGCTGGCTTTCTTTCTGGCCAGCTCCGTCGTGATTCCCGCTTCCTTCAGCCCCGGCGGCAGCAGTGTGGCATCACCACCCGTCCGTTCAATATCGCCGATGATCTCCTGATACGCCTTTTCCAGCTTCGGCTCCGTACGGCCTATGCTTTCCGGAGAGCGCAGCCAGATCCAGGTATCCAGTCCGTGATACGCGCACAGCAGCGCAATCTGGGAACCGAGCACACCTCCACCAATGACAGCCACTTTGTTCATGATGATATCCTCCTTATGATGTTTCGCATTCTCTCTTTAATGTAAGCGATTTCTCCGGTTTTTGAAACCGTCAGAACCGCCGTTCTGTCCTGCTGGTGTCCCGGCTTTTCCTTTGTGAAAAACCGGACACAGGCGACCATCTTCCGGATTTGTCTCTTTGTGCCACGGCCTCCCGTGACAGACCCATTTTGGGATATAATGACTAGTGGAGGATTGTTATGACAAAAGCGATAATCTTCGACATGGACGGCGTCCTGGTGGACACCGAATCCTGGTTTCAGACTCAGTTCCGGGACATGCTGAAAGCCTGCGGAACAGAGGTCTCCCAGGAAGAACTCCGGGTCCTGACCGGCTGCTCCATGGAACAGGAAGATGCATTCATCCAGGAAAAACTTGGTGTGGACGCCTATACCGCTGCCCGGACCAAGAACACATGGCTTCAGACCCATCCGGTGAATTATGCCGCCCAGGCCAGACCCGGGCTGAAGGAAACGCTGGAATGTCTGAAGGAAGCGGGTTTCAAAGTGGCCATCGCCAGTTCATCTCCCATGCGCTTTATCCGTCAGATGATTCAGGAATGCGGACTGGAAGGCCTGTTCGACGCGGTGGTATCCGGACACGATCTGCCCCGGACCAAGCCTGATCCCGCCATTTACCGTCTCGCCCTGCAGCGGCTGGGAGTCCCGGCTCAGGATGCCGCTGCGGTGGAAGACAGTTTCTACGGCGTGCAGGCGGCCAAAGGCGCCGGTCTGTTCGTCTTCGGTTTCCATGATCCCTTCTCCAACCTGTCGCTGGTGGAAGCGGATACAGTGGTGGACGATCTGACTCAGGTCCCGGCTTTTTTCAACCTGGTCCCCCAGACTTGCCGTCCATGATAGAATTTGGTTCGTAAACGGAAGGATACATATAAAAGATGACACCTGAAAGAGAACATCAGCTGAAGCTTGACGCCATCAAGGTACGGGAAGGAATTCTCACCAGCACCCATGGCGCAAAGTCCGGTCATCCCGGAGGCAGTCTCTCGGCTGCCGATCTGTTCACATATCTCTATGACGAAGTTCTGAACGCCAATCCGGCCGATCCTCTGAACGAAGACAGAGACCGGTTTGTGCTTTCCAAGGGCCACGTGACGCCGGGCTATTACTCGGCGCTGGCTCTGAAAGGTTTCTTTCCCTTTGAAGACCTGAAGAGTTTCCGCCACAGCGACAGCTATCTTCAGGGGCACCCCAACATGAACTCGGTCCCCGGTGTGGATATGTCCACCGGTTCCCTGGGCCAGGGATGCTCCGTTGCCTGCGGCATGGCCAAAGGTGCGAAAATGCTGGGGAAGGACTTTGCGGTCTACACCCTGCTGGGAGACGGTGAAATCGAAGAGGGCCAGATTTGGGAAGCGGCGATGTTTGCCGGGCATTACAAGCTGGACAATCTGTGCATGATCGTGGATGTGAACGGCCTGCAGATCGACGGCCGCTGCGCCGACGTGATGGACGCCCGTCCCATTGACAAAAAGTACGAAGCCTTCGGCGCCAATGTCATTGTCGTGGACGGTCACAGTTTCCCCGAACTGGAGAAGGCCTTCGCTTTCTTCAACAGCAACCGGACAAGCGGCAAGCCCACGGTGATCATCATGAACACCCTCAAGGGCAAAGGTGTCTCCTACATGGAAGATGTCTGCGGCTGGCACGGCAAAGGGCCCAACGCGGATGAATATGCCCTGGGCATGGCAGAACTCGCTGCCGCAAGAGCAGCGCTGGAAGCAGAAGGAGTGCAGGCATGAGTGATGTAAAGAAAATCGCCACCCGGGAAGGCTACGGCCAGGCACTGGTGGAACTGGGGGCTGTGCACCCGGATATCGTCGTTCTGGACGCGGACCTGGCAGGCGCCACCAAAACCTGCATGTTCCAGAAAGCATACCCCGACCGCTTTGTGGAATGCGGCATCGCCGAAGGCAACATGATGGATGTGGCAGCGGGTCTCTCCACCCTGGGCTTTGTGCCCTTTGCCAGCTCCTTTGCGATGTTTGCCGCAGGGCGGGCTTATGAAATGATCCGGAACTCCATCGGCTACCCGGGACTGAACGTCAAGGTCTGCGCATCCCACGGTGGCATTTCCGTGGGAGAAGACGGTGCCAGTCACCAGATGAACGAAGACTTCGCCCTGATGCGGGTGATTCCCGGCATGACGGTGATGTGTCCTTCGGACTTCGTGGAAGCCAAAAAGATGGTCAAGGCTGCCTATGAACTGGACGGACCGGTCTACATCCGGTTCGGCCGTGCTGCCACTCCCATCATTCACGATGAAGATTTCGATTTCCGGATCGGACAGGCAGAAACCCTGCGTGATGGCTCGGATGTGACCATCATTGCCACAGGCATCGTGGTTCCGGAAGCGCTGGAAGCAGCAGACCGCCTGGCAGAAAGCGGCATTTCCGCCCGGGTCCTGAACATGGCCACAATCAAGCCTCTGGACAGAGACGCCGTGATCAGAGCCGCACAGGAAACCGGCTACATTGTCACAGTGGAAGAGCACTCCATCATTGGCGGTCTGGGAGAAGCAGTGGCTTCCGTTCTGGCGGAAGAATCCCCTGCCAGACTGCGCCGGATCGGTGTCCGGGATGTGTTCGGCCACTCCGGACCCGCTGCCGAGCTGCTGCATGAATTCGGTCTGGACGCCGAAGGCATTGCGAAGGAAACCAGAGAGTTTCTGCAGAAATAATGAATGATCAGGCGGAAAAGCCCACCAGCCCTTCCGCCTTTTCTGTACAGAAACGGGAGTCTCGCAATGGAAACTCCCGTTTTTTGTCATGCAGTATCTGTTACCAGGTTCTGGAACCCAGCTCCCGGAACTGTGCCACAGTGGGGGAATGGGTGTTCAGACCGCCGTCCACGGTGAGGATCTGGCCTGTCATGTAGTAGCTTTCGTCGCTGCCCAGGTACACGCAGAGATGACCGATGTCTTCCGGTCTGCCGTATCTGGTCACACAGATGTTGTCCAGATAGATTTTCTTCAGTGCCGCCGGGATCCGCGGTTCGTTCTGCGGTGTCACGATCAGCCCCGGACGCACGCAGTTGCAGCGGATGTTGTTCTTGCCGTACTGCAGCGCGATGGATTTCGTCAGCATATCTACACCGGCTTTGGACGCCGCATAGGCCGTGCCCTGCAGATCACCGCCGCAGGCAGCCATGGACCCGATGTTGACAATGGACCCGCCGTTTTCCGTCATGAACGGCAGTGCGCACTTCACCGCCCAGAACGTGCCCCGCAGGTTGCCGTCAAAAATGTCATCCCACTGCTCCAGCGTCACCTCATCCAGCCGGCCGTCCTTCGGACTGGCATTGGCCGCATTGTTGACCAGCACGTCGATTCGGCCGTATTCCGCCGCTGTGTCTTTCATCAGAGCATCAATGGAATCCGGATCCATGAGATCCATGAAATGATAGGCAGCCTCTCCGCCTGCATCCCGGATTTCCTGCACCACCGCTTCGCCTTTTTCCTTGCGACGGCCGCAGATGATCACCTTTGCTCCTTCCTTTGCATACAGCTTCGCAATCCCGATGCCGATCCCGCTGGTGGATCCGGTTACAACAGCAATTTTGCCCTTCAGTCTGTCCATAATCCTTGTCTCCTTTTCTTTCACGAAGGCAGAATACCGCAGATTTGTAATCGGTTTCACATTGACATTCGATATTTTTTGTTAAGCGTCACATATTCGGGCCATAAAGAAAAGCCGGGGAGCTGCAATCAGGCTTCCCGGCTTTGGGACTTGAAGATTTACTTTACGTCGTTGATCTTCTGTTCGTTTTCCTTGATCTTTTCTTCGTGACGCTCTGCGTCGTTTTCCTTGCGGGCAATCACACGCTCGTCATGCTTGATTTCCTCAGCGTGGATATCCTTCATGAATTTTGTCTTGTCTTCACGGATCTGAGCTTCGTGATCGGCAATGTCGCTGCGCTTGTCATCGATTTTGTTCTCGTCGTGTCGCAGTTCCTTTTCCAGGATATCATCTTCCATTTTCTTGAATTCGTCTGCCATGGGTATGTACCTCCTTGATGGTTTCAGTATAGTAAAACGCCATGCAAAACTCGAACCGGATGCCTGAGACCCGCAGCTGCTGCCTTTTTCTGCCAGCCGCCAGTGCAATCCGAACATGAGAAGCGCTTACTGTCCAGTGCCATGGCATGACCATCACCGGTATACCGTTCCGGTGCTAAAATTACATTGTATGCCGCGAGGCAAGGAGGCTTTATATGGATGAAAAATTTGCTCCGCTGAATCCGTCCGTATTCCGGGACACGATTCCCCTGTTCAGGGAGAAAACCGAGGAGTTTCACAAAGGAGAACTGTCCAAAAAGGACTACAAGGGTTTCTCCGGAAAATACGGCAGCTACGCCCAGCGTGACGGCAGGCACCACATGCTGCGCCTGCGCACCACAGCCGGCCGTCTGACCAAGGACAAGCTGAATTTCCTGATCCGCACCCTGGACGAACAGAACGTGCCCATGGTCCACTTCACCACCTGTCAGGCCGTGCAGCTGCACGATCTGGACCCCGAACAGGTGTATGCGATCATGGACAACGCCCTGGACTCCGATATTGTCTGCTACGGCGGCGGCGGAGACTATCCCCGAAACGTCATGTGTTCCCCTCTGGCTGGTGTGGATCCGGAAGAAATGTTCGATGTCCTGCCCTGGGCCGAAGCAACCGCTCAGTTCCTCATGCACTTCATCGATGCCCCCAAAATGCCCCGGAAGCTCAAAGTGGCTTTCTCCGGCAGCAACGCCAATGAGCCCCACGCCACATTCCGGGACCTGGGGTTCGTGGCCCGGGAAGATGGTACCTTTGATGTCTATGCCGCAGGCGGTCTGGGCAATGTCCCGCGTCTTGGCGTGAAAGTGGCAGAGGGCGTTGATCCCCGGGACATTCCGTATTATGTGGTCGCCATGATCAATACCTTCCGCAAATACGGCAACTATGACAACCGGTCCAAAGCCCGGACCCGCTTCATGGTTCAGGCGCTGGGCAGCGAAGAAGCCTTTGCGAAGGCCTTCGCCGAAGAACTGGCAGCCATTCAGGACCAGGATCTGAAATTCCCCGCTGTTGAGAACGATGCATCTCACAAAACCGGTGACGGTTCTGTTCCCCGGGATTCCTGGCAGGTATTCCCCCAGAAGCAGGAAGGACTGTATGCGGTTCAGTGGCATGCACCCGGCGGCAAGCCTGACCAGGATGTGCTGCACAAAGTGAATGAAGCCATTCAGGAAATCCCGGCTGCCGAAATGCGGGTGGCTCCGGACCAGGGTGCCTGGATCATCAACCTGACAGGCGCTGAAGCGAACCGGATCATGGACATCATCGCCAATGATGCGGCTCAGAATGCCTTTGAAGCTTCCGAAGCCTGCATTGGCGCGTCCATCTGCCAGGTGGGTCTGCGGGATTCCCAGCAGATGCTGAAGGATATCCGGGCTGCGGTCAAGGAGGCCGGCGTGGAAGCCTGGCTGCCTCAGCTGCACATTTCCGGCTGTCCTTCCTCCTGTGCATCCCATCAGGCTGGTGTAATCGGTCTGCGGGGCGGCATCAAGATGGTGGACAAGAAACCGGTTCCGGCATTCCTGCTCTATCTGAACGGTTCCGATCTGCTGGACAACGAAAAACTGGGTACGGAAGTGGGCGCCATTGCGATCACCGATGTTCCCGGCTACTTTGTCAAGCTGGGTGAAACGGTCCGGGATTCCGGAAAATCCTGGAAGGAATGGGCAACACCGGAAGCGCTGGTGGAATTCTCCCGTCCCTTCGTTGCCTGAACAGTTATTCTGTCTCCTGTCTGAAACAGTCATCATGAAACGAAGCGCTGCCTGTACCGGTTCTGCCGGACAGACAGCGCTTTTTGTGTAATATCGGCTGTTTTTGAGAAAAACGTGAATCTATTCACGTTTTTCCCGGGAATTTCGTGAATGGATTCACGTTTTTTCTGAACTCAGACTAAAAAAAAAATCAATCAGGATATGGGAGGGATATAAAATGGCTGTAACCCAAACAAGAGATCACAGCCAAATTTGTTATATCGTTTTACTTCATCTCACAGCCGGTCATTCTGCTGCTCTTCACCATCTTCCTCTTCCGGATCCGACGGCAGTCTGTCTCTGCATTCATCAGATGCAGAACAGACCACCGGTTTTGTTTCCTTCACCCGAACTATGCAGCCGGTTTTTCTTCACCGGCCTTCTCCTCCAGCTTCGACAGGATGAAATGGTCAAAGAGCCAGAAGAAGACCAGTGCAAACAGGACCCCCAGCAGGGTCATGACAATCCGCAGCCACACCGCACCCTTCAGGCCATACATGCCGGCTGCCAGAGACAGCGCGCCGAAGCAGTTGAGCATGGTCTTGTGCCGGTATTCTGTGCAAAGTCCCAGACACAGACCGCCCACCGGTCCCAGCAGCGGAATAAAGGAAGCAGGCAGAAGCGACCAGATCACATAGAACAGCGCAGACCCTGCCGCGGCTCCAATCACCCGGTCCCGGAGCTTTTCATGAATCCGGTTCTCCACTTCCACATCCGACAGCAGCGAACCGCAGGCAAATCCCGCCCACATGTACCGGGTCAGTCCCAGCGTGGAAAACAGAGACAGAAGCAGCGTGACGCCCAGGGTCAGCCGCAGCTGCCACTGATACTTCGGATTCCGGAGTGAATAGCCCTTCAGAATGGACACAAACGTCCGTTCCCGGTTCTGGCCGGCGTGGTTGCGCCACAGCACGAGACCACAGAGGGCAAACCCCAGCAGTGTCATGTAAAACCGGTTCAGGAACGCCTCTCCCTGCACCGGATTGCCGCTCAGGAAAATATACGCAAAGGTATACAGCCCCCCGTTGCCCATCTCCGGATTCTCACAGGTCATGAGAACAATCAGAAACAGGCAGCCGAAATTGATGAGCAGAGTCCAGAAGAACCCTGGAATCATCACCGCCAGCACCGGTCCTGCCAGCAGGATCAGAAAGCACAGTGCCATGCTGAACAGGGAATCCGATATCCGGTATCCGAACCCCACAAACCGGCTCGCCAGCAGAATGCAGAAAATGGAGACAGCCATGCTGCTGTTTTCTGCACCGAAAAGCGAAGTCATCAGGGCGATGAACAGAATGGCGAAAACCACGATCAGCGCTGAACGCGTAATCATGGCGATCCGGAGCCGGCGCCGTTCCTCCCTGTCCTCTGTCTGCCCCATCATTCTCCGGATCATCGATGGATCCAGCTGGATCAGCTGATAAAACGAAATAAACATCCCTCCCGCAAAGACAGCAGAGCCGCAGACAGACGCTGCTTCTCTGTTTCTTCACTCATTCTATAATTCCTGGCGGGCAATGAAAAAAGATGTACCCGCAGGACACGGGAAAACCGGCAGACTGTGATCCACCGGTTTTCCGTTTTCCTTATGATGGTCGTATCTGAAGACAAACAGCTGTCCCTCAGCCGAAATGCGTCCAGTCCCGCATCAGGCTCTCTGCCCGTTCTCTGTCCTCTTTGTAGGCAGTGGTCCCGAAGGAAGTCTTCCGTTCGGATACCGGTACCAGCACCGGTTCACCATTGAGCTGTCCATAGAGACATACACGAAGCTTTGGCGAACTGAAAATGCCTGTCTGAATGAACGTATCCGGCACCTCATGCGCGAGAGGATGGGGATCGTCCAGAAATTCCGCCTGAATGTTGATGCACTTTTCCGGCACAAACCGGTTTCCCGCTTCATTGGCAGATACTATGCGCACGGCCTGATTCTTCTCTGCTGACATATCATTTCACTCCTTTGCCTGTCAGGATCGCAGATATCGTTTAATAATCTTCTGCACCTCTTGATAAAACCATACCAGCATTCCGGCAAAGAATCACCTGTCCGGTCGAGAAACCGTAAAAAAAGGAGAAGCTTTCACTTCTCCCCTTCCCGTATCTGCCCTGACACAGCCGGCTCAGCCGGCGCATCGGCAGAATCTTTCACCCGGCTCAGTCCCGGATCTTTCCTGCACACTTTCTCAGACCGGCGAACAGGCAAAACAGCCCGATGGCCAGCACAATGTGGCATACACCGGCGATGCCTGAGACAGCGGCGTTCATGCCGGCGGACAGCATGGTGCCCTGGACCTGCAGAATGCCCCGGACAATCATCATGATCACCGATCCAGCCAGGCCGGCGTTGTACAGACCATAGAACCAGCCAAAGGATTTCTCCTGCTGCAGACCCGGGAGTGCTTTGACAAACAGCGCCAGGATCAGGAACATGCCCATGCCCAGGGCCAGCAGATGGGGATGCAGTCCTTTCAGGACGGTGAGGCCTTCAAAGCCGGACAGCTTCGTGTATTCCCGGTAAAAGACCCCGGCTGCAAGGCCCAGAATCATGTACACAAATGCAGTATTGATCATTTTTTTCATGGATGCTCTCTCCTTTGCGTTTCCGGGAAGATCCCGGTTCTGTATCCAAGGATAGGCTTTTGCAGCAGGCAAGACAACGGCAAGGCCCGGGGGCTGTCAGGGGTGGGGTCCGGAGATGTCTGATATAATCGGAACCATGAAATACAAAACAGTTTTACCTTTGCTGCTTGCAGCTGGTCTGGCGTTGACGGGCTGCGGGACGGGGGCTGTCAAAGAGGCCGGTGAGGTCATGACAGAGCCCGCGGAGTCCATTTCCTTCAAAGACGATGCCGGGCGGACTGTCACGCTGGAGAAACAGCCGGAGCGGGTGGCGGCGCTGATTGGCAGTTTTGCGGATATCTGGTGCACGGCAGGGGGCACGGATACGCTGGTGGCTGCCGCGGGGGACACCTGGACGGGGTTTGATCTGCAGCTGCCGGATACGGTGCAGGATCTGGGTGCGGTGAAATCTCCGAATACCGAGGTGCTGCTGGCGGCAAAACCGGATTTTGTGCTGGCGAGTCTGAAAACCGAGGCGGACAAGGACCTGGAGCCGGTGCTGAAGGACCAGGGGATCCCGGTGGCGTACTTCGATGTGGCGGATTTCGATGACTATCTGCGGATGCTGAAGATCTGCACGGAGCTCACAGGGGATGACCAGGCTTACCAGACATACGGTCTGAATCAGCAGACGCAGATCGACCGGGATATTGAACTGGCCCGGGAGCAGGAGCCCCGGACGGTGCTGTATCTGCGGGCAAGTGCCAGGTCAGTGAAGGCGAAGAATTCCAAAGGCACGGTGCTGGGTGAGATGCTGAAGAACCTGAATACGGAGAATGTGGCGGACAACGACAAGTCACTGCTGGAGTCTCTGTCCATGGAAGCGATCATGGAGGCGGATCCCGACGATATTTTCATCGTGTATCAGGGAAAAGGCGGAGATGACGCCGGTGCGAAGGCCCAGATGGAGCAGTGGCTGTCAGATCCGGCCTGGCAGTCGCTGTCGGCGGTGAAAGCCGGCCGGGTGCATGTGATGGATCCTTCGCTGTACAATCTGAAGCCCAATGCCCGCTGGGCGCAGGCCTATGATGAACTGACGGAACTGCTCTATGGAGACTCAGCGGCGAAGAAGTGAGTTCAGTCTGCGCTGGCAGCTGCTTGTGCTGCTGTTGCTGGCAGGGCTGAGTCTGCTCTTCGGGTCCACCACGCATCTGACGCTGCCGGTGTTTCTGCATGTCCGGCTGCCCCGCATGCTGGGATCGCTTCTGGCAGGGAGCGCGCTGGCTGTGGCAGGGATGATCCTGCAGACGGTGCTGGCCAATCCCCTGGCCAGTCCGAACATCCTGGGCATTCAGTCCGGAGCCGGGCTTATGACGGTGCTGTGCGCCGCCCTGTTTCCCACTGCGTTCGGCCTGCGGATGCCTGCTTCGTTTCTCGGGGCTTTTCTGGCTTCCATGCTGGTGCTGTTTCTGGCCCGGAAAGTGAGAGCGAGCCGGAGCACGATTGTGCTGGCGGGACTGGCGGTGTCGCAGATTTTCTCCGCGGGAATCGATCTGATCCTGACACTGGCACCGGATTCTCTGACCGGCTATACGGATTTCCGCATTGGCTCCCTGGCGGGAACCACCCTGAACCGGCTGATGGTGCCGGGGCTGTGCATTGTAGCGGGATTGCTGGTGGCCCTGCTGTGTGCCCGCCAGCTGGAACTGCTGTCCCTGGGACTGCGGCAGGCGCAGTGCGCGGGACTGGATGTGAACCGGTGGATGCCCGGATTTCTGGCACTGGCGTCCCTGCTGGCAGGCGCGGTGATTTCCTTTACGGGCATGATCGGGTTCGTGGGACTGATTGTTCCCCACATGGTGCGGCGGCTGTGCCCGGGGCCGCTGATGAAACAGCTGGTTTCCTGCCTGGTGCTGGGTCCGGCGTTTCTGCTGCTGGCAGATCTGCTGGGGCGGACCCTGGCGGCTCCCTATGAAATCCCTGCGGGGATCCTGCTGACGCTGGCCGGAGGTCCGTACTTCCTGTGGCTGCTGCTGAAGGGGAAAGGACATGGCGCATGATCGAACTGGATCACGTGACAGCCGGCTATGATGGCGTACCGGTGCTGCGGGATGTGTCTGCTTCTTTCCGCCCTGGTGAACTGACGGTGATCATCGGCCCGAATGGCTCGGGAAAATCCACCCTGGCGTCGGTGATGATGGGGCTGCTGACGCCCTGGAGCGGGCAGGTTCGCTGGCAGGACCGGGATCTGCAGTCGATTCCGGTGAAAGACCGGGCGAAGATGACCGGACTGCTGTCTCAGGAACACCCGGTTCCCTCTCTGTCTGCCCTGCGGCTGGCGATGCACGGACGGTTTTCCCAGGTGCCCTGGCCCCGGAGCTATTCCCCGGAGGACCGGCAGAAAGCCCTGGAGGCGCTGGAGAAGGCGGGAATCCGGGATCTGGCGGAAAAACCGGTATCCGGGCTTTCCGGCGGGCAGCGGCAGAAGGCCTATCTGGCGATGCTGCTGAACCAGGATCCGGAGATGATGCTGTTTGATGAGCCCTCCACGTTTCTGGATCTGCCCAGTCAGCGGCAGCTGGAGCGGACGATGCGGTCCCTGGCAGATGAAGGCCACGGCGTGGTGGCCGTGCTGCATGATCTGAGCACCGCGCTGAAGCTGGCTGACAGGATCCTGGTGATGGACCAGGGGCAGATCCGGTTTGATGGGACGCCGGAAGAGCTGCTGAAGACCAGGGTGCCCGAAGAGGTGTTCGGGGTCCGGATCCTGCCGCTGATGGTGGAAGGTCAGCGGGAATATATCCTGAAGGAAGCGGATGTGCAGGGTGCGTGATTCTGGCGGCATATTTCATCATAATTTCAACAATTCTGGAAAAACGTGGCGATCTTCCACAAAATTCCGTAGAAAAACGTGGCAAGCTGCCACGTTTTTCTTATCCCTGCAATAGACAGAGAATATTTCCGCAACCTTTCACCCCGGCTGGTGACTGCAGTAGACCCGCACTGTCAGCAAGGCAAACAGCGGGATCTCCACCAGCCAGGCAGCCACCATGGCCCAGGGCGTCCAGACAGCCAGAGGTCCCAGTGACAGAAACTGAAAGTCCGTGGCGGCGTACAGGAAACTGGCCTGAATCCCTGTGCCTCCCGCCGGCAGCAGCACACCCAGCCAGGTGCTGATTTCCCCGGGCATTGTCATGGCTGCGACTGTGGGCAGCAGACACAGCAGCAGGGAAACTGCCAGAGCTGACAGACTGGTCTGGCATCTGGCGGAAACAAACAACGTCAGGCTCACGGAAGCCAGAACCGAAAGTGTGGCTGCCCCTGCAAAGAACAGCTGCAGCTGCCCCACTCTCCAGCCGGGCAGTGCCACAATGGAGTACATCATCTGTACGGAGGTCTGCACACACTCCCACCCGAAGAAAGCATTGGTCGCGATGATATACACACCGGCGCACAGCAGAAATCCGATGCCGCTGACACAGAGCGCTGCCATGATCCGGACAGCGGCGATTTTTCCTCTGCCATGGCGGGTGCAGCGGAGGATGTCATCCGCCCCGTTCTGATAGCCTGAGGCAAAAGCCGGAGCCGCCATCACCACGCAGAAGAGCAGGATCAGAAATCCCAGCATGTTCTGGTAATCCAGACTGGCGGTGTTCATGCCCGGATGCACCCGAAAGGGCTTCTTCACCGACTCATACATTTTCACCGCCTGTTCCTGTGCCGCCGGACTCTCCGGCTGTTCCATGGTCATCAAAGAGACGATCCGTTCATTGCAGAGGCTGTACCAGTCATCCAGTTTCTCCGGATCGATCTCCATGATTGATGGCGCCATGCCGGTTTTCGGATTCGCAAAGGCTTCCTTCACGCCGTGCAGCAAAGGAGCAACGGGCATGATCTCCTGTTCATATACACCTGGCGGCAGGTCCCAGGATTCCGTCACGTCATACTTCTGCAGGCAGGCCTGATAGGTTTCCACCGCAGCTTTCACCTTCTCCGGTGTCACCAGGCCGGAGGCAGCAGCCTGCCGGGCTTTTTCATACTGCACCGATTCCAGACCGGTCAGCATGACTTCCTGTCCGGCCGCATCCATGCCGGTGCTGTAACAGTAGCTTGACGGCAGCCAGGCCAGCACCAGAGAACAGAGGATTGCCAGTCCCATCAGAATCTGCGAAATCCGTTTTTTCAGAATCCGCTTCAGTTCCAGAGTGAACAGTCTCATGAAAACCGCCTTCTTTTACCGCATCCCGCGCTTTCCGGAAACAGCCACAGATACACATCCTCCAGCCTGGCAGCGGCCGGGCAGGATCCGGAAACAGCGGGAGCAGAGGCCAGATACCGCACCGTCACCGAACCGTCCTCCTCATTGTGCAGTCCGATGATCTGCAGCCGGTTTTCCAGAGCAGGCACCTGTTCCGGTTTCTGCCGGCAGGTCCACACCTTTCCGCACACCAGTTCCGTCAGTTCCTGCGCAGTTCCGGAAGCCATGAGCCGGCCGTCTTTCATCAGCAGGTGCCTGGTGGCAATGTATTCCACATCCGACACAATGTGCGTGGAAATAAGCACGATGCGGTCCTGGGCCAGTTCCGACAGCAGATTGCGGAACCGGACCCGTTCCCCTGGGTCCAGCCCGGCAGTGGGTTCATCCAGAATCAGGATCTCCGGGTCATTCAGCAGCGCCTGGGCGATTCCCACCCGGCGGCGCATCCCCCCGGAAAGCTTCGCGATTTTCCGGTTTGCAACCTCTGTCAGGGAAACCTCATCCAGCAGTTCCCGGATCCGGGCCACTGTCTGTTCCCGGTCCAGTCCCTTGAGCACTGCCACATAAATCAGATACTCGCGAACCGTGAATTCCGGCGGAAACCCGAAATCCTGAGGCAGCCAGCCAAACACTTTCCGGTACGCTTCCCCCAGTTTTTCTGCCGGTTTTCCGTTGAACAGGATCTGACCGCCGGAAGGTTCCAGGATCCCGGCAATCATTTTCATCAATGTGGTCTTCCCCGCTCCGTTGGCACCCAGCAGGCCCCAGACTCCCGGTGTCAGCGTGGCAGAGAAATCTGCCACAGCGGTTTTGTCCCTGTATCTGCGACAGAGATGACTCAGTGTCAGTTCCATATCTGTTTCCTTTCCGCAACCGCAAAACAGCGGCTCTGCTTCTGTACTCAAATGGTACAAAAGCCGGAACCGCTGTTTTTGCAGGCATTCTCCGGATTTGCCGCCGGAATCCTGCGGATTTTCGAAACAAACTGTAAAGAGCCGGAGGCGGCAGCATGCTGGGCCGGCAGACATTCCGATTCCCGCATCGCCCAGGCAGCCTCGATTTGTCATTCGTACTGTCTGAGCAAATGCCTGAATATCGCAACGCCGGCAGCAATCTCAAAAACGAGGAAGGCGCCCAGATACAGGACCATTGTGCGGGCATTGTCCATCAGTCCCAGGGCTCCAAGAATGCTGAAAAGCAGAATGGAGAAACACAGTATCAGCAGGCCGGCCCCATAGGCACAGCGTCCCGCCCTGTCTCTGATTTTTGTCTTCAGTTCATCATGCAGTTCGATCTGTTCATTTTCCAGACGCTCCCTGTACCGCTGCCTGTTTGCGGGAGAAACCCAGTAAAAGTATTTGCAGATCATCACAATCCCCGGGAACATGCCCGCACCAGCCAGCCCATACAGAATACTCTCCAGTTTTGTTTCCGTGCACAGCGCCAGGCATAAGCAGGCTGCGCCAAAGAGCACATAGGCAATTCCGGTTATCAGATTACTTTTTTTCATGTTCTGCACCCCGCTCATACATAAAGATTTCTTCAATTGGCTTCCCGAAAAAACGGGAAATCGCAAACGCCAGTTCCAGAGACGGATTGTATTTCCCGGTTTCTATCGAACTGACTGTCTGTCTGGAAACTCTCAGCGCTCTGGCAAACTGTTCCTGACTCATGCCTGCTTCTTTTCTCAGTTCCTCAACCCTGTTTTTCAACTCTGATTCCCACCGTCTGACAAGGTTCCTTTACATTCTCAGTTATAGTCTGCAGCGATGTGTTTGTCAAGTTTCCTTGACAGAACTGGCTGCAGGCAGCTGCCGGATCATCCCGCTGCCCTGTCCTCCTTCAGCGGCAGCGTCACGGTGAAGCAGGTTTTGCCATCTGTGCTGTCAGCGTCGATCCTGCCTCCGTGCTTTTCCGCAATCTGCCGGGCAATGGCCAGCCCCAGCCCGGTTCCCTGCGGACTGCCCCCCGGGTTCACACGGTAGAAGGGATCGAAGACATGATCCAGCCGATCCCGGTCAACCGGCTCTCCCTGGCTGGTGACCGAAATCCGCACCTGGCCATCCGCCGTTTTCATCTGCACCTGAATACAGGTTCCTTCCCGGCTGTACTGCACCGCGTTGCGCAGCAGATTGTCAAACACCCGCTGCAGCTTGTCCGGATCACAGCAGATCCGAATGTCCTTTGCACTCTCCAGCGAACAGTCAAGATTCCGGTTTGCCAGCACCGGATGGAGTTCATGGATCAGCTGCGCCAGCATCCGGTTCAGACACACAGTCTGCCGGTGCAGCACCACAGTGGTGAGACTGTACCGGGAAATTTCCAGAAATTCCTGCACCATCTCCTCCAGCCGCAGCGATTTGGTCAGGGCAATCCGCAGATACTTCTCCCGAAGTCCGGAAGGAATATCCGGTTCATCCAGCAGCAGATTCAGATAGCCGATGGAACAGGCCAGAGGCGTTTTCAGATCATGTGCCAGGTACATGACCAGATCGTTTTTCTTCTGCTCCTGCTCCCGGATCCCCTCCTGCTGTGTCTGCATCTGCCGCTCCAGCAGATTCAGCCGGCGCTCCAGAGGCTGCAGTTCCGAAGACAGATGGATCTGGTGACCGGTGTTTTCCGTCAGCTGCCCCAGCGCCTGATTCACCTCCCGCAGATATCCTTCCACCCGCCGCAGATGCAGATGAATCAGACACAGTACCACACCCAGAATCAGCAGCCAGAGAAACAGATCCCGGTGACTGCGGAAGACCCGCTCATACAGCTCAGCAGCCTGGGTCAGCCTACACCGGCTGACCAGCGCAATCAGGTCTGTGATGCAGCGCGCCATCCGTCCCTGCAGCAGCGAAACCAGAGCCACTGTAACCATCACGCCCGCCAGCACGCTGCCTGCGATCTGCAGCCAGAGCCTGCGCCGCAGCAGACGGAATTCAGTGTTCTTACCGGCTTTCAATGGTATACCCCACACCCCAGACCGTTTTGATGAACCGCGGAGCCCTGGGCGGTTCCCCCATTTTCTCCCGCAGCCGGGCAATGTGGCCCATGACCGTGTTGTTGCTGTCGAGAAATTTCTCCTTCCACACCGCTTCAAACAGTGCCTCCGAAGACACCACCTGTCCCTGGTGCTCGCACAGATGCCAGAGGATGTCAAATTCCAGGGGTGTCAGCGCCAACGTTTTTCCATACAGTTCGCAGCTGTGGGAAATGCGGCTGATCCGCAGCCCCCGGATGTCGTATTCCTTCACCGGCTGACTCTGCGCCAGCCCGGAATTGTAGTGATGATACCGCCGCAGCAGCGACTTCACCCGGGCCATCACCTCCATGGGACTGAAGGGCTTGGTGACGTAGTCATCTGCTCCCAGATTCAGTCCCAGGATCTTGTCCGCATCCGCGGTTCTGGCCGTCAGGAACATCACCGGGCAGAAAGAGGTCTGCCGCAGCCGGCGACACAGAGAAAAGCCATCATCCTCCGGCAGCATCACATCCAGAATCGCCATATCCGGTTCTTTTTCGCCGATGGACGCCCGGGCCTGCATCCCGGTGTGACATACAGTGACTTCATAGCCTTCCGCGCGCAGGTACAGTGACAGAAGTTCAGCCAGCTCTTTTTCATCTTCCACCACCAGAATTCGTTCATTCATATTCATCTCCCGGTACCTGAAAGGTATCCGGAATAACCGTACCGCGCAGAGTTTTCAGACTTCCTGCGGATTTTGTGAAGATTTGAGGAAACCGGGGTTCCGGATATGACTGGATTTTTGGTTTTTTCCATCATATATGTATAATGATGATAGGAATAACAGAAAACTCCATCATTGCAACTATGACTGTATCAGGAGAGGAGGAATGAATCTGCAGCTGCTTCCTTCAGACATAGAAGCTTATTTAAAAGAAGTCAAAAAATCCATCCTGTCCGGGCATTATGCAATTGCCCGAAACCGGAACAGATCTGAAAATGAACAACTGTTTCTGGATTATGTACTGTCTGAGTCCACGGCCCGGGAAATTCTGCTCAGTTTGACCGTCGAGGATTTCTCTGAAATCAGATTCAACAGACACCCGGGATATGAACATGAACTCTTGTATATTTTCGGAAAAGATGTACGACTGCTGGAACGCTTTGGATCTCAAATCAGAAATGTCTCTCTATATATAAAATTCAATAAACTGGGGAATCAGTTTGTTATTGTGATTTCTTTCCATGAACAGCATCACCCGCTTTCTCATCCTTTTCGCACTTCTTATGTACAACAGGAGGTATGAACCATGTCCGATATCAGCCAGACCGGCTTCTGCACCGAGTGCAGAAAGACAACTGCCTGCAGACTGCAGACAGAGCCTGTGACCAGATACATCCATGGAGCAGAACACACATTCTCTCTGACCACAGCCCGATGTGAGATCTGCGGTGCAGACATGAATCCCACCGGATTGCTGGATGTCAACATCCGGGAAATTGATGAACAGTATCGGGCTGCCGAACACATTCTGACCATCGGGGACATTCAGACGCTCATGGATCTGTATTCCCTGGGCAAGGCTCCCCTGTCCCTGGCTATGGGATTTGGTGAAGTGACCATCTCCCGGTATCTGGATGGACAGATCCCCTCCCGGGAGTATTCCGACAGAATGAGAAAGGCTCTGTCTTCTCCTGCCTTCATGAAATCTCTTCTGATGGAAAACAAAGACAGACTGACACCGGCAGCCTGGCGAAAAGGCATGCAGGCTGCACAGGAGCTGGAACAGTTTTCCACTCTGTCACCGGCTATCCGCTCTGTCATCCTCCGCCTTTTTTCCCATCTGGACGAGATTACACCTCTGATGCTGCAGAAACTGCTCTACTATATTCAGAGCCTGTCTCTCACGCTGCATAATGAACCTGCCTTTCCGGAAACCTGTCAGGCATGGGTCCATGGGCCGGTATTTCCTTCGGTCTACAGACTGTTCAGAAGCTTTACCTACGATCCCATCGATGATGCACGCTTTTCCATCTTCCGCCAGACTCCGGATCCCCTGACTGAGAACGTCTGCAGAGTGGTCGATCTGGTATCTGCCTCCTTCGGACTATACAGCGGGAAAGTTCTGGAGGCTGTTACCCATGGAGAAGATCCCTGGAAAAAAGCCCGGTCCGGTCTTCCAGATGACATGCATTCCAGCAGGGAAATTTCCCGGCAGGAGATGAAAGCCTGGTTTGACAAAGCCGGTCAGCAGTACAGCCTGTGCTCTTGCGAAGGTCTGAACCAGTACATTCAGGATCTTTCCTTCTGTCTCTTTCATCCCGCCACCCGGTAAGCCTGTACAGAAAAGTCTCTGCAGTCAGACCATGCCAAATGGCCGCTGCAGAGACTTTTTTTCCTGTTCATCCGGCGGTTTCAGGCCCTGTCCAGGCGCAGCCGCATCGGCACAGCCTGCTGTCTCATTCCTCGCTGAGGAGCACATCTTCCAGTTTCACCTTCTGCCAGCCGGTGAAGCCCAGGCCCCGGACTTCCTGGACATTGGAGACGATCATGAAGGCAGCAGGATCAATGGCCGACACCTGTTCCCGCAGGGAATTGAGGTCCCGGCGTTTCAGGACGGAGAGGATGAGATCGGTTTCCTTTCCCCTGTGACCGGTGCGGCCGTGAAGCAGCGTGGATCCTTTGTCCAGCTGCTTTTCCAGCAGCTGCCGCACCTGTTCCACTTCTTCGGTGATGATGAGCACCTGGACGGCGCTGGATCCGATGGTCAGAATGTGGTTCATGGCCAGGTAGGTGCAGGCGATGAGGATCAGACCGTGGAGCAGAGCGGTGAGGGGGGAGAAGGAGGCCTGGATGGCCAGGAAAACCACGTCCAGGGCCCACATGATGACGGTGAGATTCCAGCCGAGTTTCCGGTGGAGAATGATGGGCGGAATGTCGAGGCCTCCGGAGCTGGCGCCGGACTGAATGATGAGCCCCAGGCCGGCGCCCATGAGACAGCCGCCTGCCACGGCTGCGACCAGGGGATCGGCGGTGATCTGGGAGCTGGTCAGAAATCCGGTGAGCTGGACGAAAACGGGATAGCCAATGGTGGAAATCAGTGTGGTGAGGGCGAATTTCACGCCCAGGACAATCAGGCCGAGGAAAAAGCAGCTCCAGCTGACGATGGTGGTAGCCAGGGAGAAATCCAGGGCGGGGAAATAGTGGGAGAGGATCAGCGCCAGACCGGTGCTGCCGCCGGCGATCATGTTGAAGGAACGGATGAAGGCATTGACTGCCACGGCCAGGATGAGATTTCCTGCCAGGATCCGGAGGGTGTTGATGAGCTGTTTCATCATCAGACTTCGGTTCATAGTTGTAAGTTCCCTTTCTTTGTTTTTTTCTTGCTTTCTTTGTTTCACATTATTTTATATTTGGCTCTGTCCCACAAAAATGTGATAGGGGACAGAGCCAGAATTTTTTCTCACAGACAAACTGGAATTATTCTATTTTGTTTCGTACTTATTTGTAATGTATGTACTATAAACAACCATAATCGCTATTGTTTCTATCATCACTCCTAATATAGACATTAGGATATAAGGCGTATTTTGATCACTAAGCAAAGGTGTTCCTAATGCAATAAAAATGGCACCATATATAATAAATAATTTACCTGTCGCACGATTGTATCCACTTATGTCAATAACTGGAAAAGTCTTGATATTCGCCCAAAAACTAACTGCCTTTTTTGAGAAAAATGCTCTGATTCCAAGACCGATCATAAGACAGCCAAATAACGTCCATACTATAAATCCAATAATTCTGCCGTCCATATTTTGTTTCCCTTGTAAATTCCGATTTATTTGATCAAGTATACCCCGTCACATTTTGGTGGGACAGTGCCTTATATTTTTCAGCGTGACCTGGCTGCTGGTGTCTCTCTGCATCAAATCCCGGGCTGAACCGTGCTGACTTCATCAGCTGCGATACAACAGGTGATGGCTCTATGCATCACATCGCGGGCTGAGCCGCGCTGACTTGCGTCAGCTGCGGTTCAGCTGGCGATGTCCATGCCGGCGATGACCGCCGCAGCCAGTCCCGGGGCACTGATGTCTTCGGCCACCCGGATTTCCGCCTCCGGATGCAGATTATGCAGCACGGAAGCCGTGATCTCCGATATGCACAGAGCCGGTGCCGGAAGCTTCCCGGCCCAGGCTCTTGCAGCACTGGCAGAGGCAAACACCACCAGATCCGGTACCGGTTGCCCGCTCATGTCACAGGCACTGTACCGGATTTCATACAGGTCTTTGCGCCGGACATCGAACCGCTTCTTCAGCCGGGTTTCCATGGCATCATCCGCTTCCCTGGCCCGCAGCAGCAGGATCCTGTCTCCCGGTTCTGCCAGATCCATCAGCGTCCGGGACAGATCCTCTGTGGTCGCCCGCTGCGGCACCAGATCCGGGTACAGCCCTGCGGCTTCCAGCACCTGCGCCGTACCCTTTCCCACCGCCGCCAGTTTCGGCACCTGCCGCAGATCCAGTTTCCGTGACTGCAGATCCTCCAGAAACTCTCCGGCACCCCGGCGGCTCGTGATCACGATCCAGTCCGCCTCCAGATCCGCCGGATCCAGATGCGCCAGCCGCACGCTGTCCGCCTCCATCGCCGGCACCAGATCAATGCCCGCCGGCAGATCTTCCTGCATCCGCTCGCGCAGATCCCGGGTCCCGGTGGTCCAGACCACACATCGCGCCGGCCTGCCGGCATCGGCAGGATCCTGCGGGAGTCTGGCATTGCGCACCACGTCCCCGATCACAATGATTGCCGGAGACTCCATCGCCGCGGCCTTGCCCATGATGTCGCAAAGCTCCCCCGTGACAATGTGAGAATGCACGATGTCCGGCGAAGAGATCACCGCCGCCGGTGTGGCAGGATCCTTCCCCGCCCGGATCAGATCCGACACGATCTCCGGCAGCCGGGTGAGTCCCATGAGAATCACCAGCGTTCCCGGTGTCCTGGCAATGGCCTCGGTGTCATCCCCGAAGGGCCGGCCCCCTTCCTTTCTCCGGGCTGTGATGACCGTGAAGGAAGAAGCATACTGCCGGTCTGTCAGCGGAATATCGAACCGGGCCGGCACTGCAATCGCGCTGGTGATCCCCGGCACCACGCGGCAGGCAATTCCCGCCTGACGCAGCGCCCGCATTTCTTCCATCCCCCGGCCAAAGACAAACGGATCCCCGCCCTTGAGCCGCAGCACCCGCTGATTCTGTCCGGCCAGGTCAATGAGCAGGTCATTGATTTCCTCCTGCACCAGAGAATGCTTCCCCCTGCGTTTCCCCGCATACATCCACCGGGCCTCTGTAGGCAGGTTCAGGATATCTTTGCCAATGAGATCGTCATATACGATCACATCCGCCTCGCCAATCAGCTTCACCACCTCTGTGGTCAGCAGCCGGATTCCCCCGCACCCGGCACCCGCCAGGATCACCTGCCCCGGTCTGAATTCTTCCTTGTCGGACATCGTCTCACTCCTTCTGAATGGATCCATCATACAGGGTCATTCTAGCAGAGACAGCCTCCCTGGACAGTTCTGTTGTTTCCGGAATGGAAACCGGACAACTGCCGCAGCCGCCGCTTTGTGGCCGATGGCAGACAGAGCGGCCGGTCCCGGATCGCCACAGCTGCCCGGCGCCTCGAACGGGACCGGCATTGGCATGGAAGGAAGCCGGAGGTGACCTGGCAATGAGCTTGCGATTTGGCAGACCGCAGGAAACCGCAAGAAGAAAACTGGCGCAAAACCCGGTAGTCTGTGAGTACAGACAAGGAGGCAGTCAAGATGAAAAAACAGATCGTGAAAATCAATCCCTATTATGAACCCCGGCTCTGGGGCGGCGGTGACCGTCTGGAGAAGGAATTCCACTACCACACCGATGTCAGACCCCTGGGAGAGGTCTACAACGTGGTGGCCCTTGCGGGCAGAGCGGACTGTGAAGTGCCGGCTCTTGGCATGACCCTGTCACAGCTGTATGAAGCGGCGCCGGAGTGGTTTGAGTGCGAGACAGAAGAGCTGCCGGTGCGGGTGAACATCCTGGATCCCATGGACGATCTGTCCATTCAGCTGCATCCGGATGATGCCTTCGCGAAAAGCTGGAACGGCGGGCGGGGCAAGCCCGAGGCCTGGGTGATCCTGGATGCCCCGGAAGATGGCCGGATCGAATTCGGACACCATGCGAAAAACCGGGAGGAATTCGAGACCTGGACCGAAAACCGGGAATGGGACAAACTGCTGCGGTATCTGCATACGCCGGTGGATGGCTTCATTGACATCCCTGCTGGTACGCTGCATGCCATTGGAAAGGGCGTGCTGACCTACAACATTTCCCGGAATGCGGATCTGACACTGCGGCTGTACGACTATGACCGGATTGATCCGGATACCGGCACAACCCGGCCAATCCAGCCGGAGGCGGTGTATGAAAATGTGAATCTGCCGGACAGGCTGATCGAATTCCAGATGTACCCTGCCGCCACAGAGCACGGACTGAAGGTCACCCGATACTGGGATGAACCGGGGCTGTACACGCTGAGCCGGCTGCAGTGTGCAGACAAAGGAAGATTTCTCCATGACCGGTTCTGTTTCCTGACAGCAGTCAAAGGAGAAGGCACGATCAACGGCGTCCGGATCCGGCAGGGAGAGACCGTTCTGGTCCCGGCGGGTACCGGCTGGCTGGATATCGAAGGCAGTCTGGATCTGTTTCTGGCTTCCTACAGGAATGAACACAGCCCCAGAGAGGAGGAAAACTGACATGAAACTGCAGCTGGCACTGGATGACATCACGCTGGAAAATGCGCTGAACCTTCTGGAGACTGTCGGTGACTCTCTGGACATCGTGGAAGTGGGCACACCCATGGTGATTGAATACGGCATGGAACCGGTGCGGCAGATCAAAGCCCGCTTTCCCCGGCTGGAGATTCTGGCAGACCTGAAGATCATGGACGCGGGAGACTATGAAGCCGAAGAAGCGCTGAAAGCCGGCGCAGACTATATCACGGTTCTGGGTGTCACTGACGATGCAACCATCCGCGGCGCTGTCAAAGCCTGCAACCGGTATGGGAAGAAATGCGCAGTGGACATGATCTGTGTGCGGGATCTGGCAGCCCGCACCAAAGAAGTACAGGCCATGGGCGCTCATGTCATTGCGGTTCACACCGGGGTGGACCAGCAGGCACAGGGGCGGACACCCCTGGACGATCTGCGGGTGATCCGGGCAGCCGCCGACCAGGCTGAGGTCTCCGTGGCCGGGGGCATCAAGCCGGAAACCGCCCGGGACTTTGCTGCTCTGAATCCGGATGTGGTGATCTGCGGCGGTTCCATTCTCCACGCTGCAGACCCTGCCAGAGCCGCAAGGGAGATCAAAGATGCCATCCAGGGAAAATGATGTACAGAGGATCCTGCGGGAGCTCCAGGGGCTGGCTGACGGAATTTCCCAGGCACAGCTGGATGCCGCCGGCAGTCTGCTGCTGGCACAGAACAAAACCATCTTCGTGACCGGTGCCGGACGAAGCGGGTTTGTGGCCCGGGGATTTGCCAACCGGCTGATGCACGTGGGAAAACAGGTGTTCGTCATCGGGGATCCCACCTGCCCGCCGGTGCAGCCCGGTGACTGTCTGGTGGTGGTGAGCGGATTGGGCAATGCCCCGGCTGCCGGGAAAGCCAAAGCAAAAGGCGCTGTGATTCTGGGCATCACGCTGAACGCGGACAGTCCGCTGGGACAGGCAGCGGATGCACTGGTGATCCTGCCGGGATCCACCCGGCAGAACCAGACAGACGTGGTTTCCATTCAGCCTGTGGGTAATACCTTCGAGCAGCTGGCCTGGCTGACCTGTGATGCCATTGTGATGGGCATGCGGGACAAGTCCGGCCAGAGCAACGAAGATCTGCTCCGGCGGCACGCAAACATTGAATGATGCCTGACATTCTGGCTGCATCAGCTGAGAAAGGAACCTGATCCGGTTCATTTCACAGCCGGCGCGGCTTTTCTTTTGCGGCTTTTCTCTGTTACCCTGAACTCATGAAACTGTCTGCAAAGAAACGGCTGGAACTGATTGACCGGGAGCTCCATGAGAAAGGTCAGGTCTTTTCCCGGGATCTGGCTGAACGCTGTGAAACGAGCATGGAAACCATCCGCAAGGATCTGGAAATGCTGGAAGCCAGCGGCGTGGCTGTAAAAGTGTATGGCGGCGCGCTGCTGGCGCAGACCGGCGCGGAGCGGCTTGTATCCATGCGGGTGCAGGGGCAGGAACAGAAGCAGAAAATCGGCCGGCTGGCAGCCAGGCTGCTGGAAGGTGCCCATTCGGTGATCCTGGATTCCGGCACCACGGTTCTGGCGGCCGTGCCCTACATCAACCGAATGCCGGCCATGAACATCATGACCTGTTCCCTGGATGCTTTTGAGGCCCTGGATGGCAGTCATCACCAGGTGTTTCTCACCGGCGGCAAAAAGCGGGAGAAGAACCGGTCACTGGTGGGGTTCGGCGCGCAGGAATCCATCCAGCGTTTTCACGGAGACATCTGTCTGATGGGAACTGCCGGCCTCAAGGACATGGCCGGCCCTTCCAGTCATTCCTACCAGGAAATCGAACTGAAGCAGACGATGTGCCGGCAGTGCGATCAGGTGATCGTGCTGGCGGATTCAGCAAAGTTCCGGGAAAGCGGGCTGCACCAGTGGGGAAACTGGGAGGATGTGGATATGCTGGTGACAGGACCGGGGATCAGTCCGGCAGCTGTATCCAATCTGGAGAAGCAGGTTCGGATCATTCAGAGTCCGGAGGATCTGAAGGAAAACTAAAAAGAGCGGATATCAGCTGCTGTATGGCAGCGATACCCGCTCTGTTTTGTGCTCAGATTTCCGAAACGCTTCTGGATTTCATCAAAGCCGCCAGTTCACGCCACTCCTCCAGAGGATGCCCATTCATATCCAGACCCACCAGCACCATGCCCCAGAGATCCTATGTGAGAAACAGCGTGGATTCCACCACCCGATAGCTTTTGATTTCGTCCCAAGACACTTCCGGCAGATAGATCACAGAGGAATCCGGGGAGGAAAACTTCAAACCTGTCTCATCCAGGGTGCAGAATACCTCAGCGGTTTTTGAGGTATTCGGATAATGGGGTGGATAGCCGAAACCAAGAATCCGTCTGGCCCACAGCTGCAGGCCGCCGCAAACGGCAGCAAGAACAGCGATTCCCACCAGGCAGTACCGAACGGGATCCGAGATTGGCTGACAGGCCAGAGCTGTACAGCAAACGAAGCACCTAGATGTGGGCCATGCCGGGCACACCTAAAAGTGGACTTCTCACGGGACAAAATCCTCTGAAAAATCCATCTTTAGACTGGCTTGCAAGACTAATTGCAATTCTGTGATTCGATCTCTACGAGAGTTGGATTAGCCTGTTCTTTCAGCCTAGTTCTTTTATTTTCTCGCTCTGGGACAGACTTTTGACAATTTCCGCTAGATACGGACCAGATTTCATGTACAAATACGGAAAATTCGGTCGTAGCTTTCTCTCCGACCACTTGAAGAAAAAAGGATACATCGAAGAAGTAGATCAGATACTGAATCGCGTCAGTGTCTCCAATTTCCCGAACGCTAAACGCTTGATCAGCAAAATCGAAACAGACGGACTAAATCCGTTCTTCGAAATCTAACCAAACAGCTTATTCAGTGTAGAAAGCGCTAAAAGTCAACCTGCAAAATCGCCTATGAATATGGATCAATCCTTCTCGATGACAACCCAGGAGTTTAACCTACTAATTAGCAGCTTTTGAAACATTTGCAGTAGACTCATCAGTAACCTTACTGTTAAAATATAAGCAAGAATATATATAAACAGCAAGGAGGTGTACTAATGTTTATCAGTTCGTTTAATCCCAAAACGTTTTACAAAGCAACAGCTATCTCTATCAGTACATTAATCGGTATTTCATCGTTTTCTCCGATTTGTGCAGCCCGACCGGACGCAGATACCCAAATAACAGGCACTGTTGATCAAAGCTCAGGAGAAATAGCTAGAGGAAGTGAATCAATTAAAGATGATCCATTTGCTAACCTTGATAGCTCAGATAAGATTCTTCCTCTTGAGGACGGAGGTTTTCTCATTGGAAATGGTGAGGTGGAAATTTTTTCGATTGATGATTTAGAAAATCCAATCGAAACCATTAATCTAGATGACGATGCAAATACGGTTACAATCAGCGAAGCCAGATCAATCTTTAACGAAAGAGAATCCGAAACTGGTTTACCCTCGCCACAGCAAGATATAATTGTACCTAGTTCCAAAAATATAATGGGACTAAAGTTGGGACAAGAATATGTTTCTCAAAAGTTTAAGGGCTCAGGTTGGGTATTTGCTGGCTGGTGGTTTGTTGCAATGGAGCCTGATAAATACGGTTCCTATCTCCGTTGGTCGACCCACGTGGATGCTGGAAGAGTAACTGATCTTTATCACTTTCATCTTCTTGACGCTGCAGGAGCAGCTATTTATCCTGGACAATATTACTGGATAAACTTTGGTATTTCTGTACCCCAAACTTACTGTACTTATAACCCATTAAACGGAACATATTACACTGTCGGTAATATTGACGCTTAAAAATAAACTGATCCTAAAATAACTCTAGAGTTTTGACAACCCTACAATCATTTGGAGCTCATTATTCACATTAGACTGTAAGGGGATAGTTACGTTTGTAACTGTCCCCTTATTTTTCATATAGTCATCGTCCCCAGCTCGCTTTTCAGAAAGGTCTTCATATCTCCCAGTGGATAGTAATTAATCCAGCCGCCCGGTTTTTGATTCACCTTCATGATAGTCTCTGCCAGTTGTATTGCTTAATAAGCTACTTGAGATCAGTCCGGATCTAGAGGAGACGTACCGTTTTCGCAACCGCCTGCCTGAATATTTCAGAGAGGGAACACTCAGTACTGCAGAGGAGGAACTCAGAACGCTGATAGCGGGTCTAGACAGTACAGGTGTGGCGGAGCTGCAGGATTTCGCCAACACCCTGCGCACCTGGTTTAAAGAAGTAGTCAATTCATTCCATATCGTGAAGCGGGAATATATAGCCGAGGCCAGGACAGGCAAGGTATATGTGAAGAATCACCGGCTGACCAGCTCCATGATCGAGAATCGAAACAAGATAATCAAGATGATCAAGCACAATTCGAATGGTTACAGCAACTGGGAGCGATTCAGGAACAGAGTACTGTATGTTCTGAGCAGCGGACCAGAAGATGGACATCCGGATCTGACAGACAGGCCTGTAAATTGAAATGAGGCCAGAGGGAATAACCCTGAAAACAAAAATGAGGTCCAGACTCCTCATCCAAATGAATTGGATATGAGAGTCGGAACCTCATCAAAGTTTAGAGTTTAGAGCGCCGTTTTTTTCAGCAGTCTCATAATATCCGCTCTGTTTTGTGTATTCAGATTTCCGAAACGTTTCTGGATTTCATCAGGGATGCCAGTTCGCGCCACTCCTCCAGAGGATGCCCATTCATATCCAGCCCTACCAACACCATGCCCCAGAGGTCCGATGTGAGAAACAGCGTGGATTCAACAATCCGGTAGCTTTTGATTTCGTCCCAGGATACTTCCGGCAGATAGATCACAGAGGGATCCGGGGAGGAGAATTTCAAGCCAGTCTCGTCCAGCGTGCAGAATACGTCAGCCGTCTTTGAGGCATTGGGATAATGGGGTGGATAGCCGAAACCAAGAATCCTTCTGGCCCACAGCTGCAGTCCGCCGCACAATGCGGCAAGGGCAGCGATTCCAGCCAGCCAGTACCGAACAGTATCCGATACTGGCTGATAAGCGAGATATAGGCAATAGCCGATGCACATTGCAGGAAGGAGCAGCAGTCTCCACACCGGAATTGCCGCCTGTACCCGAAAGTCTTTGGAGACATTTCCAGGAAAGCTGCATTTAAAAATTTTCATCGTCTATCTCTTTCTTGTCCTTTGTGTTCTTGTCCAGCAACTCCATAAGTTCCTCATAAGCCGCTTCCTGATTCTGATGTGTGGCATCAGGTTTCAGCCAAAACGGGAACCCGTTGTCATGCCCCAGGACACGAGCCGAAAACGACTGATGCTGCCGACATGGTCCAGCATCCAGAACCACCAGGATTCCTTTCGGCTTTCTGATCCACTTCCGAACCCGATTCCAGCCAATGACAGTACCGGTTCCAATAAACTCAATGCCGGCGTCGGATACCGCAAAGGAGCGCGGCATCTCTTTCGATACTTTTCGGGACGCCCTAATCAACTGAATGACGCAAATCAGCAGAGCAATCAGGGAAGCTGTTCCCATCACTATCTCACCTGTCAGAAATGAAGCCAGAAGCAAAAGAAACATCACTATGGGTGGGATAAATAGAATCATATATCCGGCAATCAGGAACCGGGAGACAAGGCGATACTGTCTCACAGATCCTGTCATTGTAATTTCGTTTTCCATTTCAATCTCCAAAATTCTATAGTTTATGAAATTCATAAATCCCATAACTTTCTGCTTTAAAATATCCAAGAACCGATAACTTGCACTCGAGACAATTGTACCATAAATTGAATTTACAACTATTTCAAAATATGCGCGTTTAGCCAATCTATTTTCATGATGGCTATAAAAAGAACACAAGATTTTACCTCGTGCCCTTTTAACATATACTGCTTCATTAGAAGCTAAATATTCGTTTTTACTCCAAGTACCGGAACAGGAATTAGGAACTTGAAATATTCCAGGAGAAACTGTCCTACGGTTGCAGCTAGGCTAGGTGCTCCTTGTGCGATTCCTAAGAGAGCTAGCGAAACATATGCAACTATCCGCACGACTGTTTCCGACTGCTCGATCCACTGATATGCAGTGGAATCAGTAAATTGAATATCCAGGTCAATCTGGATGCCAATTGTACCAGAAACACCCTCCACGGACTGCAGATCATCGGTTCCAATCGAAATACTGAAAGTCCCGGACCCATCAGAATTGATGGTAAAAGAATACTGCATAGCTCCGCTTCTGACGGCATACGCTACATCGGTCAGAATACCGGAAACATCATAATTTACGGAGGCTTCGGTGGATACTCCCTGAATTTCAGAAATGGTCTCTGACAGTCCAGCCTGGATTTCGCCATTCAGTGTATCAATCGAAATCACACCAAAACTATCGTCTCCAAACGGAACAGTCACCATTTCCTTAACTGTTGGTCGAATAATCAGTCCTCCTCCTGCTACAGGGGGCAGAACCTGTTCACCAACTTCGAATTCAAGATCGATTCCTGTATTTTCCGTAAAGCCAAGCGCTGACAGCACTCTTCGAGTAAATTTGCTCCTGGCTGCCTGCAGCATAGCCGCAGTAGTCACAGCTCCATCTGCATCATTCTTCCGTGCGCCTCCATCACGGCCGGAAACTGCCACCTTATCAAGAGGGAAAGCGGGCGAAGGTTCAAACGTGAATTCGTCAAACTGATCGAAGGCCCAGTTTGATGGAATCGGGAATCCGAGGTTTCCGGAGAATCCAGTGGACATATCGGCAACGAAGGAATACTCCGCCAGTCCCTCTGCAGATACCAGTCTGCAAACCTCCCGGGGCCCATAAATACCAATTTTATAGTTTTTGGTATTGAATGCGGTCTGCCTGAAGGCATTGGCAATCTGCCTGAAATACGGGATAATCAGAGATTCAGTCTGGTAGCTCATGCAGTCGAAATCCACCGCAAAGTAAATAACCGTTTCTTCCGGGAAGCCCAGAACTGCTGCCGTACGCAAGGCTGTTACCGCATCATAGGATCCGCGTCCACTGATTTTGAAATAGTCCGCGTAATAGCCACCATCCTGATAGATGGGAAAAACAGACAAACCTGCATCCTGAATATTTTTGATTTCTTCCGGTGTGAGGTATTTGGGGCGTTCTGCTGCCCCAACCCCAACTGTCCCGGTAAGATAACGGCCAATCACGTTGTACCCGGCTGCTTTCAGGTTATCACACATCAGTCTGGACAGGATTTGCGAAGTATCTCCCCCTGTACAGGGGCGGTTGGGATTGCCCCGGCTTGTCAGCATTGACATCATGGTGGTCAAATGAATCTGTCCGGAAACCACACCATCCAGTCCAGTCAGTCCATAGTCGTTCTGGAAATTTACAACATTGAGACGCATCCCGCTGGTAAACGTACCGGAGAACTCTCTCTGATCAAATCCGTAAAAATACAGAGCATACTTTGCAATCTTCACGAGAGCCGGCTCTGCGCATCCTTCGTAAAGAGAATGCCGGGAAAAGGCTGACTGAGTGGCAGGACCAAACACCACAGAAGCAAGGTCTGGAATCCACTCCTGCAAGCCCAGTGCTCCCTGCAGACATCCAACCAGGGAGAGAGCTGTATTTCTGCTCATGACCCCTTCACATGGCTGAACTCCAATTACCGAGGACCAGTCTGTGTTGATGCTTCGCTGAATCTCACGCAGTGTTGGATCTCCTCCGGGAACAAGCTGGAACCATCCCATGGAAAGGAGTCCCTGCCAGACTTTCCAGTCAATGACCCCAGTGACAGTAAGACCTGCATCCTCCTGATACTGCTTGACTGCATTTACACCATTTGTGTAATAAATACCTGTGATTCCTCCTGCATGATATCCTTTGCAGAAGAGAGCACATTGAATCAGTTTTACATCTTTGGATGGTTCATCAGACGGATCCATTTTCTTGATGTCTTTCAAAGACCGCATGGTATTTATGGTAGCAGGTCCTAGATAGCCAGTAACGTATTCGAGGTCATGATCAATCTGAAATGCCCTTACCAGGCCTTCCATCATCAAGCCTCCTGTCACGCCATTTTCAGCAAGAGGCACCCACTCGCTGTTATGACCGTAGGTTTTATTCAGATATTGCTGTGCTTCAAGCACAAAGCTGTCTGCCATATCAATCACCATTCTTTCTGTTCAGACAATATGACCGGTCGTTGTCTGCATACACAGAATATCTAATTTTATAAGCACATATGTGCGTTTTAACGACAACGATTGCTGATTAATTACTTATAACTTTTCTGAATACTGTCAGCTATCCTCTTAACAGAATGGTCAATCAAGCGTTTTGCTGAACTGTGGTTCTCATAACCCAGTTCGGCTGCAATATCTGAAAATGATTTGCGCTCGAAATAGCGAAGTTCGATTGCTTCTTTTTCCAGCAAATCCAAATCCATTTCCCACTGATCATAAAACCGGACGATTAGTCTCGAGATTTCTTTCAATTCTGAATCATCCACCAGATTCTTGTCCTGGATAATCAGCAGTGCAAATGGATAGGCGGATAATACCGACTCTACGAAAGACGGAGTAACATGCACGGGAATCACCTTCTTACTGGAATTAATAAATCCATCCTCAATTTTACCTGCATTATGTTTATTCGTCCAGCATTATGTAATCATATTGTTACCATATTGCGATACGCAGAAAGGGACAGAATCTGCCTGCACAGCCTGTAGCGGTTCTGTCCCTTTGATCTTTCTCAGCTTACCTGTCCGGATACACCGGCAGAATTTCCTTCATTTTGTTCACGCCATAGGCTGCATAGCAGTCCTGATCCGGCGTGTGTTCCGCGATGACCCCTGTCAGTACATGGGGCACATAGCGGGCTTCCAGCGCTTCCATCTGCGCCGGTGTCAGCTCTGTCCGGGCTGCCTGGGCAAGTCCCTGAATCTGCTCCGGCCTGGTGGCCCCGGCCAGCGGCACAGCGCCTTTTTCCATCAGCCAGGCCAGGGATACGGCAGTCATCGGCACCCGCAGAGTTTCGGCAATCTCTTCCACTGCCTGAATGACCTTTCCATCGGCTTCCTTCTGAGTGGAAAACTTCTTCTCTCCATAGAGATCCGTCTGCGAACGCCATGTCACTGTCCCTGCCGGTCGGGCCAGCCGTCCTGCTGCCAGAGAGGCGTAGGGAATGGGGGTCATGCCATAGTGATTCAGACACTGGGTCAGTTCCCGTTCATCTTCCCGGCTGATGAGATTCCACTGATTCTGCACAGCCGCAAACACCGGTTTGCCCATGGCCAGTGCCTTTTCATTGGCCATGGCCACCTGCCAGGCGCTGGCATTGGAGAGTCCGTAAGCCCGGATCTTTCCTTCTTCCTGAAGGGCTGCCAGCGTCTTCACGGTTTCTTCCACCGGCGTGTTCCAGTCCCACATGTGCAGATACAGCAGATCCACATACTCTGTCTGCAGCCGCTTCAGAGACCCTTCCAGCCAGGCCCGGATGTGCTCATCCATGGAGATGCCCGCTGCGATTTCCTCCTGGCTTCTGGGGTAGAACTTGGTGGAGATTACCACCGATTCCCGGGGGACCTGCAGGTCCTTAAGCGCCTGTCCCAGGGCTTTTTCGCTGGATCCATCCGCATACACCGGGGCTGTGTCAAAGAAATTCAGACCCGCATCCAGTGCCGCTTTCACAATATCCCGGCTGGTGGCGTAATCCACGCTCCATCCTCTGGCAGATTCCGGATTTTCCGAAAAGCCCATGGTTCCCACACACAATGGCGGAATCTGGATGTCTGTTGTTCCCAGTGTTTTCTGTTTCATTTCAGTCCTCCTGTTTCTGATACTTCTGATACCGCTGCTGCCGGTTCAGTTTTCCGGCAGAGAGCGGCCACCGGTTTCTATGACGCCATGATACCAGTCAAAGCTGTCTTTTCTGATCCGGTTCATTGTGCCAGGATCCAGTTCTCCCCGGTCCACGTACACGAATCCGTACCGCTTCTGATATCCCTGGTGGGTGCTCACCAGATCCATGAACGCCCAGGGGCAGTATCCCATCAGATCCACGCCATCCATCAGCGCCTGCTGCGCCTGCCGGAAGTGGGCGGTGAGGTAGGCAATCCGGTACTGGTCGTGCACCTGTCCGTCCGCCGCGATTTCCTCCCGGCCCCCGATGCCGTTTTCCGTGATCAGCACCGGCAGATGGTAGCGGTCATAGACCCGCCGCAGGGTGGTGCGCAGGCCCACCGGATCGATTTTCCAGCCGAATTCCGTGGCTTTCAGCGCATCGTTTTCCTCTGCCCGGAACACGCCTTCTTCTCCCACCATGGTCTGCTGGTCGCCGTTTCTGGGCTGACGGTCATGGCCATCGTTCTTCGCTGCGGATACCGTGGCGGTGGAGTAGTAGTTCAGCCCCAGGAAGTCTGCGGTGTTCTCTGCCAGCAGCTCCAGGTCCCCTTTTTCCATGTGCGGATACAGCCCCTTTTCCTTCAGATACGCGGCTGCCAGGGGATTGTAATACCCTTTGGCTGCCACATCCAGATACAGCCAGTTCCGGATGGCTTCCCAGTTGTCCGCTGCAATCACATCCTCCGGCAGGCTTGTCTTCGGATAGACCGCAATGATGTTGGGCGCCGGTCCGATCTTCGCCGCGGGATCGATTTCCCGCAGCGCCTTCACCGCCCTGGCAGAAGCCAGAAACATATGGTGGTTCTGCTGGTAAAGCTCTTTCTGGGAGGGGACGTTGCCCGGGTACATCGCCGCCGGGTGATTGATCATGACATTCTGCTCGTTGATCGTCAGCCAGTATTTCACCTTGCCCCTGAAGGTTTCAAACATCAGCCGGGCATAGGCTTCGAAGGCGTCAATGGTGCTGCGCAGGCTCCAGCCTCCCTGCTCATGCAGTGCCAGCGGCAGATCGAAATGATACAGCGTCACCACCGGTTCGATGCCCGCTGCCAGCAGTTCGTCAATCAGATCCCGATAGAACCGCAGTCCCTGCGGGTTGATGTCACCGGCACCTGTCGGGAACACCCGGCTCCAGCTGATGGAGAACCGGTAGGCTTTCAGCCCCAGTTCCTTCATCAGCGCCACGTCTTCCCGGAACCGGTGATAGTGATCGCTGGCCACGGAGAAATCCGAGAACTTCTCCGGCTTGTGCAGATCCTGTACAGAAGGGCCTTTGCCGTCCTGGTTCCAGGCGCCTTCCACCTGATAGGCGGATGTGGATGCGCCCCAGAGAAATGATTCGGGGAACGGTCTTGTCTCGCTGTAAAACATCTTCTTCCACTCTTTCCTTTCTGTTCTGACGGGCTCAGTGCAGCTCCGGATTCTCCTGCACCGAGACAGACTCGAAGGCAGGGGTGTTGGTGACAATGACCATGGTCTGGGTCGGGTAGCCGGCCTGAGCGATTTTCTCCAGATCGAATCCGATCAGTTTCTGCCCTCTGCGCACTGTGTCGCCCTGGGTCACGAAGGTCTCGAAATGTTCGCCGTTGAGCTCCACGGTGTTGATTCCCACATGGATCAGCAGTTCGATGCCCTCCCGGCTGGTAAGGCCAATGGCGTGTTTTGTGGGAAACAGGGCGGTGACCGTGCCGTCAAAGGGAGCGATCACCAGACCGGTTTTCGGGTCAATGACTGCCCCCTGTCCCAGAGCGCCGGAGGCGAAGGCTTCATCTTTGGCCTGTTCCAGAGGCAGAATGTCACCGGCGACCGGAGACAGGATGACGGCGGAAGCGGGTTTTTCCACCACAACGGTCTCTGTGACAGCTTCCGCTGCGGCTTTGTCCGCTGCAGCCGCCGCTTCGGCTGCTTCCTTTTTCTCGAACCGGCTAGCCAGGATCCAGGTCAGAACGGCACTGACTGCGGCGGAAATCAGAATGGCGATGATGATGTTGTAGAAGAAAGTCATGGTATCGTCGCCAATGTAGAGCAGAACGGCGGGAAGTCCGGAGCTGCCGGTGGCAAACCGGTGGGTGTGGGTCAGGCCTGCATACAGACCGCCGCAGGCGCCGCCGATCATGGAAGCAATCAGGGGATATTTCTTCGGCAGGTTGACGCCGTACAGCAGCGGTTCGGTAATGCCCATATAGGCTGTGATGGCACCGGAAGAAGCAATCTGCCGTTCTTTGGCGTTTTTCGCCCGGATGGCAACCACCGTACCGGCAGCAGCCTGCGCCATGTTGGAGCAGACACAGCCGGGGCCGAAGATGGAATCATAGCCAAGGTTGGCCATCTGCATGACACCCAGCGGAGCCACGCCATTGTGAATGCCGAACATGACCATCACCGGGAGCAGGCCGCCCACCAGCAGTGCCGGTGCCCAGGCAGCGTTTTCCGCCAGATAGTTGAAGACCACAGCCAGTCCCTGACCCACGATGTTGCCCAGAGGACCGAGAACCGACAGCGCCAGGGTGCCCATGATCAGGAACACCAGCATGGGAACAAATACCAGATTCACGGATTTCGGCACAACCCGGTTGAGCCACTTCTCGATTCTCGCCTGCACGAAGACCACCAGGATCACCGGAATGACGCTGTTGGCGTAAGTCACCAGCTGGAAGGGAATGAACTCAAAGAAGTTCAGGGGTTCCGCCGCGGCGACCAGTCCCGCCCAGGTGGGGTGCAGCATGATGCAGGCAGTGCCTGCGGCCAGGATCAGGTTGCATTTCAGTTTCTGCGCTTCGGTGAACGCCAGCAGGACCGGCAGGAAGTAGAACACCGCATCCGCGAACATGTTCAGCAGCACATAGGTCTGGGAATCACTGTTGATGACATGGAAGACCACCAGCAGTGCCAGCACCGCCTTGACCACACCGACGCCGGACAGTGCCGGAATGATGGGCTGAAACACACCCGCCACAAAATCAATGACCGTGCTCAGGATGCCTTTCTTCTCTCCGGCTTCCTCGGCCGCTGTTCCTTTGGATTTCAGATCGGCCACCTCTGCCACTTCTTCAAATACATCCGCCACGTGGGTGCCAATCACCACCTGGTAGACACCGGCGTTGCGGATCACGCTGGCAACGCCATCCAGATTCTTCAGTGTTTCATCGTCTGCCCTGGACTCATCCCTGAGTTTGAAGCGCAGTCTTGTCTGACAGTGGTACGCGTCACTGATGTTGTCTTTGCCGCCGATGAGCTTCACGATTTCTTCGGCCAGGCTTCTGTATTTCTTTGCCATGTGGGTCTTTCTCCTTTTCTTCACTTTCTCAGGCCCGCCGGCTCCGGATCCGGCTGCCTTTCCTTGATGCACTTAGAGAATACCCTGCGGCAGAAACCGCTTCCATGCAGGACCGGCAGGTTGAAACAGAGTTTCATGAAGTCTGTCTGAAGAGACCTGTCCGGTAAAACAGGATGAAACAGAGCATGCTTTGAAGACTTGCCCAGGAGCAGAAAAGGACCGGTCCTGAATTCGAACCGGCCTTGAGATCTATTCGTGTATCGCTTCCGGGCGGCCCCGGTGCTTCTCCAGCTCCCGGGCGCTTTCCACTTTGTTCACCCGGTTTTTCTCATACTGCCGGGCAAAATAGCAGGAAAACAGCAGATTCAGCAGATACTGCAGCGACTGCTCCGTGGAAAACGTGGCAATCTTGTTGTAGAGCGCTTCCCGGGTGGTGAGCGTCAGCACCGTATCGATCTCCCAGCGCAGGTCATTGGTGCCGGCACTGGTGATCGCCGCCACCGGCACCTGGTGAGACTTCAGATAATTCACCACAGTCATGGGTTCCGCTTCCACATTCATGCCAGAATAGCTGATGATGATCGCCAGATCCTGCGGTGTCATGCTTCTGGCAGTCAAGCCCATTTCCCGGGCCTGCACCACCTGGACCGGTTTCTGGATCGTCATCATTTTCCGCTGAAACAGCTGGGCGCTGTAGGTGTGGGGAGATACGCAGAACACCACGATCCGGTTTGCCCGCTGCATCAGATTCACGAACCGCGTCAGGGCATCTTCATCCAGATTTTCCAGCGTTTCATCCAGCGTCTGCACCATGAGCGTCCGCAGATTCCGGCTGATCTGCGCCGGCGTATCCCGGGACGTGAAGGGGTAGCTGAAATCCACCTCGGCTTCAAACCGCTGCTGATAGTTCAGCTCCTTCAGATACTCCTTCAGAAACGCCTTCCAGCCGCTGTATCCCAGACCCTTCGCAAACCGGACCACCGAAGCTTTCGAGGTAAAGGTTTCCTGGGCGACTTCCTGCAGGCTTTTTTCCAGGATCCGCTGCCGGTCCTCCAGAATATAATCCGCAATGGCGGACATGGCGGAATTGCCGCCGACTCCCAGTTCTTCGATTCGCTGAAACAGAAACATGACCCTTCTCCTTCTCTGTGAAAGAGGCTGTCTGCTTTTTCCCCGAATCAAAGAAACAGGATGAAGCCGCTTTCATTCCCCCTTATTGTACCTGTTCTGAATCAGCTGCAAAACCCGGGCGTGACCATCGGCTTAGTCCGCATCCACCATCAGAACCCGCTCTGTCAGCAGGTTCAGCACCCGGCTTCTCTGTTTCTGGTCGGGATACAGCGATTTCACCAGCGGGCGCAGAGCCTTCATCACCGCCAGGGAAGCAGCCACATCCGCCGGCAGCGCCTGACGGATTCTCTGCTTCAGATCCCGGGCTGCAGCCGGGCTGGCACCATCGGTGGAGATCCCCACGCAGAGATCCCCCTCCGTGATCATGCTCCCGAAATAAAACCCGCACAGGTCCGGATCATCCACCACATTCACCGGCAGATGCCGCCTTCGGGCATCCTCTGCCACCTGTTCATTCAGCACCCGGTCATCCGTGGCGGCAATCACCAGATCGATGTTCTCCAGCACCGCCGGACAGTACGCCTGCGTTAGACAAATCACATGAGCCATTTCCCGGATCTCCGGCAGAATCTTTGGCGCGTTCACAAAAATCCTGGGGCCAAAGGGCTCCAGGACTTTGACTTTGTGAGCGGCGATCTGACCGCCACCTACAATCAGCACCGATTTCTGCGAAAGATCCACAAACATCGGAAATGCGGGCATGTCAGTCTCCGAAACTGATGCCCAGCATCCGGGCTTCCTGGATAATGGTGGAATCCGGCTGCACAAGCTTCAGCTTCCCTGCCGCTTCTTCCAGCGGCACCCGGACAATTTCCCGGTTGCGGTACGCCACCATGAAACCGAAAGCCCCTTCACAGATCATGCGGCCGCCCTCGGAACCAAGCCGGCTGGCAAATACCCGGTCATAGGCATCCGGCATGCCACCGCGCTGTGTGTGCCCCGGCACTGTGACCCGGACCTCCCGGCCGGTGCGTTCTTCGATCTCCGCCGCCAGTTTGTAGGATACGGACGGGAACATGTAGTTCTGCAGCTGCTTTTTGTATTCCTTCTTGGAGAGCTTTTTGTCCTCCTGGGAAATGGCACCTTCCGCCACAGCCAGAATCATGAACCGGCCGGAATTGTTGGTCTTCTTCTTCTCGATGACCTCCACGATCTTGTCCATGCTGTAGGGAATCTCCGGCAGCAGAATGATATCCGCACCACCGGCGATGCCCGCATTCAGCGGCAGCCAGCCGGTTTTGTGCCCCATGATCTCCACAATGAACACCCGGCCATGGCTGGACGCCGTCGTGTGAATCTCATCAATGGCTCTGGTGGCGATATCCACCGCAGACTGGAACCCGAATGTCATGTCCGTACCCCACAGATCATTGTCGATGGTCTTGGGCATGGCAATCACGTTCAGCCCTTCCTGACTCAGGAGATTCGCCGTCTTCAGCGATCCGTTGCCTCCCAGAACCACCAGACAGTCCAGCTCCAGTTCCTTGTACGTGTGCTTCATCAGCTCCACTTTGTCATTGCCCTGTTCATCCGGCTTGCGGATGTCCTTGAAAGGCACCCGGCTGGTTCCCAGAATCGTGCCCCCCACCGTGAGGATACCGGTGAAGTCGTCTGCCGTGAGCATCCGGTACTTGTTGTACATCAGCCCTTTGTATCCATCCTCAAAGCCGTAGAACTCAAAAGGTTCTTTCGCGTTGTGAGACACGGATTTGTAAATCGCACGCATGGTGGCATTCAGTGCCTGGCAGTCGCCGCCGCTGGTCAGCATTCCAATTCGAAGCATATGCATTCCTCCTTCAGTTCATACCTGAATTCATTCGTCAATGTCTTCTTCATTATAGACCTTGCCGCCGGGAATCGTTTCCCACCATGCCGTACCGGAGAATATTTATGCCGATGGAGACTTTGCGACAGGACGGCAGAGCGTTGGCCTGCCGTACATAGCAGCCTCTAGGCTGCATCTGACAAGAGTTGCACTAGTCATGATAAAGTGGATTCCTGCTTACTCAGCAGGAACGAAGAGATTTTCAGGCTGGCAAACAAAGCCAGGTAGACAATGACTTTCCATGCCCATGGAATAAAATGCATATTCGTAACCGCATGAAGCAGAACCACGAAGGGCAAACTATGGGTCTCATTCATGAAAAAGCCATATATGATCCCTGATATCGCGACACTCAGAACTTGTGATAGAACAATCCCCACAGGGGCATCCTCCCAGAACAGCCACCGGGGAATATGAAGCAGAGAGAAAAGGAAGCTGCAGATAATCAGGCCTTTCCATTTACCGAATATCCTCTCCAGATCATACTGATATATTCCGCGGAAAATCCATTCTTCAGGCAAGGCAATCACAAAGGTCTGTTCCAGAAGTTCAAAAAAGTGTTCAGATATATTTCCCTGAAACAGGAATACCAGGCACAGTACAGCCGGAAGAATCATCAGCCAGGAACAGGAATGGCAGCGTTGCCAAATCTGAACTGTGGACAATTTCAATCCTCTCTGTACTATGAATACAGTCAGACCATACATAGTAAGCTGAAAAAACAATGTGTATGGAAATCCTGTATCAATTAAACCAAAACCGTAGATGGCCATATTCATGACGGTGAATATGATCAGATATGTCAGGGCAACCCGCTTTAGTGTATACGAGGAAGAGAAAGTCGCAGTCTGCGGTTCAGCCATTATAATCATGTATCCTTTCATCAAGATTTTCTCTATTTAGGCAGATGTCAATAACAATCAAATTTATTATACACCAGCAAAGCAAGGGCGCTTTTTCTCTTCAGACTTACTCAAAAGCTGAAACAAAGCGTCTTTCAGCCTGACCAGCCGAAAACCGGCATTCGTGCCCATTTCTGGAAAAAGCAGTAAAATGACTGATTATTCTTGAGAAAAAGCAGTAAAAATACTGCTTTTTCCATGTTTTCAGGATATTGTCTGTGTATGGAGGTGCATCCAATGCTGAAACGAAGGCTCTATCAGGATCTGCTGGACTGGAAAAACAGACGGGCCAGCTCCAAGGCACTGTTCATCATGGGTGCCAGACAGGTTGGCAAGTCCACCCTGGCGCGGCATTTTGGTGCGGAAAACTACGAATCTGTCATCGAAATCAATTTCTACAATGATCCCGGGGCTTCCCGGATTTTCCGCCAGCAAACAGCGCAGACAGTTCTGACTCAGCTGACTGCCTATACAGGACAATCTATCATTCCCGGGAAAACGCTGATCATACTGGACGAAATACAGGAATGCCCGGCCGCCAGAACCGCCGTCAAGTTTCTGGTGGAAGAAGGATCTGCACAGTATATAGAAACCGGCTCGCTGCTGGGGATCCAGTACAAACCGGTGAAATCCCTGCCTGTGGGCTATGAAGAACAGATCAATATGTATCCCATGGATTTTGAGGAATTTCTCTGGGCTCTGAACTATCCTCTGGAAAGCATTCAGTATCTGAAAGACTGTTTTCTTCACAGACAGTCCGTGGGAGAAGCCGTTCATGACAGAATGCTGCGGCTCTTTGAAACCTATATCGTAGTGGGAGGTATGCCTGAAGCAGTGCAGACCTATGTCCGAACCCGGGACA
The DNA here is from genome assembly GCF_910588395.1 of uncultured Faecalibaculum sp. Classification (GTDB taxonomy): domain Bacteria; phylum Bacillota_I; class Bacilli_A; order Erysipelotrichales; family Erysipelotrichaceae; genus Faecalibaculum. The sequence continues at coordinate 6,911 of NZ_CAJUPA010000008.1, read as the reverse complement.
TCACAGAAACGGTCTACATACAGAAACAGATTCTGACTTTGTACCGGCAGGATATTTCCAAATATGCCCAGGGGCTGATGAGTCTGAAAATCCGTCAGATTTTCGATTCAATTCCCTCTCAGCTGGATGACAAAAACCGCCGTTTCCGACTGAATGCCCTGGGAAAAGGTGCGCAGATGCGAAATCTGGAAAATGCCTTCCTGTGGCTTGAAGAAGCCGGGGTGGCCCTTCCCTGCTACAACACTTCCGCGCCGGTGACTCCTCTTCGGCTGAATGAAAAGCGCAATCTCTTCAAGCTGTTCATGAATGATACCGGCCTGCTTTGTGCAGCCAGTCTGGGAAATATTCAGTTTGCCCTGCTGCAGGGAGAACTGGACATCAATTCCGGAAGCATTCTGGAAAATGCTTTTGCCCAGGCTCTGACTTCAAAGGGACTGGACTTGTTCTACTACGATTCAAAAACCATTGGCGAACTGGATTTTGTGATCCAGAATGAACGGTACATTGATGTCCTGGAAATCAAGTCCGGCAATGACTACCGGAAACACAGGGCGCTGGACAAAGCTCTGCAGGTATCCGACTGGAACTTCCATGAAAAAATCGTATTCTGCAAAGCTGATGTGCAGGAAGAAGACGACATTCTCTACCTTCCTTTTTATATGATCATGTTCTATGCCCTCAAGGACCAGCAGCATCTGATCTGGGATCCTCTGGCACCGGATTTCAACTGATATCCGCATCCTTCCATCTGCAGAACAGGCATCCTGCCGACCGCATTCAGCGACTGAACAGGATGCCTGTTTATTGCTTTCAATATCCCAGATTTCGGAAAAGTGTGCATTCTGTCACGTTTTTCCAAAGAATTCTGTGCATTCTATCACACTTTTCCAAAATCCCCGCAATTTTCGGGAACTGAAAGCCGGATCCCTCCCCCTTCAGGTTTGGGCCCCGGCATGCATCGGCAGCAACAGCGCTGCCCTATTGATATAATCTCTGCGGCTGGTACGGAATCCGCCCGGTGACCTTCAGCAGATGCCGAAGACGCGGGAGCATGGCTTCCAGCAGGGCGAAATCCGTCATGCGCCACTGCCAGTTGGGATCGCCGCAGGTGCCCGGAGAATTGATGCGGGCAGATTCATCCAGAGACCAGAGATCCTGCAGCGGCAGAATCGCCCAGGCGGCTTCACTTTCCAGACAATAGCGGCACAGTTTTTCTGCGGGGGTGGATCCTGCGAGTCCGAGACGGCGGAAGATCCGGTTCAGTCGCTGCCGTTCTACCCGGTTCTGGTTTTTGTGCCACATCATAACCGGTTCATTGTCATGCACCCCGGTGCAGATCACCGCATTTTGCGGCACCCGGAATTCCTGGCGTTCTTCAGCGGGGCCCAGAGAATGCTGGGCGATTTTCATGTTCGGCATGCCATAGCGGTTCATGAGGGTCTGCACACTGGACCGCTTGTCTCCCAGGTCTTCGGGGATCACCCGCAGGTCCGGGAGGTCCTGAATCAGGCGGTCGAAGAGGATCTCCTTCGGTCCTTCCTCCCAGTGACCGTTGCGGGCGGTGGAATCTGCGGGCGGAATGGACCAGTACCGGTCAAAGCCGAGGAAATGATCGATCCGCACCACATCATAGAGACGGGCGTTCCAGGACAGCCGCTGTTTCCAGAAATCATACGCGTGTTCCCAGTCATAGAGCGGATTTCCCCAGAGCTGCCCGTCTTCGGTGAAGCAGTCCGGCGGACAGCCGGCTTTCGCAGCCAGGGAGCCGTCGGGTTCCAGCTGAAAGGCACCGGGCATGGATTTCACATCGGCGCTGTCATGTCCCACATAGATGGGCAGATCACCGATGATGTCAATTCCCAGTTCCCTGGCACAGTCATGAACCCGCTGCCACTGTGTGTAGAACATATACTGCAGGAACCGGTGAAACGCCGCTTTCTGTTCCAGTTCTGCGGGAATGTCCCGGCGGTTCCGATCGGTTTCCGGCCAGTCGGTCCAGGCCCGCAGACCGTTTTTCTCCTTGAGCACCCGGTAACGGACATAGTCTTCCAGCCAGAAGGCCTGGGAGCAGAAGGTTTTGTAGTTTTCATCCGGTTCAAAGGCTGCAAAGGCTTTTCGCAGCCAGGGCAGTTTCGCTGCCCGCACTGCAGCGTAATCCACTCTGGCAGCATTCAGATCCGGTGCCGCCACAGCCGGCAGCAGGCCCCGTTCGGTGAGATCGTCGATGTCAATGTAGATTTCATCCCCGGCAAAACTGCTCAGGGGCTGATAGGGAGAGTTCCCGAATCCCACAGGACCCAGGGGCAGAATCTGCCACAGGGTGAACCCTGCCAGATGCAGATTTTCCAGAAACCGGATTGCCGGCCGTCCCGCTGAACCGATGCCCCAGGCACCGGGGAGACTGAACAGCGGAACCAGCAGTCCTGCCCGCCGTTCAGTGAGCCGCTGACTATTGCTGTGTACAGCTGCATTCTTCATATAGTCTTTCCTTTCCGGCGCTGACAGTCTGTGCAGCGCGCCGCTTTCTGTTTTCATGATGCGTCCTGTGACGCCATGTGCTGTTCGTAAAAAAACGGAACAGGCCGTTTCCCCTCTGCTGTTTTGATGCCTTTCGGGAAAAGGCTGTGTGTCTGAGATTGTCTGATTTTCTGTTCATAAAAAGATATTTGTCACATTTTGTTTCGGTTTCCATAAACTTCCGCAAAAACCCGTGAATCTGGCGAATATAACCAGTAAGGAAAGGAGAAAGTGATTGTGACAACAGAAGAATTTGGCAGAAAACACATCGACAGACTGAAGAAACTGCCGCTGAAAAGCGATATCTGTTTCCGGGCCAGCGTGAAGCTGTGCAGCCCGGAGGAAAAAAACATGTATATGGCACTGATTGCAGACGCGGTCTGCGACAGACAGACAGGGCCCTTTCATCACGTGGAGAGCCAGAAGGACCTGAAGACAGTCTCCGGAGCGAAGTCCATCATGCCGGATCTATTTGGATATGACGGAAAGGATGAATCCTGGAGCGTGGAGATGCAGAACGATGTGATCGAGGATGGAAGACTGGACGTATCCCGTTCTCATATCGTGCTGGACAGAATGCCCCAGGGAAAGAAGTATTCATTTCTGAAAAAAGGTCATATGATTGTATTGACAGATGCCACAAGCCTGCCGGGGATGGAAGGTCCACTGTTTCTGCCGGGAAAGCCGGTGGTGAACATCCAGGCGGTGGACAGTTTTACCGGAAGGATCATACCGGAGAAAATGGAAATCCGGCTGTTCAACCTGCGGTATGAGGGCCCGGAGGCAGCAGGAGATCTGGCGCATGATCTGCGGCAGTCCGATCCGCAGAAAATTAGAAACGGGTTTCTGAGAAGACTGATGAAACGAATGAAGAATACAGAAAAGGGGGAAAAGGCGATGTGTGAGGTATCAAGAGAAATCTTCGGCGAAGGTGTCCAGATTGGGCGAAAGGAAGGACGAATGGAAGGGCGCAAGGAAGGACGAATGGAAGGGCGAAAAGAGGGTCAGATGAAGTCTGCACAAGGTTTGCTGCAGATGGGTCTGCTCACGCTTCAGCAGATCGCCCAGGCCACCAGCCTGAGCCTCAGTGAAGTGCAGAAGCTCCAGTCCGAACTGAAAGCCTGAACCACAGGAATTCAGTTTCCCGAAGCACATAAGACTGAAACCAGGCATCCGCCTGGTTTTTCTGATTCCTGCACAGCAGGCTGCATTCTCCGTCCGGAAACCGGACATGCTCCATATCATGGAAAGGAAACATGGATGAAATCAAAAGGAGCCGAATCTGTCAGCCTGCGGGAACAGGATCCGTCTGTAAAAGAAGCAGCAGGCAGTTCCGGCTGCAGATCAGCCTTTGACCGCCCCGCCCATACCATCGGCATAGAACTTCTGCATGAAAATGAAGATGATGGCAATGGGAATGGAAATCAGCACGGCAGCAGCCAGGAAGCGCATATACCAGTCGTTGATGTAGGTCTTGTCCAGCATCTGCCACATGCCAATGGCCACCGTATACTCGTTTGCGTTGGCCCGGCAGATGACCTTGGCGAAAATAAAATCGATCCAGGGAGCCATGAACGCCTGCAGCGTTGTGGAAATGATGATGGGCTTGGACAGGGGCATGGTAATCTTCGTGAAAATCTGCCACTTGGTGCAGCCATCCATTTCCGCCGCTTCGTCCAGAGCCTTGGGCATTGTGTCAAAGAATCCCTTGGCCACATAGAACTTCACACCGGCTCCGGCGGAGTACACCAGAATCAGTGCCACTTTGATCATGGACCCTTCTGTGAGTCCGAATGACTGCAGAATGAAGTACACTGCCACCATTGCCATGAAGCCTGGGAACAGCCCCAGGATCATGGCAATGTTCATGAAAGGCTTGCGCAGCTTGAACCGCAGCCGGGACATGCAGTAGGCCACGGAAATGGTAAAGAATACACTGAGCAGACAGGAACAGATGGCAATGATCAGGGTGTTGGTGAACATCCGGGGGAAATTCAGGATGGAGGTATCTGTGAAGAGCTTCGTGTAGTTGGAAATTGTCCAGGCTTTGGGAAGAATCGTGGAAATATAGCTGCCTTTCTGTGCGGAGAAACTGTACAGCACCACCCAGACAATGGGGAACACCCAGATGATGGCCAGAATGGACAGGCCAATGTAGGTCAGCGTGTTGCTGACACGCTTTTTCACAGTCGCGTTCATTACATGAAGCCCTCCTCATTCTTGTAGGACCCGGTGCTGCGGTAGGTCACCAGCGATACGATGGCCAGCACCACGAAGGTCAGAATGCCGATAACCGCACCGATGTTGTATTCCTGCCGGTCAATGGTCAGCTTGTACAGCCAGGTCACCAGCAGATCGGTTTTGCCCGCTGTGTGGCCCACAGGCGTGGGGTTGCCTTCCGAAAGCAGGTAAATGACGTTGAAGTTGTTGATGTTGTTGGTGAACGTCACAATCAGGTTCGGAGCCGTGACAAAGAGCATGTAGGGCAGTGTGATCTTGAAGAACGTGGTGACGGTACTGGCGCCGTCGATCCGGGCGGACTCATAGAGTTCCCCGGGGATGTTCTGCAGAATGCCTGTGAGATCCAGCAGGGTATAGGGAATGCCCACCCACAGGTTGATGACGATCACCGTCACCCGGGCCCAGGTGGCGTTGGTGAAAAACGGCAGGGACTGGTCAATCCAGCCCAGGTTCTGGAGAATGACATTCACCGCTCCCTGGGGCTGCAGCACGGAGCGCAGGACCATCAGCGAGACAAACTGCGGCACGGCAATGGAGAGCACGAAGCAGAAACGCCAGAAGGCCTTCCCCCTGGTGCCCTTGCGGTTAATGGCCAGTGCCAGGATCATGCCGAAGATGTAGTTCAGGAACGTGGCAAAGAACGCCCAGATCAGGGTCCAGCCCAGAACGCTCCAGAACTGGGAGCCGATGTCCGATCCGAAGTTCAGCACCTCGCCGAAGTTTTTCAGCCCCACCCAGTCAAAGAGCACCAGATGCTGGCCCACTTTGGAATAGTTGGTGAAAGCCATGGAGATCATGAACACCAGGGGAAGGATGGTGAAAATCAGGATTCCCAGCACCGGAAGCGTCAGCAGGGTTTTCTGGATGTCGGTATCAAAAAGCCGGGCAATGTCCTGCCGGAAGGTGGGCAGGGGTTTTCCCTGTTCCTGCAGTACCTGCGCCTTCCAGGCACCTTTCATATTGGCCCGCCAGATGACGATGAAACCGGCGGTGACAAAAAGAGCCACGATGCCAAAGAGCAGGATCTTCACGGAGTTGTCACCGGCGGTGTATTCATACACTCCCAGCGCTTCGTTCCACACCTTGCCCTGTTCGGCTTCCCCCAGACCGGGCAGAGCAGCAATCTCGGCAATGCCCTGGGAAACCATGTAATAGATATAAAGTGCTTCCACACCCAGATACATCAGGCCCTTGATGAACCGGTGGCCGGCCAGCTGGCCGAAGCCCATGATCACGGCGGACAGTCTGGTTTTCCAGTTCCCTTTTGTCAGGGCGTTCCAGACGGTATAGGGCGTATAGAATTCGTCATTGGGATTGGACTTGAAGAGAGCCACAATGGTGCCTCCTCTCTGCGGGCTGCAGCCGGTGATGCTGCATGCAATGTGCCGTCCTTTCAGAAAAGACCCGCCGGCAAGGCAGGTCTTTTTCTTGCGGACAGGGGCTTACTCTTCTGTCAGGGTATTCAGCTGTTTCTGGAACTCGGCGGTTTTGTCCTTTGCGTTGGCTTCCGTTACATCGCCGGCCATAATAGCCTTGCCGAAGTTTTCACCGATCTTCCAGTAGTTGCCCATTTCCGTCAGTGTGGGCTGGATCTTTGCTGTGTTGTCCACGGTGTCGTTCTGTGCCTTCACCAGCATGTCCTTGGCAAAGACTTCGTCTTCCAGCAGCGTGGTGTTGGTGGGGATGATCATGCGGTCTTCCCAGTGGGCTTTCTGGGCTTCCTCACCGCCCAGGTAAGCTGCAAATGCCACGGCAGCCGCCTGGTTTTCGCAGTTGGGGTTCACGCCGATGGCTTTGGAACCTGCGAAGGAGTACAGCTGTTTGTCTTCTCCGCCGATTTTGGCTGTGGGCAGCTGGGCTGCACCCAGGTCATCGCCCAGGGCTTCTTTCAGTGTCTGATAGTCCCAGGAACCGGAGAAGAATACGGCGGTTTCCTTTTCGGAGAACGCTGCATAGCCTTTGCCGTCGGCGTCATCCGCAAAGTTGCTGTTGTTTTTCAGGGCCACCAGATACTCGGTGGCATCCGGCTTGTCGAACTGGATGCCGGCAGCCGCGTCCTGACCGTTGTCACCGAACATCGTGCCGCCGTCCGCATAATAGAACTTGATAGGCTACGAAGCTCAGTAAAGCTAAGCTGCAACCAGTTGTTTCTG
>NZ_CAJUPA010000007.1 GCF_910588395.1 uncultured Faecalibaculum sp. | reverse complement strand
AGAAACAACTGGTTGCAGCTTAGCTTTACTGAGCTTCGTAGCCTATCAAGAAATTATATATCTGTTGCAGGAAAGGGGGTTCTGCCTGTAATGTATGAAAACCGATTGAATCCGGGCATGAAAGCGGGTGCAGCTGATCACAGGATCATCCACAGGCTGTTCATGCAACCCGCTGGTCCCGGGAAGTGCCGGACAGGAGCGCCGGCAGCAGGGAAAGATCCCGGATCACCGTGACTGGTTCTTCCTGCCGGCGGGGCGCAGGTTCTGCATTGCGGTTGACCCAGATCCGGTTCCAGCCGAGTCTGGCAGCGGGAACGATATCCCACCAATACCCTTTTGCCACATGGATATGCGGATGCCGGCAGAGTTCAAATGTCTCTTCAGCCTGGCGGAAAAACCGGAGGTCAGGCTTGAAGCATTCTGTGCTGTCTGCCGTCAGCCAGGCATCCGGCAGCTGCGCCAGGGTCTGAAGGTGGCTGTCCATCAGGTCTGCTGTGGTGTTGGACATCAGACAGATCCGGAATCCGGCTTCCTTCAGTTTCCGCAGAGCAGGAATCACGTCGGGAAAAGGACGAAAATGGCGGTGGATTTCCAGTGCCTGTTCCAGCAGAGGCACAAAGACAGCGGTGTTCAGCTGCCGGTCACACCAGGCGAGGACTTCCTGCAGCAGTCTGTCGTAGTCCTGATACGGGTCTCCGTACATGAGGCGGTCTTCCCAGGAGGTGAAGGTTTCCACTGCCAGATCCGGCTGGATTCCGGCTTTGACGGCTGTCTTTGCGAGGAGTTCATGGAAAGGGCTGGTATCCAGCAGTGTTCCATAACAGTCGAAGGTGATGGTGGCAGGGGGTGTCAGTGCAGAGGACATGAGGTACTCCTTTCCCGGAAACTCCGGATGGTGGTTTTTCCGGCATCTGCCGCTGATGAGGGCAGGTGTTTGTGTCAGTATAGCAGGAACCGGAAACGGGGGGAGGTCTGGTTTCCGGTCTCATCTCTCCTCGATCATGTACGCTGTCTGGATATGCACACTGTCCTGAATCCCGGGTGGACGATTCAGGCGGGAAAGCGTATCCTTGTCTTCTGCGGAAAGCGAGGTATGACCATGAACCAGGAACTGACAACAGGCCCGATTCGACAATCCCTGATCCTGTTTGCCCTGCCGCTGTTTTTCTCCCAGCTGTTTCAGACGCTGTACAATACAGCGGATACTGTCATCATCGGCCATTATCTGGGGGATCAGTCCCTGGCGGCTGTGGGCAGTGTGGCGGCTCTGTTTGAGCTGATTGTGGGCTTCTCCACAGGATTCGGACAGGGATTCGGTGTGGTGGCCGGTCAGAAATACGGGGCACAGGACAGCCGGGGATTCCGTAAGTGCGTCGCCTTGTCCATCCTTCTGTCCACTGTCATAGCTGTTGTGATCTCGGCCATCATGTGCCTGTCCATGACCGGCGTTCTTCAGCTGCTGCGCACGCCCCGGGATATCTTTACTTCGGCATACAGCTATATTTTTGTCATCAGCGCAGGTCTGATCATCACCATTTACTACAATCTGGCTTCCGGACTGCTGCGGGCAGCGGGAGATTCAAAAACACCGCTGTATGTACTGATCCTGTCCAGCGGGATCAACATTGTTCTGGATATCGTCTTCATCACCCGCCTGCAGGCCAGTGTGGCTGCCACGGCCTGGGCCACGCTGATTGCGCAGCTGATTTCCCTGGTAGCCTGTCTGGGGTGGATTTTCCGGAAGAAACGGGAGCTGATTCCTTCGGTCTCCGACTTTGCCTGGGACGGGGCCATGGTTGCGTCGCTGCTCAAAATGGGCCTGTCCATGGCACTGATGTCTTCCATTGTCTCCATTGGCACGCTGATCCTGCAGACGGCGATCAATCCCATGGGAACCCGGCGGATCACCGGGCATACGGCGGCCAGGAAGATGATTGCCGTGCTGGACCTGCCGGTTTTCTCCCTGTCTCTGGGCTGTCATCCTTTGCGGCGCAGAACATGGGTGCCGGAAAGTATGAACGGGTGGAGCGGGGCATCGCTTTTGCGAACCGGATTTCCATTCTGTATTCCATTGTTCTGAGTGTCCTCACGTTCTTTGCCGCAGGTGCCATGATTTCCCTGATTTCCGGCAGTTCGGATCCCTTTGTCATGGAAACGGGACGCCTGTATCTGATCACCAATGTGCCGTTCTTTCCCATGCTGGCGATCCTGCTCAACCTTCGGGTTTCCATGCAGAGCATGCTCATGACACTGATTCCGGTGTTGTCTTCGGTGATTGAACTGGCTGGGAAGCTGCTGTTCACCTGGTTCGTGGTGCCTTTTGCGGGATACTGGGGTGTGTGCGCCACGGAACCCTTTGTCTGGACCGCCATGGCGGTCTTCCTGGGATCCTGTTATCTGCACAGAAGTGTGCTGACCAGAGAGGGAATTCCGGTTCATCTGTTCCGGTGAATCCGGCTGTTGCGGTCGCTGAACAGCCCAATGAAAATACCGGCTGCCTCCTGAAGGTCAGCCGGTATTTTCATGATTGGGACCGCAGACTGTCTGTCTGCGGTCTGAGAAAGTCAGATCACTGCTTCGGGGTCCAGCGGCCGAAAATGCCGCAGGGCAGCACCCCGCCTTTGGTGACAGGCAGCAGATTCTCGCCCACTTCCACGCTGCCGCCCCGGGTATCTGTCAGCACGCGGGTCAGGGTCTCCTTCATGGCGGAGAGGGGGAATCCGGTGGTGTAGCAGTTCACCAGGAAGAACAGCGGCTCATCGCTCAGCAGCTTCGCACATTCGCTGACCAGTTCATACAGCTGGTCTTCCAGTTTCCAGAGCTCCTGGTTCGGGCCCCGGCCATAGGAAGGGGGATCCATGATGATGCCGTCATATTTGCGGCCCCGGCGGATTTCCCGCTTCACGAACTTCAGAACATCATCCACGATGAACCGGATGGTGCGATCTTCCAGGTGGTTGATGTGCATGTTTTCCTTGGCCCAGGCAACGATGCCTTTGGATGCATCCACATGCACCACTTCATCGGCTCCGGCTTTGGAAGCGGCCATGGTGGCCCCGCCGGTGTAGGCGAACAGGTTCAGGATCCGGACCGGTTTGTCGCTGGCGGCTTTCCGCTGGCGGATGGCATCCATGGTGAAATCCCAGTTGGCGGCCTGTTCGGGAAACAGCCCGGTGTGCTTGAATCCCGTGGGGGAGATCTTGAAGCGCAGGTCCCGGTAGCCGATGGTCCAGTTTTCCTTCACCGGTTTCTTCGTCTCCCAGTAACCGCCACCTTTGTTGGACCGGTGGTAGACAGCATCTGCCTGTTTCCAGTCCCGTTCATCCCGGATGGGCCAGATGGCCACGGGATCGGGACGGCGGAGCACCACTTTGTTCCACCGTTCCAGTTTCTCCTTGTTTCCTGTATCAATGACTTCGTATTCTTCCCAGCCGCTGGCGATCTGGTTCATATGTCTTCACTTCCTTTGTCTCTGAATCCTATTGTACTTGCTTTGGCCGTGATATAATCACACCGTGCAAAGAAATCGAAGGAAATCCCTGCTGGCAGCTCTGCTGTGTGCCACTCTGTGTTCCGGCTGTTCCATGCTGGTGCCGGAAGAGAAGGAACAGACAGAGGATACGCTGCAGGAAGAAACGAAAACCTATACCGTAAAGGAAAACCCGGTGTATTTTGCCCCGGAGAAACCCACTGCCTATATCGCCGAAACCTATGATGCCTTAAGTGCTTCCCTGAAGGACGGCAGCGAAGAAGCCCGGGCGCAGGCAGCCGCCACATACTTTCTGGCGGATTTCTTCACTCTGTCCAACAAGGAAGAAGAAGGAGACATCGGAGGACTGGATTTGATTCCCTCTGCCAGTGCGGATGCTTTCCGGGAGTATGCGAAGTATTATTACTACCATGTGATGCCCGAGATCCGCAGCAAACAGGGGCCCGGTGCGCTGCCGGAAGTGACGAAGGTGGAACTGAGTCAGCCAAAGCAGGAAGATGTGACCTATATGGATCAGTCATATCCCGGCTATACCTGGCAGGTGAAGCTGACTTATGCAGACAGCCCGGATTCATCTCAATTCAAAACCGATGCAAAATGCACGATAATCAAACTGGACGATGTGCATTATGTGGATCAGGCGGATGTGACCGCGGACCGGGAAGCCGGAGAGCCGGCATCTGTGTGGAAAGTGGTTGCCGTCACGGACCAGTAGGACAGGATGCATGATCCTGTCTTTTTCATTGAGACGGAGGAATCCGGCTCTGACTCACAGACACTGACTGATCGGATGGAAAGAAGGAGAACAGCATGTTTGTACAGCTGATTTGCAAAGACCGAAGCGAAAAGGAAATAGAAGAACTGTATCAGATCATCGGCGCGATCTGCGAACGGGAAGGCATCCAGGCGGAAGAACGGCAGGATACAGTGGAGATCCTGGTTTGTCCCCAGGGCAAGATTCTGGTGACGGAGGGTGACCGGGAGCTGACGCTGACAGCCAATACGCGTCATGCCGGCGCGGGATTCCATGCCTTCTGCGTGGATATCTTCAAGGACATCGAAGAGGAGCAGCCGGGCAAGTATGAGCTGATCGACGATCTGGAATACGCCAGTGACGAAGATTTTCACCGGCTGCATCACGTATACGAAAACGAGCTGGACTATATCCGGAATCTCATTCTGACCGATCCGGATTTCCGCCGGAAAAACTATCTGTATGACGAAACCTATTACCTGCCCAAAGCCGGAGACGATGAGATTCTCACCAGCCGCGGACCTCTGAGCCGCAGGGAATTCCAGTCCATGGACCTGGATGATCTGATGGACTGGTTCTATGTCTGGAACGACTGGGACCGGGACGCCCGTTTCTACCGCAATGCAGCCCTGACGCTGCTGGCCAAGGAAGGGGTGGGGGAGTACACCGTCATGAACGATGCCACCATCAAGACAGCCAATGAAATCTGCGACTATCTGGAGATTGCCCATGAGAAGGACCCGGAACTGCCGCTGCCTGTCAACACATATTTTCTGCTGGTCAATCTGCTGGGACGGGAAGACAGGCTGAAGGACTGCCCCCGAATGAAGGAACCCGCCGTCCAGTACCGTCAGCGGGATGTGTATCATCTGTTTGCCGACTGTCAGGTGGTGGCGCCAGGTGCAGCGGAGAGAAGCTTTGATCCGGTGACGAATTCCGTGAATCTCATGGCTCCCTACAAAGAGGAAGGGGAATGGTCCTGGCTGATCCAGGCTTCCAAAGACGACCACATTCTCACGGGAAAAGCCCAGGTGATGGATCAGGAGCCGCATCTGGAAGAGGGTGGCATGCTGTGGATGGATGACTGGGAAGAAGACGGGTTCCAGGTACTGGAAGCCGTGATCCGGAAGGATGAAGATTATCTGTACATTCATGTCATTGCCAATGATGAGAAGTACATGCCGTACCTGAAAGACTGCATCCGGCAGTCGGGATTCGTGCCCCAGTCATGAGAAAAGCCCGACTGTTTACGGCTGTCACGGTGGACGGCTGCCTGGTGGAAAACCTGGACTGGCTGCCGGACACGCAGGGGCAGACATTTCTGTTTGACCATCAGACCTGGAAGCAGCTGGAATCCAGACTGAAAACAGAAGAGAACATTACCGTACTCAGCCCCAGACCAAAAACGGGTCAGAGCGGTGTTCATTATGAAACCGGAAATGCGGCAGAGTGTCTGCGGCGGATGAAGGAGCAGGAAGGAAGCACCATCTGGGTGCTTGCGGGACCGAAGACCGTGAGTCAGCTGATGAAGACCGATCAGATCGACTATTATGAGCTGGTCATTGTTCCGCAGATTGGTGCATCCGGTACCAGGCTGTTCAAGCCCGGGGGACAGCCGCTGGATCTGAAGCTGAAGCGTCATGCGGAAAGCGATGGTCTGGTGTTCCTGAGCTACGAACGGGAGCGATGATAACTGCATATAAAGCCGTATCGAAATAGATGCGGTTTTTTTTACGCCCTGCCACAGCCGCTGCTGCGGCGCATCGGCAAAAAAAGAAAACCGGCCTCAGAGCCGGTTGATGGTCATTCTTCTGTCACGGCGTTGTGAACCAGGGTCACGTAGAACATGTTGCCGTAGTCATAGCGCCAGCCGCCGTTGGCTTTCACAGCCACGGGGTTCATGTATGTCTTCTTTTTGCCTTCTGCCTGTTCCTTTGCGAAGGTTTCCGCCAGTTCCTGGGTGTGGACACCGCCATGGGCTGCCACGTAATCCAGATAGCCGGAGCCGTAATTGTAAGCCTGCAGGACGGAGTCGAAATCGGTGCCCAGGGCAGCGGATTTCTGCAGCAGGGAGGAGAAATAGGAGCAGCCCTGGTCGATGCTTTCGGGGGTGCTGAGGGAATTGGGAGACAGCCCCAGGGATTCGCTGGACTGCATGACGTCTTCGCCCTGGCCGCCGGATTCCACATCCACGATGGCCACAAGCCACCTGGTGTAGTCCTGGATGCCGTATTTGGCGGCGTAGTCTGCGATCATGGGGGCGTGGTTTTCGGCTTCACTTTCGGGGGAAATGAAGGCATAGGTGTCATGGACGAAAAACTGTTCCAGGGTATGGAAGCCCATGACAGCAATGAAGGCTGCGATTGTCAGAAGCGCCAGCCTGTCCCAGCGCATGGTCCGTCTGATGCGGATCCCGGATGACCGGCCATCCGGCAGTTTCGGCAGTCTGCTGTGCATATAGCGCCCCCCTTTCCGCTTTCCAGTTTATGGTACTCTGAAACTTACGCACAATTGTCAAAAATTTACCACAATTCCGGATTTATTCCTTACATTTCCGTCATGGTGTGACGGGAAAGCGGTTTCCTGATGCCGGATTCCAGCGGAAACCAGTCTGCCAGCCCGGCTGGAACAAGTCTGCAGCCCGGGTGCAGCTGCTGTATCCTGCCACGATTTCCGGCTGGCGTCAACAGATGTGTCCTGTGGGATGACGGCAGGAACAGATCGGTGCAGTGGCAGAAAAAGCCCGCCGGTGATGAGGCCGGCGGGCTTTGAGTCCTGCATTATTCGCCAGTGGTGCTTTCACCGCCCGTGCTGCCGGATCCCGAGGGATCGGTGCCGGTTCCCGGATCCGGTGTGGGTGTCGGAGTCGGTTCAGGTTCCGGTGTGGGGGTGGGGACCGGTTCAGGTTCCGGTGTGGGGGTGGGTACCGGGTCGGGTTCCGGTTCCACGTATCCGGGACCCGGGTCCACATACTCCGGCACGTATACCGGCGGGGTGTAGCTGGGCACGACGATGTCAATGGCCTGTTCCTGGGCCCTTGTTTCGCTGCGGCTGGCGGAACTGGAGTCCACGCGGCCGATGCCGTAGTACACAGAGTAGGGACTCAGCTTGTCCGCGTCGGCGGAGGTGATCATGTATTCGCTCACTTCCTGCTTCACCGCATAACTGATTTTCGGCTGCGGATCCTTTGTCAGATCGAAGCTGAAGTCCTTCATTTTCGAATCATCGAACATCCGGGCATAGGCGTTGTATACTTTGCTGATGTCCTGAGGAGACAGCAGATAGCAGGACAGGGGCAGGGAGGGCATGGAGACGGTGGTCAGGGTGGCATCCGCGCCGCCTTTGAGCGTCATGGAATCCACGGTCCAGGGCTGCACATCCTTGAGCTGCTGAGAGATGAATTTCTGGATGGCCGGCAGGGGCATGTCCGTGGCCACATATTTCTGGGCGGCGTCCATCAGCTGGTTGATCCTGGCAATGCCTTCGGCAGTGGTGAGTTTTTTCATGATCGCCCGGATGATGTCCTGCTGGGCGTTTTCCCGTCCCGTGGTGCCATAGCCTTCGGTTTTCCGGTGGCGGGCATAGGCCAGAGCTTCCTTGCCGTTGAGGACCTGCTTTCCTTTTTTCAGCGTGATCAGATCCTTCTTCTTGAAAGACCGGTTTTCATCCTGTTCCGTGAAGTCCAGCTTCACGTCCACTTCCACGCCACCCAGGGCATCCACGATGTGGATCAGGGACTGGAAGTTCACCTTGGCGTAGTAGTCGATTTCGATGCCGAAGGCTTCTTCCAGACCGAGAATCGAGTTGTCTGCGCCATCATTGCCCAGGTGCGTCAGCTTGTCGGAGCCGTTGTTGTAGGCCGGATTGGGGACATAGCTGTCCCGGGGAACAGAGACGGTGGTCATGGAGTTGTTTACTGGATCCACCATGACCAGAATGTTCACATCGCTGCGTCCGTCAATGGAGGGATCATCTCCGGCGTCGATGCCGGCGACATAGACCACAAAGGGTTCCCGGGAAATGTCCAGGGTGGAATCCGAGGTGGCAGCCATGTTCCGGGTGGTTTCATACTGGGCGATCGCCCGGGTGTCTTTTTTCAGGGTCTTGTACTGTTCCTCCAGCAAGTTGTACCGGGTGGCAGGCAGCAGCATGGCGTCGATGGTTCCGTCCCGGAGGTCGTCGTAGAGCTGGCTGTAGTCGCTGTAGTCCACATATTCCACTTCATTGATCTGGGTGCTGATCTGATTCAGGGCGTAGGCCACCACGGTTTCATCCGCCCGGGTGGAATACCCCACTTTCTTTTTCGCCAGATCCGTGACTTTGGTCACAGAGGAGTCTTCCGGCACCAGCAGGTCCACTTTCAGCAGAGAGGCTGTGGAACCGGAACCGGTGATCGTGCTCAGGGCGTGATAGGTGTTGTAGACTGTGAAGCTGCCAAAAGCCAGCGCACCGCTCATGATGAGGGCGAAAATCCGCCAGATCCAGGTGGTCCAGCGGGTGCGGGTGCGCCGCAGCAGCAGGATCAGCAGGATCAGGTCCACCAGCAGCAGGATCACGCAGATGCACAGAAGGATCTGGATCGTGAGCATGCCCATCTGGTAGAGCAGCACAGAAAAGAGCACCGAGAGCAGGGTGGCCAGCCCCCAGAGCAGGAAATCCGGCCATTTGCGGCCTTCGCTGTCTGCGGCTTTCTTCCGCCGTTTCCGGTTCTTTGCCGGATCGGGCTGGCGGAAGTGCTCGCTGGCTCCTTCGGTTCCTGCAAAGGGATCCTGCAGGCTGTCTGAAGCGGCTGGAGCCTCTTCCGGCTGTATCTGTGTATGATAATCAGGGTCCCCGGAAGGTTTCCGGGTTTCCTTTTTTGTTTTTTTCAGTTTTTTCATATGTGCATCACCACGTTCCATAGTAACATAGACCGGTAACCGCTGGCATCTGCAGCCGGCGGCCAAAAACTGCTTTATCACTGCTGAACAGAATATGACGGGAGTCCGGTCATTTGCGCTCATTGACAAAGATTGGTGAGTTCCTTCGAAAACTGTTCGGTTTTTCTTAATATAAAAGCGCTATACTTGAGTCAATCATACAAACACTGTACATGAGTCAGCCGCCCACGGGCGTCATCGCCGGAAAGGAGGAGTGACATGACGATGTACCGGTCCTGGATCCAGGCATTCTGCCTGCTGGCCCTTGCCGCCATGCTGCCCTTCCAGGAAGGCGTGGAGTTTCTGTTCTGTCTGATCATGGCCGGGCTGATCACCTGGAAAGTGTCGGCATTTGCGGGCACCCCTCCTGTCCGAATGCCCATGACATCAGCTCCCGCCAATGATACCTTCACCCGCCATTTTCCCCTGACCGTATCGGCAGCCTGTACCAGTCAGTATGCTGCCATTCTCAGTCCCGGGGATGACTATGAACAGCCTGTGCCGGACAGCCTGTCTCCCTGCTGGAAATACGAACCGGACACCCTGGCAGCCAGACTGGTCCCGGAACCCGGCGGCTGCGGAGTCTATGTGCAGGAATGCCGTATTGGCGATGTGCCTGCGGAACTGTTCTCTCTGGCCTGCAGCTGGCTGGAGGACAACCGGATCATTTCCTCCAGTGTTTCCTTTTATGGAGGACCTTACCGGAAATACCAGGGAGATGCGGTTGTGGACTGCCACAGTCCCTGGGATGTGCAGATGAACCTGACCATCCGGAAAAAGAATCATACCGTCTGAAAAAGCCGCCTGGACGGCTTTTTCCCTTTGTCCGCCGATTTGCCTGAGTTTGCGGGGCAATAGTATACTGACAGGAGGTGATATAGAAAATGAGTACTGTAATCGATTCCCTCAACACCCCTCAGAAAGAAGCGGCTCTGACCCTGGATCAGGATGTCCGCATCATAGCCGGCGCCGGTTCCGGAAAAACCCGGGTTCTCATGGCCCGGATCGCCAATCTGGTCCAGACAGGCGTGCGCCCCTGGCGGATTCTCGCCATTACCTTCACCAATAAAGCAGCCCGGGAAATGAAAGAACGCCTGGAGGGCATTCTGCAGGAAGATGCCCGGGATGTGCGCATATCCACCATTCATTCTCTCTGTGTCCGCATTCTCCGGGAAGATGCCCTGTCACTGGGCTATCCCAAAACCTTCACGATTCTGGATGCGGATGATCAGAAATCCATTCTGCGTCCCATTTACCGGGATCTGGACCTGGACCGGACGGAGTTTGCGCCTGCCCGGGTGCTGGGACGGATCTCCGGCTGGAAAACCGCCGGTTTCACCCCCCGGGAAGCCAGAAAGGACTGGGACGGACCGGAAGCCGAAATCTATGAACGGTACGAAAACCAGCTGGCTGAGATGAAAGCCCTGGATTTTGATGACCTGCTGCTGAAAGCCCGGGACCTGCTGAAAACAGATCCGGAAGTCCGGGAAAAATGGCAGAACCGGCTGGACTACATCCACGTGGATGAGTTCCAGGACGTGGATCCGGTGCAGTACGACATCATCCGGCTGCTCAAGGGCCCGGATGCCCATCTATGTGTGGTGGGAGATCCGGACCAGACCATTTATACATGGCGGGGCGCGGCAGTGGGCATCATCCTGAATTTTGCCCGGGATTTTCCGGATACCAGAACCGTGATCCTGGACCAGAACTACCGGTCGACACAGACCATTCTGGATGCAGCCAACGCTCTGATTGCCCACAACAGCGGGCGGATCGAAAAAAATCTGTTTTCACAGATTGCCTCTGACCGGAAAATCGAAACCTTCGAAGCCCGGGAAGATGCCCAGGAACCGCTGCAGATTGCCCGGGACATCACCCGTGCCCGGAAAGAGGGCCTGCAGTACAGCGACATCGCCGTGCTCTACCGGTCCAACTATCTTTCCCGGGGCATAGAACGGGTCCTGGGAAAACTGCGGATTCCCTACCGTATATATGGCGGCGTCCGGTTCTATGAACGGCAGGAGATCAAGGACATGCTGTCCTACCTGAAACTGATCACGGAACCCGATCCCCAGGATCCGCAGCAGCGGTCTCTGGATCTGGCAGTGATGCGGGTCATCAATGTGCCCCGGCGGGGTATCGGCGCCAAAACCGTGGAAAAGCTGCAGAATGAAGCCCATGAACGGGGCATCAACATGCTGGAAGTGCTGCGGGATCCCCAGTCCGTCTCCGGCTCCACAGCCCGGAAATTCGCTCCTTTTGTGGAACTGGTGGACGAAATGAAGTCGCTGCGGGGCACAGTCCCCCTGGACAGGCTCATGATGCGCATTGCGGATGAAGCCGGCTACATGGAAATGCTCAAGGAGACCAGGGAAGAAGACCGGCTGGAGAACATCGAGGAGCTGCGGAAGGATATTCAGCAGGCGCTGGAACGCAATCCGGAGCTGACTCTGGAGGATTACCTGCAGGATCTGTCCCTGTTCACGGACCGGGAAGAAGACAGCCAGAATGCCGTCTCCCTGATGACGGTGCACGCAGCCAAGGGGCTGGAATTCGAGCAGGTGCACATCATCGGCCTGAATGAAGGGGTGTTCCCTTCCAGCCGGGCCATGGAGGAATCCGGCAAGGAAGGCCTGGAAGAAGAGCGCCGGCTGATGTACGTGGCCATGACCCGGGCGAAACAGGCACTGTATCTGTCCTGGAACAACGGTTACAGCTTCCAGCTGGACCGGCACAAGACACCCAGCCGGTTCATTCAGGAAATACCTGAGGAGTATGTGAAGCAGGAGGCCACGCCGCTGGACAACTATCCGGTTCACAAAAGCCCGGCCGGTTCCGCCAGACGCTCCCGCAGTGCCCGGGCAAAACCCGCTGTCAGGCTGCGCAAGGGCGATCATGTGGAACATGCAGTGTATGGGCCGGGAATCGTCCGGGAGGTGAACAAGGACATTGTGTCCGTGGCGTTCGGTCATCCCAACGGTGTCCGGAAACTGAATATGAATCACCCTTCGCTTCAGAAGGTGAAAGGATAATGGTGGCTGAATGGATGAAGCCCTGAAAATACAAGCGCTGCGCAAGCAGCTGGAAACCTACGCCAGAGAATACTACATACAGGATGCGCCCACGGTGACCGATCAGGAGTATGACCGGCTCATGCATGAACTGCAGGCTCTGGAGGCAGCGCATCCGGAACTGGCGGATCCCAATTCTCCCACGCAGCGGGTCATCGGTGCCGTGCTGCCGGGATTTGAGAAATACAGTCACGGACAGCGGATGCTGTCCCTGGGAGATATCTTTTCCCGGCAGGAACTGGAGGAGTTTGTCGCCCGCATCCGGAAAGAATATCCGGATGCGCAGTTTGTTGCGGAGTGCAAATACGATGGTCTGGCCATGGCCCTGCACTACGAAAACGGCCGGTTCATCCGGGCAGTGACCCGGGGAGACGGCATGACCGGCGAAGTGGTCAGCGCCAATGTACGCACGATCCGGTCGATTCCCATGTATATTGACGAACCGGGATTTGTGGAAGTCCGCGGAGAAGTCTATATGCCGAAAAAAAGCTTTGAGACACTCAACGAACTGCAGACCACACTGCATTTTCCGCTCTTTGCCAACCCCCGCAATGCCGCAGCGGGATCCATCCGCAACCTGGATACCTCTGTGGCAGCGAGCCGGAATCTGGACATCTTCCTGTACTGGTACCAGAACGGACCGGAGCACGGGATCCGGACCCAGAGCCAGGCACTGCAGGCGATGCATGAGCTGGGCTTTCCGGTGAATATGGATTTCTCGGTGTGTGACACGGTGGATGAGATCTGGGCGTTCATTGAAAAGACCGGCGCACAGCGGGCCAGTCTGCCCTATGAAATCGACGGGGTGGTCATCAAGGTGAACAGTCTGGAACAGGAAGCGGCTCTGGGACTGAATGCCAAAACCCCCCGGTATGCCATTGCCTACAAGTTTCCGGCGCAGGAGGTGCAGACAACCCTGGATGATATCTTCCTGACCATCGGCCGCACCGGGGTGGCCACACCCAATGCGGTGCTCACACCTGTGCGGGTGGCCGGCACACTGGTGTCGGCTGCCAGTCTGCACAATGAAGACCTGATCCGGGACCGGGATCTGCGGATCGGGGATACGGTGATCGTGCGCAAGGCCGGGGACATCATTCCGGAGGTCATTGCCAGCGTGAAGGAGCGCCGCACCGGCAGTCAGATCCCGTATGTGTTCCCGAAAACCTGCCCGGTGTGTGGCAGCGAGCTGATCCGGCTGGAGGGGGAGGCAGATCATTTCTGCACCAATCCGGACTGTCCGGCCCAGGTGCTGGGCAGCCTGATTCATTTCGTGAGCCGGGAAGCCATGAACATTGACGGACTGGGTGAAAAGAAAATGGCGCAGCTTCATGAAGCCCATCTGCTGGATACCATTCCGGATATTTACCATCTGGCTGAAAAGCGGCAGGATGTTCTGGCTCTCCGGGGCTGGAGCGACAAGGGGTTTGACAAACTGCTGGCAAACATTGATGCCAGCCGGCAGCGGCCCCTGGCGGATCTGCTGTTCGGTCTGGGAATCCGGCTGGTGGGAAAAAAGGCAGCCAGTCTGCTGGCAGACTCCTTCGGTTCCATGGATGCCGTCATGGCAGCGGATCAGGAGACACTGGCTGCGGTGAAATTCATTGGCCGGACCACGGCGGAAAGTCTGACCACCTGGTTTGCCCAGCCTGCCAACCGGCAGCTGCTGGCGGCTTTGAAGGACGCCGGACTGAACATGACCCAGGAGAAGAAGGAAGCAGCGCCGGCGGATTCTTTCTTTGCCGGCAAGACTGTGGTGCTCACCGGTACGCTGACAGGCATGAGCCGCAGTGAGGCAAAGAAGCTGCTGGAATCCCTGGGGGCCACGGTAGCCGGATCGGTATCGAAAAAAACCAGCCTGGTGATATATGGTGAAAACGCCGGCAGCAAACTGGCCAAAGCACGTGATCTGGGTGTGGAAACCATGCCGGAAGAGACGTTTCTGGCGGAGGCCGGACATGCGGCGTAGCGCAGGTCTGCTGGCTCTGGCGGGTCTGCTGGCCCTGAGCGGCTGTCAGGCGGATTCTGCTGCATCCGTACAGGCGGATTACCGGGCCGCCCAGCCCTTTGCGAATTCCGACAGCACCGCCAAGCACATCGGTCTGCTGGGCAGCGAAGATGTGCGGTTCGAGGCGGAGCGGGGACTGATGGATCTGTCCAGGCAGTACTTTCCGCCTTCGGATGTGGCCTTCCGGACCCATACCTTCCTGGATTTCGATGAACTGGACGCCACCGATGGCTCCCGGGGTCTGCTGGGGACGCTGCGGGATGACAACCCCAATGGCCTGAACCCCAATAACAACGAGGCCTTCGATACGGGAAACGGCGTGGTGCAGGGCGCCATCATTCTGGTGGATATCTATGAAGTGGACTGGTACAAAGGCGATACGCTGGCGGGTATTTCTCTGGGTCTGGTGGTCAATGACACACTGTCTCAGAATGGGGAAGACCACAAAATCGGGGACGAACAGCTGCGCAGCTACATCGAAGTCACCTCCAGCAAGCTGGTGACCTACATGCGGGAGCGGTTCAATGAAGTCTCCAGCCGGGTCCCCATCCTGACAGCAGCCTACCGGCTGGATACCTCGGAAGCGGCATCCAATGGGGGATATGTGATGGAAGGCTGGTTTGCCCAGGGATCGGCTCAGGGAAAATTCACAGCCGTGAAGGAGACCAATGTGACGGTTCCTTCAGCGCAGTTCACGGCAGATGCCCCCGAACTGGCTCAGGAATTCACCACCTTCAAGGATGATGTGCGTTCCGTCCTCTCCAACAACACCTATGTCACCGGCACCTGCCGGCTGCTCAACAATGAGCCCAGCCGGCTGGATCTGACCATCACGACCCACGGGAAAATGCTCTCGGAGGTCATGGCAGCCGCCCAGGCTGTGGAGAACAGTTTCGGAACTTTCACCGATACGGATGTGGAGTATCATGTCACAATCATCAACAATGACGAGCCCTATGCCCTGGGGCACCGTCTGTCCCAGAGCAAAGAGCTGAAAATGGTGACGGCGGGATAACAACTGGAAAGGAATTGCATGGAAAAATTCAGTACGGAATATTTCCGGAAGCTGGCTTCAGATCTGAAGTTCGAGCTTTCGGATGAGGAAATAGAGGCGCTGAAAAAAGACTTCGAGGCGGTGGAAGCCCAGGTGGAGCTTTTCAGCCAGGTGGATACAGAGGGTGTGGAGCCGATGATCTGGCCCTTTGAAACGCCGACGGTCTTTCTGCGTGAGGATGTGGAGTGCGAAACGCTGAATCAGAAAGATGCTCTGGCAAATGCGGGAGACATCCGCATGGGACACGTGCATGTGCCCAAGGTGGTGAAATAAAATGGCGTTTGAACAGACAATCAGTGTACAGGAGAGTCTCCGGCGGATTCATGAACTGCAGCCGGAACTCAATGCCGCGGTGACCATCGTGGATGATGCCCCCGAAGCAGGCATTCCCGTGATCCTGAAGGACAACATCAGCACGAAGGGCATCCGGACCACGGCCAGCAGCCGGATCCTGGACAACTATGTCCCGGTCTATGACGCCACCATTGTGACAAAGCTGAAACATGCAGGTTTCACACCGGTGGTCAAAGCCAGCATGGATGAGCTGGGCATGGGGGGCACCAACCGCAACGCAGCCACAGGTCCGGTGCACAATGCCTGGGACCAGGACCGCATTGCCGGTGGTTCTTCCGGCGGCAGCGCTGTGCTGACAGCCAGAGCAGCCGCACCCCTGGCCATTGGCACGGACACGGGAGACTCTGTCCGCAAGCCCGCCAGCTACAACGGCGTGGTGGGAGTCAAGCCGACTTATGGCCGCATTTCCCGGTACGGGATCATTCCCTATGCCTCCAGTCTGGATCATGTGGGGTATTTCACCACCAGCGTGAAGGATGCCGCTGCTGCCCTGGAAATTCTGGCGGGCCGGGATGACCATGACATGACCAGCAGCCTGGAACCGGTGGGGGAATACGAAGCCTGCCTGAATCCGAATCTGGCCGGGAAGAAAATCGCAGTCTTTGATACGGTTGCCGATGCCCTCAGGGACGAGGCCATTGCCGCTGCCTTTCAGAAACTCGTCAGCGATCTGGAATCTGCAGGGGCAGACGTGACGCATGTGACCATGCCGGAGCAGCTGATGGATCTGATTGCCCCGGTATACAAGACCATTGCCAACAGTGAAGCTGCAGCCAACCACTCCAACCTGGATGGCATCCGGTTCGGTGTGCGCAAACCCGGTGAGAGTGTGGAAGATGTAATGACGGCTTCCCGGACCGCCGGCTTTTCCAGCTATGTCCGGGCCCGGTTTGTGATTGGTTCCTATTCTCTGTTCGAGGAAAACCAGGACCGGCTGTTCCGGAAAGCCCAGAAGATCCGCCGGCTGATCTGTGAGGCCTATGCTTCACTGTTCCGGAATGTGGATGCCGTGATCTGTCCGGCGGCTCCCACTGTGGCCCCGCTGCTGGCGGAAAGCAGCGATGTCCGCTTCGGACAGGATGAGTTTGTGGAAGAGCACATGCAGCTGGCAAACTTCTCCGGCTATCCCTCCATGGTCATTCCTCTGGGAAAGAAGGATGGCCTGCCCTTCGCGGTGGAAATCGCCGCGAAGCCCTTTGAAGAGCAGACAATGTTTGATGTGGCAGCGGGTATGGAAGCGCTGCTGAAGGAGGGCCGTCATGAGTAAGTACAGGACAACCATCGGCATTGAGATCCACTGCGAGCTCAAGACCGGGACGAAGATGTTTTCCGGGGCGCCGGTGAAATTCGGAGAAACCGCCAACACCTGCACCAGCGTGGTGGACCTGGCCATGCCCGGCACGCTGCCCTGCGTGAACCGGGAGGCGGTGAAGCTGGCCATCAAAGCCTGCACCGGTCTGCACTGCGAGATCGATCCTCTGGTGAAGTTTGACCGGAAAAACTATTACTATTCGGATCTGCCCAAGGGATTCCAGATCACCCAGCAGTTCCATCCCGTTGGCCGGGACGGCTATGTGGAAATCGAGACGGAAGACGGCGAACGGAAGAAGATCCGGATCGAGCGCATTCATATGGAGGAAGACACCGCCAAGCAGTTCCACCGGGATTCCGGCACCTACATTGACTTCAACCGGGCGGGTGTCCCCCTGGTGGAAATCGTGTCCCGTCCGGACATGCATTCCGCTCAGGAAGCGGCAGCGTATGTGGATACCCTGCGGCAGATCCTGCTGTATCTGAACGTATCCGATGTGAAGATGGAAGAAGGCTCCATGCGCTGCGATGTGAACATTTCCCTTTCGGCGGATGACACACTGGGCACCAAGACGGAGATCAAGAACCTGAACTCCATTGCCAATGTGCAGAAGGCGGTGGCTGCGGAAATCGAGCGGCAGAGCCGGATTCTGGATGAAGGCGGCCAGGTGGAGCAGGCGACCCGGCGGTATGATGAAAGTCAGAAGACCACGGTGCTGATGCGGAAAAAGGAAGGGACTGTGGATTACAAGTATTTCCCGGAACCCAACATTTTCCCGATCCAGCTGGATCCCGCCTGGATCCGGGACATTCAGGAGAACATGGAAGAACTCCCCGGTCAGCGCCGTGCCCGGTTCATGAAGGAGTATGGCCTGGGCGAATACGATGCGCAGGTGCTGGTGGCAGATCCGGCCATGGCGGATTACTACGAGGCGGCGGTCAAAGAGGCAAAGGATGCCAAGAAGACAGCCAACTGGGTCATGGGTGATCTGACTGCCTGGCTGAACAAGGAAAACCGGACCTTTGCCGATCCGGGTCTTAAACCGGCATATCTGGCACAGCTGGTGAACCTGGTCAGCGATGGATCGATTTCCGGCAAGCAGGCCAAGACGGTCTTCGAGGAAATGATGGCCTCCGGCAGGGAGCCTTCCGTGATCGTGGAAGAAAAGGGCATGAAGCAGGTCAGTGACGACGGTGCAATTCTGGCACTGGTCACCGAGGTGCTGGATGCCAACCCGAAGTCCATCGAGGATTACAAGGCAGGCAAGGACAGAGCCATCGGATTCCTGGTGGGCCAGGTGATGAAGAAGTCCCGTGGAACAGCCAACCCGAAACGGACCAACGAGCTGATCCGGGAAGAACTTGCAAAACGGTAAGAAACCGCGAAGGACGCAGGTGCAGTCGGTATGGTATACTGACCGTTGACAGGAGGAAGCGATGGCAGAACCAAACAAAACCTCAGGCAGCAGAAAGCGGAAGGTCAGAACACCCAGACAGCCGAAGCAGAAGCAGGGTCATCTGCTGGTGTGGATCACGCTGATCATCATAGCGATTCCCTGTGTGATCGTGGGATATGTACTGCTGACTTCCATGGAGGAACAGAATCAGCCGGTGGTGGGTGTCCGATTTGATTCCGGAGACCTGAATCCGAAAATAGAACAGTCTCAGCTGGATCAGATTCAGCAGGAGCTCTCCGGCATTGGCGGTGTGGAGGCTGTGACGGACAATCTGAAAAGCGCCACGCTCCGGATTCATCTGAACATGGCAGATGATGCCGGCAGAGATACGGTGGAAGCGGCGCTGCATCAGGCCCGGGATGTGGTCAACAGCATCCTGCCTTTCGATACGTATTTCACGAATACGGAAAACGGCAAGAACTACGATGTGGAGATTGACTGCTACAACTGGATCGTGGATGACAGCCATCCGGCAGACGGGCAGATTTATTTCAAACTGACGAAAACCGGTGCGGGCAGTGAAGTGGTGGATGTGATTACGGAAGCCAAGGATCCGGATCTGGTGAGCGAAATCGTCAGAGAGTAAGCGGCAAAATGTACAGAAGGAGCAGGAACAGTCTGCTCCTTTTGCCATATCCGGACCAGCAAAGACAAACCGGGCAGGACAGAAAACGGGAAGAACAGGAAAGGGAAGAAGATATGAAGGCAAGGATCCGTGAAGTGGAACAAAGAGACAATGCGGCAGTGGAAGCAATCATCCGGTACTGTCTGAAGGAATACAGCGGTGATCACGAGGGGACAGCCTGGTGTGATCCGGATCTGGGACGGTTTTCCGAGATCTACGGAACACCGCAGATGCGGTACTGGGTGGCGGAGGATGAAACGGGAACAATTGTGGGCGGTGCCGGATACGGTCCGCTTCCCGGGCGCCCGGGAGTCTGTGAGCTGCAGAAAATGTATACGCTGCCGGCAGCCCGGGGCACCGGCGTAGCCCATGCGCTGGTGGAGAAGGTGCTGGAAGAAGCAGGCCGTCACTATGATCTCTGCTACCTGGAGACCTTCGGGAACATGAAACGGGCGCAGCGGTTTTATGAAAAGCATGGATTTGTCCGCAGCGATGCACCCATGGGTAGCACTGGCCACATTGCCTGTGATGTGTTCTTTGCAAAACCGCTGAAGGAAGAAACGGCATGATCCGGATCCTGACAAACACCGGAGACATTGCCAGGCCCTGGGCGAAAAAGCACCTGCAGAAGGTGCTGAAGCCGGGAATGAAAGCCTGTGTGGTGGCCATGTCGGATTTTGCGGATGTCCATGATCAGAAAACCTGGGAGCGGGACTATGGCGCCGGAGGGATCTGGAAGCGGGCGTATGAAGAGCCGCTGCGGTCTTTCGGGATCCGGGACGTGACCTGGATTTCACCGTACCGGGAATCCAGGGACGAGATGGTGAAAGCCATCGATGAGGCAGATCTGCTGATTCTGCCTGGTGGCGCACCGGATCTGTTCATGAAGAAAATCCGGCGGTTCGGACTGAAAAACGTCATCCGGCAGAAGGATCGGATCTGGGGGATCTCCGCAGGCGCCATGGTGCAGCTTGGGGACTATCACATTACGCCGGATGACGACTATGACACCTTTTCTTGGCAGACCGGGCTGGGGATACTGGACTTTGATCTGGAATGCCACTTCACAGGCAGTCGCCATCAGCGGGAGAGCATGGCCCGGGCCATGGCGGAAAGAGGCCTGGAGACCTGGGCGCTCTATGAAGAGGGAGGTCTGCTGATCCGGGATGGGGAAATCACGGTGATGGGGCAGGTGGAGCATCATCGGGCTGCAGATGTGTGTGCAGGAGCATAGGAAAAGACCGGGGGAACAGGTCAGCTGATATCCTCCGGGTTTTTTATGTGTTTTCAGATCATTGCAGTTGCAGCAGGCTTTGATTTGCCGGCTCTGCGAAGCAGAAGCTGTTGAAAGAGTCCATCTGCAGGACTTCAAATCAGTTTTGCAGTTGCGAGGTTTCAGGATTGAACCGGCTCGTTTCTGCTGTCCAGCTGTCTCAGAGCAATTTCAATGAGGCGATCTGTCTGATCTGCCAGATAGAGCGGAATATTCAGAAGATTGTTGTTCAATGTCAGGTTTTCCCCACCTGCCTGACTCCCCGCAGGACAAGAGGCTTGCGGGATGCAGATTCCTTCCATTCCAGCAGTTTGTTCATAGCTGTCCGCTTCATGATTGTCCCCCTTTCTGCTCTGTTTACTCTGCTAACAGTATACCCGATTCCGGAGGGAAACGGGAATTACGTGATATAACTCACGTTATTCCATGGAATTCTGTGATAACACTCACGTTATTCCGCGGAATTCCGTGATAAAATTCACGTTATTCCGTGGAATTTCGTGATAAATCTCACACTATTCTCGGGAATTCCGTGATGAATCTCACACTTTTCCCGCTTTCCGGTCAATCCCGTCAGTTGAACAGAATATTGCAACCCGACATTTCCGGACTGGACAGAATCCGGCAGCTGTCACACTTTGCCGGGTCAGCAGAAGTGGCAATTTTCTCCGTTCACGTTACAATGGTTTCAAATGAGGGAGTAGTCACCTGCTGCCATGGGCATCAGGCAGTTCAGTCAACATCCCGTACCCTGGTACTGGCTGGACTCTCAGGACAAGACTCATGGGACATCACGGCCCATCGGGTCTTGTCCTTTTTTGAAGGGAGCGTATATGAAACCTTACTATCAGCAAAGCACACAGGATGTGTTCCAGGAACTGCACACCAGTCCCAAGGGACTGAGTCCGGCACAGGTGGTGCAGAATCAGGAAACCTACGGCATCAACGAACTTGTCCAGGAAAAACCGGCCAGTCCGCTGAAAATCTTCCTGGGACAGTTCAAGGACCTTCTCGTCATCGTCCTGATCATTGCCGCCATCATCTCCGCATTCTCCGGGGAGCTGATCTCCACACTGGTCATTCTGGTGGTCATCACCCTGAATGCCATCCTGGGGACCGCCCAGGAAGTGCAGGCACAGAAATCTCTGGAAAGCCTGAAAAGCCTGTCCAGTCCTCATGTGAAAGTGATCCGGGATGGCCGGCTCACTGAAATCGAATCCCGTGACCTGACCGTGGGAGACATCGTCTATGTGGAAGCGGGGGATGTGATTGAAGGAGACGGCCGGCTCTTTGAAGCCGCCGCCCTGCAGGTCAACGAATCCGCTCTCACCGGCGAACCGGTACCGGTGGAAAAAACCACAGCGCCCATTGACCGGGAAGTGCAGATCAACGACCAGACCGACATGGTCTTCTCCTCGGGACTGGTCACCAACGGAACCGGAAAGTACATCTGCACCGCCGTGGGCATGGACACGCAGATCGGCAAAATCGCGGGCATGATCAACGAAGCCAAAGAACGCAAGACCCCGTTGCAGAAGAGCCTGGAGGATTTCTCCAAAAAGCTCACCATTTACATCGGACTGCTCTGTGTGATCCTGCTGTTCCTTCACGTCTTCGTGAACCATGAACCCTTCCTGCAGGCGCTGATGGTGGCCGTGGCCCTGGCCGTGGCAGCCATTCCCGAAGCACTGAACTCCATCGTGACCATCGTTCTGTCCATTGCCACGCAGAAAATGGTGAAAAACCACGCCATCATGAAAAAGCTGGATGCAGTGGAAAGCCTGGGGTGCATTTCCGTCATCTGTTCGGACAAAACCGGAACCCTGACCCAGAACAAGATGACCGTCATGGAAGTCTTCACGGACATGACCCCCTATACCGTCGAGCTGATGGATGCCCGGGAGAATTATCCCCAGGAAATTCTGCTGAAAGCTGCCAGACTGAACGCAAATGCCGTGGTCAATCCGGATGGCACCTCCATCGGGGATCCCACGGAAATTGCCCTGATCGACATGTTCAATCAGTACCAGAAAGCGCATCCGGAGTTTGTGATCAAAGCCGAACGGGTGGAAGAGGTGCCCTTTGATTCCGAACGGAAACTGATGTCCGTCTCCAGCCGTCACCACATCTACACCAAAGGAGCTCCGGATGAACTGCTCAAGCGCTGCACCGCTGTGCTTATGGGAAAGGAAAAGCGCCCCATGACGCAGCAAGACCGGGATCTGATCCTCACACAGAACGACCAGTATGCCAGTCAGGGACTGCGGGTACTGGGATTTGCCTACAGAGATCTGCCGGAGGATGCAGAAAAAATCGGTCTGGCAGACGAACAGGATCTTTGTTTTGTGGGACTCGTGGCTGAGCAGGATCCCCCCCGGGTGGAATCTGCCGCAGCGGTTCATACCGCCCGCAAAGCCGGCATCAAGCCGGTGATGATCACCGGGGATCACGTGGTGACAGCCCGGGCCATTGCGGAAAAAATCGGCATCTATCAGCCGGGGGATCTGGCGGTGGAAGGCAATGAACTGGCCCACATGTCGGATGCGGAACTGGCTGACAAGCTCAGCAGCATTTCGGTGTATGCCCGTGTGGCACCGGAGCACAAGATCCGGATCGTCAAAGCCTGGCAGGAAAAGGGTGACATTGTGGCCATGACCGGTGACGGCGTCAACGATGCACCGGCGCTGAAAGCCGCGGATATCGGCATTGCCATGGGCATTACCGGCACGGAGGTCTCCAAGGATGCAGCGAAGATGATTCTGACGGATGACAACTTTGCAACGATCGTCAAAGCCATAGAATCCGGCCGGAATGTCTACAACAACATCAAAAACGCCATTATTTATCTGCTCTCCGGCAACCTGTCGGCAATCATCACGGTGGTGGTGACAAGTCTTGTCTTCCTGCCGGATCCCTTCACGGCGGTTCAGCTGCTGTTCATCAACCTGGTCACGGATTCTCTGCCGGCGATCGCCATTGGCATGGAACCGGATCACCCGGATGTGATCGACCAGAAACCCCGGCGGTCCGATGAATCCATCCTGAACCGGGATGCCATTGCCCAGATCGGCATTGAAGGCATCATCATTTTCCTGGCGGTCATGGCTTCGTATCTGATTGGTCTGAAGATCAGTGCCGGCATGGCCACCACCATGGCATTCTCCACACTGACTTTGTCCAGGCTTCTCCACGGGTTCTCCCAGCGGGGCAGCAAGCCGGTCTGGGAACTGCCGTTCAACAAGTTCAGTGTGTATGCCTTCCTGGCTGGAGGTCTGCTGCTGATGGCAATCCTGAACATCCCGGCTTTGCAGCCGATTTTCGATGTGACCCCGATGCCGCTGGTCAACGCGGCGCTGGTTGTCCTGTTTTCTCTGGCAAGTTTTGCCGGTGTCCAGCTGTACAAAATACTGAGCAGCCGCAGCCACTGAGAATGATGGCGGCTGCCATCATTCTCAGACGCTGCGTTGCGGGTTGTGGTGGAGTGTTGAGGATGATGCCTGAATTATTAGAGTGGGTGGAGTTACCTGTGGATGCACTGGAATGCTGATGTAAAGAGCCATTGATCCCGCAGTTTTGAAATGGAACACTCATGGAGGAAAGAATCATGACGAAGGAAGAACTGAGAGACATGAATGAGAAATACGGTGATTATTTCACAAAGACATTCATGGATACAGACAATGGGCAGCACATGGACTGGAAGGAACAGGTGCTGCTGGACCTGAAGGCGGGGAAGAAACCGCCGGAAATTCCGCATTACAACGATGTCTTTGACAAAGAGAATCCGATGCCGGAGAATCTGGCAGATCTCTTCGTAAAGTAAACCCCCGCATGACAAAGGACTCTGATGGATGCACCGGAGTCCTTTTCATTTGCAGGATTTCATCCGGTCGTCGCTTCGTGTTCCGGAATTCCACCGGTGAAGCCCTGTCCAGGCCTGCAGCGCAGGCCGCATCGGCAGACAAAAGAAAAGAACCGCATCACTGCGGTTCAGATATTACCGGCGTCTCATCCTGTTCACTCACGGGAACCTCCGGGAGTTTTTCCGGTTTGGGGAGGATCACGATGGCACGGAAGAGATCGCCGTCGATTTCAATGCGGAAGCGCCCGCGCTGTACCTCGGCGAAGGACTTCACAATGGCCAGCCCCAGCCCGGAGCCGACTTCATGCCGGGATTTGTCGCCCCGGACGAAGCGTTCCGTGATTTCTTCTGCGGTGAAGTTCAGGGGAGCGGCGGAGGTGTTTTTGACGCTGACCACGTAACTGGACGGCGTTTCCTTCAGGTCCACAAAGACCCGGGTGGAGGGAAGGGCGTACTTTGAGATGTTCGAGAAGAGATTTTCGAAGATCCGCATGGTCTTATCCGGATCCAGGTGCACCTGGGCGTCCTGGAGGGAGATGACCGCCTGCAGATCCTTTTTCTTCCAGTTCTCCTCGGCTTCTTCCAGCGCCTGAGAAATCAGCTGGTCCAGCGACAGGTGCACTGGTTCCAGGGGCAGGGAACCGGCGTTGGCTTTGGAGACGTCGAAGAGATCCGTCACCAGGGAATCCAGCCGGCTGGTATACTGGCTGATTTTCCCGGCGTATTTGCGCATCTGTTCCGGGTCGTCGGTGAGCTGCAGCAGCTCGGAGTAGGAGCGAAGTCCCGTCAGCGGGGTTTTCAGGTCGTGGGAGACGTTGGAAATCAGCTCGTTGCGCATGTTGGTGCTTTCAATGCCCTCCTGCAGCGCTTTCCGGAAACTGCGCCGGACGGCCAGCAGCCGGTCGTAGATGGGTTTGAAGAGCGTCGGATCGCCCTGGGGTTCGGATTTGAAGTCACCGTTGGCCAGCTGATCGGCTTCCCGGGAGACAGTGATCCAGCCTTTGTGGACAATGATTGCCAGGGAAATCAGAACTGCGGTGAGAATGAGTCCGTATACCACAGCGACACCCGGGCTGCCGGTGAGAATGATGACCAGCAGGAAGAACAGATTCAGCACCACCGGGAAGGTGAGACTCCGGTCAAGGGCGCTTTTTGCCAGACTCACGGAGTACCGCTGCAGGTCCACCAGAAAACGGGATCTTTCGCCGATGTAGGTCACAGGGCCCCGGGTGAAGATTTCCCGGATCCAGAACAGCGGAAGACTGCAGTAGTACATGATGAAGATATAGCTGACAAACAGGACGGTTCTGGCGAAAACGATGCCGGTTTTCCCGCCGCCGGCGACGCCCAGAGACATCAGGTCTCCGCCCTGGGCGAGATGGGCGAGCAGTGAGAAGGCTGTGCCGGCGACCAGGGAGAGCATAACCAGCAGGAAGGCGTTGGCTTCCAGGCTGTTGCGGGCAATGAGCGACCAGGGACTGGTGTGTTCTTCCACCTGCAGGGGGACCCGGATCAGCACGATGAGCTCCAGAAGCAGGCCCAGAAGGAAGATGGCGATGGCAGCGATGGTGGACATATTGTTGTCCACCAGAACGTTGTAGAGATAGCTGCTGCTTCTGGCGGAATACACCGGCTGCTGCGGGATGGAGTAGGTGAAGGTCAGATTTTCGGGAAAATGGAAGCGCAGGTCTTCGGGTATCTCATAGCTGCGCTCTGTGTATTTCCCGGTCTCTTCGTTGTAGAGCGCGGTTCCGCTTCCGGCTTCCAGGGAGTCCCGCAGTGACTGGGATGTTTCCGGCGCAAATCCGTATCCCAGCAGGGAACCGGAGCCTTTCAGCTTGCCGTCTTCGAACCGGAAGGTGACGGAGTAGCTGCTGTTGCTGTCGGTATCCGGTTTTTCCACAGACTGCAGGGCGACATCCTTGCCGGTGACGGAGTAATGGAAGTTGGGGTCCCGGGAAAGCAGGTCATAGCCCACGGCGGTGTTGTCCAGCATGGTGTTCTGGATCTGCTTGAGGTCGGTGTCCTTGAGATTGGTGCCGGATACATAGGAGAAATCCGGTTCCAGCCGGTAGGCTGCCTGAAGCGTGAAATCCTCCAGAGAATCCATGAGATGGCTGGCGGTTTCCACGCTGTCATACAGTGACTGATAGGTGCGAAGACTGGTGAGGGCCCAGGTAAGTCCCATGGCGCTGATCACTGATATCAGGGCGATGGCGATGACAAGAAATTTCCGGGTTTTCGTCATGTGTCTTTCCTGATTTTATAGCCCACGCCCCAGACCACCTGGATGTACTGCGGCCGCCGTGGCTCCGCTTCGATTTTCTCCCGCAGTTTCCGGATGTGCACGGTGATGGTTTCCGTGGTGATGGCTTCTTCTTTCCAGATGCGTTCATAGATCTGCTGGGCGGAGAACACCTGTCCCGGGTGGCGCATGAGCAGTTCCAGGATGGCGAATTCCTTGGGGGTCAAGTGCACGGGATCGCCGTTCACGAACACTTCCTTGGAGGCAGGATTCAGCTCCAGTCCGCCGTTGGTGAGCACCGCCGGGGCCTCTTCGCCATTTTTCAGCTCCAGGATCTGCTCGTAGCGGCGCATCCTGGCTTTGACTCTGGCCACGAGTTCCACGGAGGAAAAGGGCTTGGTGAGATAGTCGTCCGCGCCGATGGTGAACCCGTGGAGTTTGTCCACGTCTTCGCTTTTGGCGGAGAGAAACAGAACGGGGATGTCCGAGGTTTCCCGGATTCTGGAGACCATGGTAAAGCCGTCCATTTCCGGCATCATGATGTCCACGACAGCCATGGCCGGGTGGTGTTTGCGGAAGACTTCCAGGCCTTCCAGCCCGTTTTCAGCCTGCAGGACGTGAAAGCCTGCGTGCAAGAGGTATATGGCGATGGCTTCACGGATGCCTTCATCGTCTTCAACAACCAGAATCTCGTGATTCATAGATTTCTTCCTCCTTGATGTGGTGCAGAAGCAGCCCGGCGGCGGTCCAGAGGACACCGGCGGTAATCAGCGCTGCCTGTATATAAAACATCATCATGATACAATGCTCCTTTCCATGAATGCATTGTATCTGTCGAAAATGAAAGAAACCGGGCGGTATTTCTTAAGAAAAGAAAAAGACACGACCAGCCGGCAGCTGCGCCAGAGTCGCAGACCGCCGGCACGTCGTGTCCTGTCAGATCGTGGAAGACGTTGACAGGGGGAAAGTCATGCGGGCTGGTGAAGGTGAGTGAGAATGCATGGGATTCCGCTGCATCAGTTATCCTGGACAAACAGCGTTATGCCGGTATGAATTCCAGGGCGATGTCGGCCCGGCTGTAGGGGGCTCCAGTCACGGCGATTTCCCTGAACCCGCATTTCGCATAGATGTGCAGTGCGGGCTTCAGTTTCCGGTTGGAGTAAATCAGCAGCCGTCTGGCACCATGTTCCAGCGCCCAGTTCATGCAGGCAGTGAAGACAGCCTGACCGGCTCCCCTGTGGGGAACATCGGGGTTGGAGCCCATCTTTTCCAGTTCCCATTCGCCATCCGACAGAGGGACGGCGCCGCAGAAGGCCAGAACGGTTCCATTTTCCACTGCGAAAAAACATACCGCCTTTTGCCAGAGATTAGTCAATCTGATCAAATGAAGCCAGGTCGGAGGGCTGCCAGCCGGCCGAAGTTATCCAGTATCCAGCGGCTGTTCAGGTCAATGAAGGTCTGTCTGTAAGACTCCTGAAACGGTACGGTTTTCATGTCATTTTTCCTTTCCAAGTATCTGCATGATGTCTGTCATGGCCTGCTGCAGGCGGATCTGTTCTGCCTTTGTCAGTCCCTGGATCTGCTCCCGGATGCGCCGGCTGGTGAGCTCGATCAGCGCTTCGGCGGTCTTGCGGCCGTTTTCCGTCAGCCATAGCCGCTGTACCCGGCGGTCGGTTTCAGATGGTTCAGACATGAGCAGACCTTCTTTCCCGAATCTGCGCAGGATCCGGCTGGCATAGCTTTTGTCCAGATGCAGCCCGTTGACAATCTGGGACTGTGTACAGCATTCTCTTTCGTGCAGTTCATACAGCACTCTTGTTTCGGCATTGGAGAGACTGGAATCCAGATAACGGGAATTCAGCAGATCCATGGCCGGCAGGTACATCCGGTTGAATTCCCGGATGACTTCAACGGTGTTTTCAGACTTCATGGTGTTCCTTTCTGACAACATCCCTGCAGCTTCAGATAGCCTGCGATCATAAGGCCGGAGCGGCTGTATAGTGGACATCGTCAACTATTATATACGCCAGAAAGTGGACACAGTCAACTATTATTCGGACCTGTCCGGACTTCCGGACGCAGTATTTGTGGCACAGAATACGAAAAAGCTCCATCCCCGCTTTGCGGTTCCGGATGGAGCTGAATGTTTCACAAGACCCTGAGTCAGACTGAACAGCCACACAGGATCTTCACAGTAACTGTATCGCAGCAGACGACCGGTCAGAATCAGACAGGACCCAACAGGACTGTCGATTCTGACGGGTCTTATTTCACTTTTTCACCAATCCAGTCAAAGACTGTCTGCTTTCCGTCCTCATGGGCCTGGTTGTGCACAAAGTCGAACCAGGAGAAGTGACCGTCATATTCCACCGGATCGCCGTTTTCATCGGTGATGCCGTTTTTGTCCAGCACCTTGTCCGGGTTGTAAACGGTGATGTCCTTTGCACCGGCATCCAGCAGCCGCTGAATCGTGGGACGTTCGTACTGATCCGGATCCACAGTCGGATCGCTGGAAGCAAAGATGAAGTACATAGGCAGATCCTTCATCGTTTTGATGTCCTCGTCAGTGATGTACTCGTTTTTCATCGCTTCGGCGATGGGCACATAGGCATCATAGGCACCCGCTTCTTCCATGGCCAGCATCATGGCCATATAGCCGCCGTTGGAGTAGCCCGCAATGACCACTTTTTCGCTGCCGGTTTCTTCCTTCACCTTGTCAATGAGTTCCACCAGAGACTTCGTATAGGCAGATTCCCGGTAACCGTAATCCAGACATTCCGCACCGATTTCCTTCGTGCCATCCGGATCCATCCAGTAAGTCGGACACATGGGAACCAGCACATTGGCACCGCCGGTGGCTTTCTGGAAATCCGCGCCGGTGAAGAAAGAAGCGTCACCTGCCAGTTCGCAGACTTTCAGATCCGTGGCATCCTTCGTGGTGTAGGATCCGCCTTCCCCCTGTCCATGGAGCCAGACAAAGAGGGTACTGGCTTTTTCAGCGGGTTCATACAGACCATAGTCATAGGAAATGCCATCCGAAGCCTTGAACTGCGCCTCTTTGTATTCATCCACCGCCGTGGTCTTGCCGGTGGCTTTTTCGTCAATGGTCACACTGGTCAGGGGATTGCCCTCTGATTCCAGTTTCTGGCCTTCCGCCACCGTGAATGTCAGAGTGTAGGGGTCGGCCCAGGTGTTGTAGCCGGTTTCACCGGAGAAATACAGAGGGTTGCCCCGGTCCAGTTCCGGTTTCAGCTTCAGGGTGACGTTTTTGGAAGGTTCTTCTGTTTTTTCACCTTTGTCATCGGTGAGCCAGGCCTCGCTGATAGTCAGATCGTTTTCTTTGGTCTTGCCGTCATCGGTTTCCACGGTTTCCTTTACATCAAAGGTTTCCGGAGTCACTTTGTCCAGGGGTCTGTCCAGCGACAGGGTGACTTCATCGACCCGGCCTCCCCAGTCATAACCGCCGATGTGATAGGCATAGGTGCCGGCTGCTTCAGCAGGGGCAGCCCCGGAGGCAGCGGGAGCGGAAGAACAGGCAGCCAGGGACAGTGCCAGACAGCCCGCAGCTGCCGGCAGCAGGAATCGGAAGTGTGTTTTCATAGTCGTCTCTCCTTTTCACGAACTGCCCCAATGGTACAGAAAATGACGCGGATAGGCACGTTAAACGCTTACAAAGACGATTCGTATGCGAATAATGGATATTTTTCGCGATTCTGTCACTCGTTTCGAAATGCTGAATGGTCTGCGGATCTGCGTTCCGGAAGAAATGACCAGGTCCCTGAACAGTGGGCCTGTATTCTGCCCGGGCACAGCCAGCCAGCAGAAAAGGAGCCCGGAGGCTCCCTGACAGTTTCAGATTTCGTCTACCCGTCCCGTCTGTGTCCGGACATCAGTCCATTTCCAGCTTGCCGGTATACAGCTGATAATACGTGCCCTTCTGTTCAATCAGGTCATCGTGGTCGCCGCGTTCAATGATCCGGCCGTTGTCCAGAACCATAATCGCATCAGAGTTCATGATCGTGCTCAGCCGGTGGGCAATGACAAAGGTTGTCCGGCCCTTCATCAGACGGTCCATGCCTTCCTGCACCAGCCGCTCGGTGCGGGTGTCAATGGAAGACGTGGCTTCGTCCAGAATCAGCACCGGCGGGTTGGCCACTGCGGCCCGGGCAATGGCAATCAGCTGCCGCTGTCCCTGAGACAGGGAATCACCAGATCCCTCGATCACCGTTTCATAGCCATGGTCCAGATGCCGGATGAAATCATCCGCACGGGCGAGTTTTGCCGCGGCGATGCACTCCTCATCCGTGGCATCCAGCTTGCCGAACCGGATGTTGTCCATGATCGTGCCGGAGAACAGGTTGGTATCCTGCAGCACGATTCCCAGGGAATGACGCAGGTCATCCTTCTTGATCAGCTTGATGTCAATGCCGTCATAGGTGATCATGCCGCTCTGGATGTCGTAGAACCGGTTGATCAGATTGGTGATCGTGGTCTTGCCGGCACCGGTGGCACCCACAAAGGCAATCTTCTGACCGGGTTTGGCAAACAGCGAGATGTCGTGCAGGATCTGTTTCTTCTTCGTATAGCCGAAGTTCACATCATCAAACCGGACATCGCCCTTCAGTTCCACCAGCTGGGTTTCTCCGTTGGGACGGGGGTGCTTCCAGCACCAGTGACCTGTGTATTCCTGCGTTTCGACCCAGTGACCGTTTTCCTCTCTGGCCCGCACCAGCGTCACGATGCCTTTGTCCACCTCGGAAGGCGTATCCAGCAGAGCGAAAATCCGCTGCGCGCCTGCGCCCGCCATGACCACGGCGTTGACCTGCTGGGAGATCTGGACAATGGGGTTGTTGAACGACCGGTTCAGCTGCAGGAACGCGGCAATGGTCCCCAGGGTCATACCGAACATGCCATTGATGGCGAACAGAGCGCCCACCAGGGCTGTCAGCACATAGGAGATATAGCCGATGTTCATGCAGATGGGCATCAGGATGTTGGCGAATTTGTTGGCATTCGTGCTGGCATCGCAGAGCCGGTCATTGACTTCGTCAAAGTCTTCCACAGATTTCTTTTCGTGGGTGAACACCTTGACCACCCGCTGGCCTTCCATCATTTCCTCGATGAAGCCGTTGACCGCACCCAGCTGTTTCTGCTGTTCCCGGAAATACCGTCCCGAGCGGGAAGAGATGAAGCGGCTGGCGTACAGCATCACGCCGCCCATCACCACCGTGACCAGTGCCAGCTGCCAGTTCATGATAAACATGGACACCAGCACAAAGACGATCTGTGCGCCGGAGGACAGCACCTGGGGGGCAGACTGGGAAATCAGCTGCCGCAGGGTGTCGGTATCGTTGGTGTAGATCGACATGATGTCGCCGTGTGCATGGGTGTCGAAGTAGGAAATGGGCAGGGTTTCCATGTGGGAAAACAGGTCTTCCCGGACATCGTTCAGGGTGCCAAGGGAAATGTTGACCATCAGCCTTGCCCAGGACCATGTGGCCAGGATGCCGGCCAGATAGATGCCTGCCATGCCGGCGATGGCCTTCAGCAGGGAACCGAAGTCCGGATTGGCCTGGGTGGACAGCGGTGTGATGTACTGGTCAATCAGCGTCTGCAGGAAAGTGGAACCCAGTACATTGGCCAGAGCGGAGAAGAGGATCAGGCAGACAACCGCCACAACCTGGATTCTGTAGTTTTTCCATACCAGGGAAAACACCCGTTTCAGGCCGCCCTTGTTCTGGTTACTGTTCATCAAAGTCTCCTCCTTTCTGCTGCTGTTCGTAGGTCTGCCGGTAAATCGGGCAGGTCTTCAGCAGTTCTTCATGGGTGCCCGTGGCAGCCACTCTGCCTTCATCCAGCACCATGATCATGTCGGAATCCTGGATCGAGCTCACACGCTGGGAGATGATGATCCGGGTCGTATTGGGAATCTTTGTCTGGAACGCCTCCCGGATCAGCTGATCGGTCCGGGTGTCCACTGCGCTGGTGGAATCATCCAGAATGAGGATCTTCGGCTTTTTCAGCAGGGCCCGGGCAATGGTCAGACGCTGCCGCTGACCGCCGGATACGTTGCTGCCGCCCTGTTCGATGTAGGTGTCATATTTGTCCGGCATCTTCTGAATGAATTCATCCGCCTGCGCCAGTCTGCAGGCTTCCCGGATTTCATCCAGCGTGGCATCTTCCGCACCCCAGCGCATGTTGTCAATGATGGAACCGGAGAACAGCACGTTTTTCTGCAGCACCATCGCCACGTTGTTGCGCAGGTCCTCCAGATCATAGTTGCGGACATCCACGCCGCCCACCAGGACAGAGCCTTTCGTGGTGTCATAGAGCCGGGGAATGAGCTGCACAAAGGACGTCTTCCCAGAGCCGGTGGCTCCCAGAATGCCGAAGGAGGATCCTGAAGGAATCGTGACGTTCACATCCTCCAGAATGTACGGATCAGCCGGATCCCCTGCGTAGTTGAAGCTCACATGATCGAACTGCACTTCTCCGTCCTTCACTGTGGTGATGCCGTTGGCCGGGGACTGCAGGCTGGAAACCTGAGTGATGACATCCACCACACGCCGGGCGCTGGCCATGGACATGATGATCTGAATGAACACCATGGAGAACATCATCAGCGACATCAGCAGCGTCATGATGTAGGTGAAGAGCGACATCAGGGAGCCTACCTGCATGGAGCCTTCCACCACCTGCTGGGCGCCGATCCAGCAGATCAGCAGGATGCTGGAATAGACAGCCAGCTGCATCACCGGCTGGTTGAGCACCAGCAGCTTTTCGGCTTTCTTGTTGATGTTGTAAATGTCCTTGCTGGTGGTATCGAAATGATCGATCTCATAGTCTTCCCGGACAAAGGACTTCACAGCCCGGATACCGGAAATGTT
Source organism: uncultured Faecalibaculum sp. (assembly GCF_910588395.1). GTDB lineage: Bacteria > Bacillota_I > Bacilli_A > Erysipelotrichales > Erysipelotrichaceae > Faecalibaculum. The sequence continues at coordinate 36,865 of NZ_CAJUPA010000007.1, read as the reverse complement.
TTCCTGGGTGAACTCGTTGAGCTTGTCGTACTTTTTGAACATCTTCATGAAGATGGGGTGCACGAGCTTCATCATGCCGAAGATCACGAAGGCCAGCAGGATCAGGATCACCACGATGATCCATCCCAGTCTGGCGGACGCAGAGAAGATCATGAACAGGGAAGCCAGCATCATGAAGGGGGTGCGGACTGCAACCCGGATCACCATCTGGTAAGCCATCTGCAGGTTGGTCACATCGGTGGTCATCCGGGTGATCAGACCGCCGGTGGAGTATTTGTCCATGTCTTCAAAGGCGAAGTTCTGGATGTTGCGGAACTCTGCATCCCGCAGGTTTTTCGCAAAACCGCAGGAAGCCGCCGCAGCGTATTTGCCGGAGAGACCGCCCAGCACCAGGGCAATGATGGCACAGAGCAGCATGAAACCGGCGTACAGCCAGGTGGTCTGCATGTCTCCTTTGTTGATGCCGTCATCCACAAGTCTGGCCATGAGGAAGGGAATCAGAATGTCGAACACCACTTCTCCCATGACCAGAATCGGTGTCTTGATGGAGTCGGCTTTGTATTCCTTGATTTGTGCCAGAAGCACTTTCAGCATGTGCTTTCCTCCTTTATTTCTTCAGTCAGCAGTGCAAGCAGCCGGTTGAGCCCGGCCAGCAGGTCACGGTAAGCCGTTTCACCGTATTCCCGGCGGAGACGGTCTTCCGTTTCCAGATGTGCTTCCCAGAGAGATTTCTGAATCCCCCGGGCTTTTTCCGTGGGGCGGATATACCAGATCCGCCGGTCCTGTTCACTTCGGGTCCGCACCACATAGCCTTTCTGCTCCAGCCGGGAGATGATCCCGGAGACAGAAGGATTGGAAATGCGGAAGTAGCGTTCGATGTCTTTCTGCATCGTTTCCAGTTTGTCCCGGTCCTGCCTTCTGAAGATCCAGAACAGCACATCAAACTGCGAGGCTGTCAGATCGTACTGCTGCAGTTCCAGAACCCGGAGCTTTTCATACTGCCGGTTGATGCGGTGGACATAGTAGCTCAGTTCCTCGGGATGTTTCCCGTCAGTGTCGCATTCGCACACGGTATCCTCCTTCCAAAGCCCGCCGCCATAAAACATAGCAGGCTATTGAATAGTACGCTATGAGTTTATCCGCTGTCGCCAAAGTTGTCAATCCGGATACCGCAAATTTATAATGGGGCCATGAAACGAAACGAAGAATTCACCGGAGAGTGTCTGGACCTCTCCGATCAGGGTTACGGCGTGCTGCGGCACGACGGGGAAGTGGTATTCGTTCCCGGGCTGCTGCCACAGGAAAAAGCCAGGATCCGGGTGATCCTGGCTAAAAAATCCTTTGCCATCGGCAAAGTCCTGGAACGCCTGACCGACAGCCCCGACCGGGTGAAGGCCCCCTGTCCGGTGTTCGGCAAATGCGGCGGCTGCGCCCTCCAGGACCTGAACTATGAACAGCAGCTGGCCTGGAAGACAGACTGGATGAAGCGGAAATTCGCGGGCATCGAAGTCCGGGATATCCTGGGCATGAGAGACCCGTACCGGTACCGGAACAAAGCCCAGTTCCCGGTGCAGGTCACGGAGCAGGGACAGGTCATCACCGGTTTCTACCGGCCGAATTCCCACACCATTGTGGATACGGACACCTGTCTGATCCAGGATGAACGGCTCAATGAACTCTACCAGTATATAAGGAAAGCGCTGACACCCGAAACCGCGGCAGGACTCCGGCACATTTTCCTGCGCCGCAGCCGGAAAACCGGCCAGAGCCAGGTGGTGCTCATCGGCGAAGAAAACCATTTCCGGGAGCTGACCAGCCAGCTGGTCCGCCGCTTTCCGGAGCTTGTCAGCGTGGTGTTCAATCACAACAGCCGGAACGACAACGTGATCCTGGGAGAAGAATACGACGTCCTGCACGGCAGTGACAGCATCGAGGAAGACTGCCTGGGGATCCGGATCCGGCTGCATTTCAAGAGCTTTTTCCAGGTCAATCCGGAGATGATGGAGGTTCTGTACAAAACAGCGCTGGAGGCCGCGGATATTCAGCCTGGAGACCGGGTCATTGACATGTATTCCGGAACCGGCACCCTGGGGCTGCTGGCAGCCCGCCAGGGAGCCAGTGTCACCGGCGTGGAAATCGTGCCGGAAGCCGTGGACAACGCCCGTCACAATGCCCGTCTCAACGGTATTGACAACGCGGATTTCCGCTGTCAGGACGCTTCGGCGTTTGCGAAAGAGAATCAGGAACCGGCAGATGTGCTGATCGTGGATCCACCCAGGAAAGGCCTGAGCGAACAGGGCATCCGGGACATTGTGCGGATCAGCCCGAAGCGCATTGTTTACGTCAGCTGCGGCCCGAATACGCTGAAACGGGACCTGGAGCGCTTTGCCCAAGGCGGCTGGCAGGCCAGGTGGATCCAGCCGGTGGATATGTTCTGCCAGACACCGAATGTGGAAGCTGTCTGTCTGCTGGAGAAGGAATAACAATCATGAGGAAGTCTGCGGGCTTCCTTTTCTTTTCCTGCCGATGATTGCCGGGGCTGAAAAAGGCAGAAGAAAAAGAGGCAGGATCGCCTCTCAGGATTGCGGATTCAGACAGAAGCGGCTGATGGCTTCCGCCACTGCTCCTTCGTCATTGGTTCTGGTCAGGATGGCATCACAGAGATCTTTCATATCGGGATGGGTGTTGGCCACGCCCAGACCGAGTCCTGCAGCCTGGATCATGGGCAGGTCATTGAAGTTGTCGCCAATGGCCATGGTTCCTTCCCGGGGAATGTTCAGAAGATCTGCCAGCCGCAGCAGGGCAGCTCCTTTGTTCACACCCCGCTTGTTGAATTCCAGATACCGGTTGGAGGAATAGGAAATATCTACCTGTTCCCGGATGTCGTCAAACTGTGCTTCCAGGGATTTCAGGTACTCATAGTCCGTGTTCTCGAACAGCACTTTGATGATTGTCTGGCCTTTCAGGAAACCCAGATCCGTATCCTCAAACTCCCGGTAGTCCATCCGCCCGTCCAGAAACGCCTTCTCCTGGGCATTGATGTGCCAGATCCAGACAGTATCCGGGGTATATACATGAGCGCAGACATCGTAAGGAAGACCCCGCTGGAAAATGAGTTCGGCCAGATCGGAGTCCATGGGTTCCATGTGCAGGATCCGGTTGTTTCTGTTCTCCGTGATCACGCCGCCGTTGAAGGAAATGGTGTATTCCTCCGGCAGATCAAAGGCACCGATTTCCTTCAGCGTGCCCTGGATGGAGGGATAGCCCCGTCCGGTGGCGCAGACAAATTTGATGCCCTGCTTCCGGGCATCGGCAATGGCGTCCGCATTGAGCTGGGGAACCTGCTTCTCAGTATTCAGGAGTGTTTCGTCCAGATCGCAGGCAATCAGTTTGTATTCATTCATCATCGCAATTCCTCCTGTACTTTCTTCATGATTGTACAGGTTTTCTTTCAGCCGGAAAACATCAGTATCCGTAGCGTTTCTGTTCCTTCGCCAGAATGACCAGGTTTACGATCATGGCCAGAACCTCCGCTGCTGTCATGGACCACCAGATGCCTGCCACCGCAAAAAACTGCGGCAGGATGATGACACAGGATGCCTGGAACACCAGGGAACGCAGAAAGGCCACAGCTGCGGAGATGACTCCGTTGTTCAGTGCCGTGAACAGTGCCGAGGTGAAGATGTTGAAGCCTGCAAAGGCAATGCAGGTGGCGAAGATCCGCATGGCATGGATGGTCATTGCCTCCAGACCGGCATCATAGCCCACAAAGAGACTGGACAGCGGCTCAGCCAGAGTCTCGGCAGCTCCCATCATGACCAGACCGGCGGTGATGGTGATCACCAGGCTCTTGCAAAACAGCGAATGCAGTTCTTTGCGGTCTCCGGCTCCGAAGTGATAGGAAATCACCGGACTGGCTCCCACGGTATAGCCGAAGAACACAGCGACGAAGAAAAAGGACAGATACATCACCACACCGTAGGCTGCCACCCCCTGCTGTCCGGCATAGCGCATGAGCTGGAAGTTGAAGAGAATGGCCACCAGGGAACTGGAAATGTTGCTCATGAGTTCTGACAGACCATTGAGACAGGACTGCAGAATGGGTCGGACGCTGAACCGCACGGGCACCAGCCGCAGCGGGGTATGGGAAGATTTCATGAACCAGACCATGGGCCAGACACTGCCGATCACAGTGCCGATGCTGGTGGCCATCGCTGCGCCTGCCACGCCCCAGTGGAAAACAGCCACAAACAGCCAGTCCAGCACCATGTTGGTCAGTCCTGCCGCCACGGTGATCACAAATCCGAGTCCGGGCCGCCCTGCGGCGGAGAGAAAAGACTGAAAGAGATTCTGCACCATGTAGGTGGCGTTGAAAACCAGGATAACCCGGGCATAGGTGACGCAGTCAGCCATCATGGAACTGTCAGCCCCCAGCATACGGGCGATATCCGGGGCAAAGATGCATCCGATGATCCCCAGAACCAGACCGGCAATGGCAGCGGTCCAGGTGACCATGGAAAAGTATTCGCTGGCAAGTTTCTCTTTTCCTTCTCCCAGCGTACGGGCTGCCAGGGCTGTGCCGCCGGTACCGAACATGAAACCGAGACCGGAGAGGATCATCAAAGCGGGCATGATGAGATTGACCGAGGCAAACGCCGTCTGTCCGGCCCAGTTGGAGACGAAGAAACCATCCACGACGCCGTAGATGGAGGTGAATACCATCATGGCAACAGGGGCGGCACAGTATTTCAGCAGGCGCCGTATGGTGAAATGTCCCGAGAGCTGATTCATGTATGACTCCTTTCTGCCGGTTCCGGCTGTTTCATTCTGGATTCGAAGATGGATACATACTGCGAGAACAGGGAAACAAAGGTTTCCGCCTTTTCTTCTCCCATCTCTTCCAGAACCGACAGTTCCAGGTGCAGTGTTGGCGTAAAGAGCCGGTCACAGAAGGTCCTGCCTTCGCTGGTCAGGGAGATCGGGGACCGGGGGCTGTCCTGGCAGACGTATCCGCCGCTGCGGATGCGGTGCAGGGCGGAAGAAACTGTCTGTTTGCACTGACCGCTGTATTTTGCCAGCTGTGTGGCGGTTAATGGTACCGGGGAGCTCCAAAGCATGTACAGGGTCCAGTAAACGCTCTCGGAGAGTCCGGTTTTCAGAACCAGTTCCCTGTAGGCAAGATCCGTCGTATTGATTGCCAGTCCCAGTCTGGAGTTGAGAGAGGTTGTATCCATGTTTGTTCCTCCTGATTGCAAAATCGTCAGAAACCAGCATATTGGATATGAAATCGGTCTTCAAGTACGAAATCGTACAAATTTGGCGGAGCCGCCATCTTTGGGTTTCCAAATTGTTTTGACAGATGTCCCGGTCTCTGATAACATAACTAATGTTCCGGCAACAGCCGGATGCAATACAAAATGAGGTCGTGGTGGAATCGGCAGACACGCTACTTTGAGGGGGTAGTGAGCTTAGCTCGTGTGCGTTCAAGTCGCATCGGCCTCACCATTTTGTTTTTCACGGGGTCGTGGTGGAATTGGCAGACACGCTATCTTCAGGCGGTAGTGAGGCAACTCGTGTGCGTTCGAGTCGCATCGACCCCACCATTTGAAAGCAAACCGGAATCTTATGGGTTCCGGTTTTTTCACATATTTTGGCTTTTCCAGTTGATGGCAATCAGGGCTTCGACGGTGCGTTGATGCCATGAATGAGCAGAGAGAAACAAGCTGGGGAACCATCGAAGAAACCGGTTTTTCCCGACGGGCAGCAGTCAGTCAGACCGGTTTTTCGTATCCTGAAACCAGGAACATTCACCTGGTTATTACAGCTGAATCTGGAAGCATAAAACAACAGGACATTCCCGGAATGCAAGGGTGGCTTTCAGTGACTGTTATGGTCGGGAGCAGCATGTTCCTGGCCTTTTCTATTGGCAGGCATGCGAATAGGATGAGGTCGAAAGACGGAAAGAATGCCGGGAAGTTTTTTCTGCCGTCAGTCGTGAATTTTCAGGGAGTGCAGCATCTTGATGAAATCCACACTGTTGTGATCCACAATGTTGGATTTGCCCAGATCCAGACTGGATATGGTCTTCATTTCTTCGTCGGTCAGCTCAAAGTCCCAGATGTTGAAGTTTTCCTCAATCCGTTCTTTGTGCACGGATTTCGGGATCACCACCACACCCCGCTGCACATTCCAGCGAAGGATCACCTGACCGGTGGTCTTGTTGTGGGCTTTGGCAATCTCCGTCAGAACCGGATTGGTGAAAATCCCGAACTGTCCCTCTGCGAAAGGTCCCAGGCTTCCGGTATCACACCGTATTCCTGCATCGTCTTCGGTGCCTCCGGCTGGTGGATCAGAAGCAGATCCAGATAGTCCACACCGAGCTTCGTCATGGATGTTTCAATGGCTTTCTTCGCCTGTTCGTAGCCGAAGTCCTGCACCCAGAGCTTGGTGGTCAGAAAAATGTCCTTCCGGTCAACGCCGCTCTTGCGGATGGCTGCACCCACGGCTTCTTCGTTCATGTAGGCCGCTACGGTGTCAATCAGCCGGCAGCCTGCCTGCAGTGCTCCTGAAACAGCCTGCTCGCACTGTGCGGGATCGGGAACCTGGAATACCCCGAAGCCTTCCATGGGCATCTTCACGCCGTTGTTCAATGTCACATATTCCTTTGTATGTACCTGCCTTTCCTTTGAACGGATCTGTCTGCCAGTCCGTTCCTGCACCCAAAGCATATCCCCGGCATCGGAAGGACAACATTACGGATTCTGAATAGTGCTATCAGTCTGGTTTATCCTGAATGCATGATAGAACCCAGACAGTGGAAAGCGCTCTGGCTGTTCTCCCGGACAGGAAAGCTGACGAACACAGCCAGAGAGATGTATCTCTTTCAGCCGGCCCTGTCGGCCATGATGCGGAAAATGGAGGAGGAAACCGGCGTCAGTCTGTTCATCCGCACCGGGCACAACCGGATCAGCCTGTCGCCTGCAGGCCGGGTGGCAGCGGAGTTTGCCGGCCAGCTGCCGGATCTGCAGCAGACAGCTCTGGATGCCATCCGCCAGACCAGCCGGAGCCTGGGCATCTGTGCACCGGGGATCCGGTTTTACCTGGAAAAACCGGGGCAGCTGAAAACGGAGGAGAATCTGCAGGGCTGGGACACGGAGATGCTGGAAGATAACCGGGATCTGGAAGCGGGACTTGACAGCGGCAGATGGCAGGCGGTGATTCTGCATCATCCGCCGGAAGCCGGATATCTGGCCCAGCCGCTGTTTACGGAAACCCTGTTTCTGGCAGTCCCGAACCAGCATCCTCTGGCGCAGAAAGACAGTATCCGTCTGGCGGATCTTGCCGGTCAGAATCTGCTGCTGCATACCGGCATCGGATTCTGGAATGGCTTCGTGCGCAGTCGCCTGGCGGATGCCCACTTTGCTTCCATCGATGACTTTGCTGCCTTCCAGTCCGCCACGCTGGTGGGGGCCTTTCCGTATTTCACCACAAATGTGGTCCCCTGGACCATTCCGGACAACGTGTGTAATCTGCCCATTGATGACCCCCAGGTGCAGGCCACCTATTATCTGGTGTGTCAGAAAAAAGATGCAGCGCTGTTTCACCATCTGTGCGGGACGCTGTACCATCAGACTGGAACGAATGCAGTGTATCCTGCAGCAGAAAGGAAGTCTTCATGAACGAGAAACAGATTCAGACCCTTGGATGGGTGGGCTCTGCCATGTCCATCCTGATGTATGTATCCTACATTGCCCAGATCATCAACAATCTTCACGGAGACAAAGGAAGCTGGATCCAGCCGGCAGTGGCTACGGTCAACTGCATCCTGTGGACTCTCTACGCCCTGAAGACAAGACCTGTGCAGAAATCCATCGCCGCTGCCAACATTCCCGGCATTTTCCTGGCGGCAGCCACGGTCATCACCAGTTTTTAGGCGGAATCCTCCCCTGTCCCATGGCAGTCTGTGTGTGCGGCACAGACTTTTTTTGTGTTTTTCAGACTGCCTGCCACGGCCTGGATCGGCAGGAAAACGGTATCAGCGGTTACATGGTCTGAAAGCTGCGGGGATTTCCGAAATCTTAACAGGCCGGCTTCGTTCTTTAACGACTCTTTCACACTTTTTCCGGTATAACCGTGTCTGTGAAAAGGAGATGCACGTATGTCATTGACGATACTGACTCTGGTTCTGACACTGGTGCTGGCGGTTCCGCTGGGGCTCTGGTGCAAAAAAGTGCTGAACCACGATGTCCCGTTTGCAAACCGGACAGAGGAATTTGTGATGAAGAAGCTGCACATCAGCAGCAGGGAGATGAACTGGAAGCAGTACCTGCTGGCGGCGGGATTGCTGGCGGCTGTGTCCTTTGCGGTTCTGCTTGTGATCCTGCTGGCGCAGGGGATGGAGTTCTGGGTGGCGTTCAACACAGCCTGTTCCTTTGTGACCAACACCAACTGGCAGTCCTATGACCCTGTGCTGTCTCTGGACTGGCAAGCGCAGGCGTTTGGTCTGACGGTGCAGAACTTTGTGTCGACGGCGATGGGGATCTGCGTGCTGTTTGCGCTGATCCGGGGACTGATCCAGAAGCAGAAAAACGGGCTGGGCAATTTCTGGCAGGACATGCTGGGGACGCTGCTGTTCGTACTGCTGCCGCTGAATCTGCTGGTGTCGGGGATCCTGGCGCAGCAGGGTGTGCCGATGAATCTGAACAGCGAACAGTATTCCGCTTTGAGCGAGCCGGTGGCGGCGGATGCGCAGGGCCGCATTCTGGAGGATGCGCTGATTGAAAACGGACAGGTGCTGGTGGATGGAAAGCCGGTGCAGGATGCGGTGATCATCACGGAGCAGCGGATTCCCGGGGGTATGGCGGCGAGTCAGATCGCCATCAAGCAGAGCGGTACCAATGGCGGGGGGATCACGGCGGCGAATTCCGCGAGTCCCTTCGAGAATCCCACGCCGCTGACCAATGTGCTTGAAAATGTGCTCATTCTGCTGATTCCCATGGCGCTGTGTTTCTCTTTCGGGTTCATGACAAAGAACCGGAAGCAGGGATATGCGGTTTTTGCGGCGATGTTCATTCTCTTTGTGCTGGCAGCTGCCGCGGTGATGATACCCGAACTGCAGGCGATGGATATGGAAGGAAAGGAAGCCCGGATCGGAGTGGCGTCCAGTGCGCTGTGGTCGGCGAGCACCACGGCGGCTTCCAGCGGTTCGGTGAACTCGGCGCTCAACAGCATGAACCCTGTCAGTTCCATGATCTGTCTGGTGCTTATGCAGGTGGGGGAAGTCATTTTCGGCGGTGCGGGCAGCGGCTTGTACGGGATGCTGGCGTTTGTGATCCTGACGGTGTTCATTGCCGGGCTCATGGTGGGCCGCACGCCGGAGTTCATGCACAAGAAAATCGAGCCCCGGGAGATGAAGTGGGCGGTGATTCTCTGTCTGGCCACACCGGTGTGCATTCTGGCGGGATCCGCCATCAGCGCGCTGTGTCCCATGGAGGGACTGGATCCCGGTGCCCATGGCTTTACCCAGCTGCTCTATGCCTGGAGTTCCATGGGAGCCAACAACGGCAGTGCCATGGGCGGGTACAGCACAGCTGGCTGGCTGCTGAATGGTCTGGGGGGTCTGCTCATGCTGGCGGCGCGGTTTGTGCCCATGGCCGGTGCCCTGGCCATTGCCGGTTCTCTGTCGGCGAAAAAACCGCTGGCGGACAACAGCGGGGTACTGAAAACCGACAACGGAATGTTTGTCTTTCTGCTGATTCTTGTGGTGCTGCTGATCGGCGCTCTGAGCTTTTTCCCGGCACTGGCGCTGGGGCCTGTGGCGGAATTTCTGGGATAGGTGATGCATATGAACAAAACCATGATCAGACGGGCCATTCTGGACTCGTTTCGAAAACTGAACCCCAGAACCCAGGCGGAGAACCCGGTGATGTTTCTGGTGTATCTTTCGGCGATCGCCGTGACCTGCCTGTGGCTGGCGGGACTGTTCGGGTGGCAGGATGCTGCATCCGGCTACACCCTGGCGGTGGCTGTCATTCTCTGGTTCACCTGCCTCTTCGCGAATTTCGCGGAGGCCATTGCGGAGGGCCGTGGCAAGGCTCAGGCGGATTCCCTGCGGAAGGCCAAAAAGGACATTGAAGCCAGCCGCATCGAGTCTCTGGAGACCATGGAGCAGGTCACGGTGGTGAATTCCACGGATCTGCATGCCGGGGATCTGGTGGTTGTCCGGGCCGGGGACATGATCCCGGCGGACGGAGATGTGATATACGGGGCTGCCTCTGTGGATGAAAGTGCCATCACCGGGGAATCCGCACCGGTGATCCGGGAAGCCGGGGGCGACCGGTGTGCGGTGACCGGCGGCACCACCGTGCTGTCGGATGTCATTGTGGTATCCGTGACGGCGGAACCGGGGAAGGGATTTCTGGACAAGATGATTGCCGTGGTGGAGGGCGCTGCCCGGAAGAAGACCCCCAATGAAATCGCCCTGCAGATCTTTCTGATCGCCCTGACGGTGATCTTCGTGCTGGTGACCATTTCCCTGTACTGCTATTCGGCGTTTGCCTCCAGGGAACAGGGTGTGGCCAATCCCACCTCCATCACCACGCTGCTGGCGCTGCTGGTGTGTCTGGCCCCCACCACCATCGGTGCGCTGCTGTCGGCCATTGGCATTGCGGGGATGAGCCGGCTGAATCAGGAAAACGTGCTGGCGATGTCCGGGCGTGCCATTGAAGCCGCCGGGGATGTGGATGTGCTGCTGCTGGACAAGACCGGCACCATAACCCTGGGCAACCGCCAGGCAGCCGCGTTTCTGCCGGTGAAAGGGGTCAGTCAGCGGGATCTGGCCTATGCGGCGGTGCTGTCTTCCCTGGCGGATGAAACCCCCGAGGGGCGCAGCGTGCTGCAGCTGGCCAGGGAGCAGTTCGGCATCGAGCTGGCGGCGGATCCCTCCATGGAATTCATTCCCTTCACCGCGGCAACCCGCATGAGCGGGGTCATCTTCCAGGGGCAGTCGGTCCGCAAGGGCGCGGCGGATTCGGTGAAGAGCTTTGCCCGGGTGCAGCAGGTGGAGTGGCCGGCTGACTGCGATGCGATTGTGGAAGACATTGCCAGATCCGGCGGCACGCCGCTGGTGGTGCTGCAGAACGACCAGATCCTGGGCGTGATTCATCTCAAGGACATCATCAAGCAGGGTGTTCAGGAGAAATTCGCGGATATGCGCCGCATGGGCATCAAAACGATCATGATCACCGGGGACAACCCGCTGACTGCTGCAGCCATTGCGGCAGAAGCCGGCGTGGATGACTTCCTGGCGGAGGCCACGCCCCAGGGCAAGCTGGACATGATCCGGGAGTATCAGAAAAACGGTCATCTGGTGGCCATGACCGGAGACGGCACCAACGATGCCCCGGCACTGGCCCAGGCGGATGTGGCGGTGGCCATGAACACCGGTACCCAGGCGGCCAAGGAAGCCGGCAACATGGTGGACCTGGACTCTTCTCCCACGAAGCTGATTCAGATTGTGCGCATCGGCAAGCAGCTGCTCATGACCCGGGGAGCCCTGACCACGTTCTCCATTGCCAATGACGCCGCGAAGTATTTCGCCATCATTCCGGCGCTGTTCACGGTGCTGTATCCCGGTCTGGAGGTGCTGAACATCATGCACCTGCACTCGGCCGAGTCGGCGATTCTGTCCGCGGTGATCTTCAACGCGCTGATCATCGTGGCACTGATCCCCCTGGCGCTCAAAGGCGTGAAGTACCGGGAACTGCCGGCGGGAAAGCTGCTGTCCCGGAACCTGCTGATTTACGGATGCGGCGGCATCGTGACGCCCTTTGTGTGCATCAAGCTGATCGACATGGTCATCAGTCTGCTGATATAGGAGGTCTGTACAATGAAACAGCATGCAAGACAGGCTGCGGACAGCCTGAAGTTTCTGGCTCTGTGTCTGGTGGTCTGCGGGGGACTGTACTCTTTCGCGGTACTGGGCATCAGCCGGCTGTGCTTTCCGGTGCAGGCGGATGGCTCCATGACAGAGACCGCTGCGGGTCAGGTCAGCACCCTGGCGGGAACCGCTGACCGGTCGGCAGGTCATCTCTGGGGGCGCCTGCAGAAGCTGCAGACAGCGCAGAAGGAAGATGGCACCTGGTATGTGGTGGGTGTTCCCGCCAGCCATGATGTGCAGGATCCGGCATATCAGGCAGCCAGGGACGCCGAAATCCGGAAGGTGCAGGCAGCCAGTCCGGAGGCCGAAGGGGATGTTCCCGATGAACTGGTGACCTGGTCCGCTTCCGGCTGCGATCCGGATCTTTCCCTGGATGCAGCTTTGTGGCAGGTCCCACGGCTGGCCCGGGAAACGGGACTTGACGAAACCCGGGTGGAGGAAATCATCCGGGCGGCGCAGAATCCCGGGATGCTTGCAGCCCCTACAGTGAATGTGCTGCGGGTCAACATGGCGCTGGACCAGGCGCGGTAACGAACAGAGCTCTGCTGTCTCAGGATGGCAGAGCTCTTGTGATAGGATGAAATTATGGCTGAAGTGCACAGAAACACACCGGACCCCGCCACCCGACGGGGCCGGCTGAAGATCTTTTTCGGGTATGCCGCCGGCACCGGGAAAACCTGGGCCATGCTGGAGGCGGGAAAAGCCGCGGCGGACAAAGGCGCGGATGTGGTGATCGGGTATCTGGAACCCCATGACCGGCCGGAGACCGCAGCGAAAGCCCGGGGTCTGGAACAGGTGGACTGCAAAGTTCTGGACTACCGGGGACTCCGGCTGCGGGAAATGGACACCGATGCGGTGATTGCCAGAGCCCCGCGGATTGCCCTGGTGGATGAACTGGCCCACACCAATGCCACGGGCTGCCGCCATACCCGGCGGTACCGGGACATTCAGGAACTGCTGGTTCACGGAATTGATGTGTATACCACCCTGAACGTACAGCATCTGGAAAGTCTCAACGACCAGGTGGCAGCGATCACCGGGATCCTGGTGCAGGAGCGCATTCCGGATGATGTATTTGACATGGCGGATGAAATCGAGCTCATTGACATCGAAGTGACGGAACTGCTGGACCGCCTGCGGGAAGGGAAGATCTATCACGCAGATCAGGCCGGTCTGGCGGCAAAGAACTTCTTCACCCGGGACAATCTGCTGGCCCTGCGGGAAATCGCCATGCGGCGCTGCGCTGACCGCCTCAACCGGATCGCCCCGGAAACCCACGCCCGGGATCACGTGCTGGTGTGTCTGTCTCCGTCTCCCTCCAATGCCCGGATCATCCGGTCAGCCGCCAGGATGGCATTCGCCTTTGATGCGCGGTTTTCCGCTTTGTACATTCAGACCGGCGCGGATCAGGACATGGAAGAGGAAGACAGCGCCCGGCTTCAGGAAAACCTGCGGCTGGCCAACCGGCTGGGGGCTTCCATTGAATCTGCCTGGGGATCGGATGTGGCTGCGGAAATCGGCGCCTTTGCCCGGCAGACCCATGTGACGAAAATCGTCATTGGCCGCCGGGGGCGGAAAAGCGCCTTCGGTCCGGCGTCCTTTGCCCAGAAACTGGCAGCCAGCGCTCCGGAATCGGAAATTTTCATCATCCCGGATCCGGAAAGCGCCAGGTCACGGAAGAAGAATCCTTCCTGGATCCACCGGGTTTTCGGGACCGGACAGGATGCCGCCGGTCTGATCCTGCAGCTGCTGGTGACAGCCGGGGCCTTTGCTGTGGCACTGGCAGCCAGAAAGCTGGGATTTTCCCAGCCCAACATCATGGCCATTTTCATCTTTGCCAGCCTCATCGGGGCCCTGTGCGCCCGGAAGATGTGGCAGGCGGTGCTGACCTGGTTTCTGTGCATCCTGCTGTTCGGATACCGGTTCACCAGTCCCGTGCTGTCTCTGGTGATGTTTGACAAGGGGTACCTGGTGGCCTTCGCGGCCATGCTGGTGATCTCCCTGGTGGTCAGCCGCCAGGCCATCCGGCTGCGCCAGCAGGCCCGGGCCTCCAGCGCCGCGGCAGCCCAGAGCGCCCTGCTCTATGAAGCCAGCCAGAGTCTGCAGGCGCTGGAAGAAGACGAAGAAATCTGTACCTACATCACCCGGCGGATCGCAGAGTATCTGGGACGCAGTGTGGTGTTCTATCAGAACAAAGCCGGTTCTCTGGGCAAGCCGGTGTATTCCGGGCATACAGATCCCTTTCTTGGAACCCGGGAACAGGCAGTGGCGCTCTGGACGCTGAAAAACAACCGGCGGGCCGGGGCCTCCACCGACACCCTGAGCGCCGCCCGGGGGCTGTATCTGGCTGTGCGGCACCGGCACAACATCTTCGGTGTCCTGGGCATCGACCTGGAGGGCAGTGGGCTGAGCACCCCGGAAAATGTGGTGGTGCTGTCCCTGCTGGGACAGGCAGCCCTGGCGCTGGAAAACAATGAAAACGCCAGACAGAAGGAACGGGAAGCCCTGCACGCCCAGCACCAGCAGATGAAGACCTCGCTGCTTCGCTCCATCTCCCATGACCTGCGGACACCGCTGACCACCATCAGCGCCAGTGCAGATCTGCTCACCCGGTCTTCCTGCACACCGCAGCAGCAGCACAAACTGGCTGCAGCCATCAGCCAGGACGCCCGCTGGCTCCGGGACACGGTGGAAAACCTGCTGTCCCTGACCCGGCTGGATGACGAGACCCTCCGGCTGAACCGCCAGTATCTGGAGGTGGAGGAAGCCGTGGAACAGGCACTGTTTCACACCGCAGCCCAACGCCGCCAGCATCCGGTGGAGGTGGACGTGGCGCCGGATTGTGCCGGATCCTTTGACGGCCAGCTGCTGGTGCAGATGTTCGTGAATCTCATTGGCAACACCGTGGCCCACACGCCGAAGGGAACCACGCTGCGGATACAGGGGACAAGGGACCAGGACCGGGTGATTCTGGATGTCTGCGACAACGGCCCGGGGGTATGTCAGCAGGTCCGGGAGCATCTCTTTGAGCCTTTTGTCCCGAAATCCTCTACAATATCGGACAGTTACAGAAGCATGGGACTGGGACTGTCGCTGGTGCACAGCATTGTCCTGGCCCATCAGGGAAGCATTGAATACAGGGACGGACACCCCGGCGCCTGTTTCCATATCGAGCTGCCCTGTTCAGGAGAGACGGATGAAACCATTGATACTGAGTGTGGAAGATGACCTGCAGATGACAAGCCTGCTGCGGACGATGTTCGAAATCTCGGACTATCCGCTGATCCAGGCCAAAACCGCGAAGGAAGCACTGACGCGGTTTTTAAGCGACAAACCGGATCTGGTGGTGCTGGACCTGGGTCTGCCGGATGCGGACGGACTGGAGGTGATCCGGAAAATCCGGAGCTTTTCCCAGGCACCGATCCTGGTGCTGTCCGCCCGCAGCGAACCCGCAGACAAGATCCAGGCCCTGGACCTGGGAGCCGACGACTACCTGGCCAAACCGTTTTCCGTGGACGAACTGCTGGCCCGCATCCGGGTGATCTGCCGGCGGCTGGACCAGACAGGGACACTGCCGGAAGCGGCGGTTTTCCGAAACGGCGGCCTGGAAATCCGGTATGATGAACAGGAAGTCCGTCTGGACGGCCAGCTGCTGCATCTGACTCCCATGGAGTACAGAATCCTCGTGCTGTTTTCCCGGAACCTGGGAAAAGTGCTCACCCGCAAC
Organism: uncultured Faecalibaculum sp.; assembly: GCF_910588395.1. Taxonomy (GTDB): domain Bacteria; phylum Bacillota_I; class Bacilli_A; order Erysipelotrichales; family Erysipelotrichaceae; genus Faecalibaculum. The sequence continues at coordinate 21,200 of NZ_CAJUPA010000007.1, read as the reverse complement.
TATCTCACCACCCAGATCTGGAACAGCACCTGGAACTCCGACATGACCAACCTGCGGGTGTACATGACAATGCTGCGCAAAAAGCTGAATCACAGGTTCATCGAAACGAGCTTTGGTGTAGGATACAAAATGGTGCGGGAATCGGCAGATACCGCACAGGAGGCATAACATGTTCAGAGACATGAGACGAAAGAAACAGGCCCTGAGCCGGCAGGAAGCCGATGAAATCCTGGACCGGCAGACTCATGGCGTGCTGGCGCTGGCTGAAGAGGGAGACTATCCCTATGCAGTCCCGCTGAGTTATGTCCGCAGCGGCAGCACGCTGTACTTTCACTGTGCAAAAACCGGTCACAAGCTGGACTGTATCCGGTCCAATCCAAAGGCCTCTTTCTGTGTTGTGGACCAGGACCAGGTGCTGCCCTCCCGCTATACCACAGCCTTTCGCAGTGTCATTGCCTTCGGGACTGTGGAAATCATGGAAGATGAAGCCCAAAAGCGGGAAGCCATTGAGCTGCTCGCCCGAAAGTATGCCCCGGATGATGACCAGGAAAACCGCAGGCGGTACATTGAGCGGGACTGGAAACCGCTGTGCATGCTGAAAATGCATATAGAGCACATCACCGCCAAGGAAGCCATTGAGCTTGTCCGGCAGAAAACCTGCATCTGACTGTACACTGAAGAAAAAGAAAGAGGAAACAGGATGGAACTGCTGAAACGCGTCATCGAGGAAAAAGGAACGGTGCTCTCGGATCAGGTGCTGAAAACCGATTCGTTTCTCAACCACGCCATTGATCCCCGGCTGATGGATGCCATTGGCGCAGACTTTGCCCGGCATTTTGCGGATCAGGGCATTACGAAGGTGATCACCATTGAAAGTGGCGGCATTGCCCCGGCATATTCCGCTGCCCTGCATCTGGGGGTTCCCCTGGTGTTTGTGAAAAAAGCGCATCCGGTTACCATGACCAGTCCTTTGACCGCCAGGGTTCATTCCTTCACGAAAAACCGGGAATATGAACTGTGTGTGGAGCAGAGTCTGATCGATCCGGGAGACCGGCTGCTGTTCATAGACGATTTTCTTGCCAATGGGGATGCCTTCAAGGGTATCTGCTCGCTGGCGGATCAGGCACAGGCATCCCTGGCCGGGGCCGGGATCTGCGTGGAGAAAGCCTGGCAGAATGGTCATGCCCTGATCACCGGTCTGGGTATACCGCTGTATGTCCTGGCTTCCATTCAGTCCATGTCACAGGATGATGGCATTATGTGGGCGAGCCCAGTCAGTGATGCGATCAGTCGCGGCTGATCGCATCACACACTAAGCTGCTGCTTTAAGCGTATATGGAAACAGGACCTGTTGTGTGTGACAGGTCTCAGCCAGTCTGCTGCACAACCTGCAGTTGTTCAGCAAACCCGCTGAGTTTATGCGGTTATGCATACAACCGAAAACAGGACTTATCGCTGCATGTCTTTTTCCGGGGCAGCGGGTTCAATGACCAGATTTCAGCTGGTCATTGAACTGGCTGCTGCTCCCTGATAATTGGGGTTGCAGACGTCCAGCAGCGTGAAGGACTGGGCATCCGTATCATATTCGAAAACCAGAACTGCACAGTTATACAGCTTTCCGGGAATCAGAGCCTTGTCATCCGGGAACCAGTGTTTCTGGAAGTTCCGGATGGCGCCGCCGTGAGAAACAGCCAGGGCATTCTGCACATCACTGCGGTTCATGATTTCCGTCAGAGTTTCATTCATGCGGTCAATGAGTTCCTGCCGTCCTTCGCCTCCATTGGCCTGAAAGAAGGCGTCATATTCCTCCAGCGGAGGATTCAGATACTCCGGCTCTCCGTCCAGCTTTCCAAAGTTCCATTCCTTCAGGCCTTTTTTCCGTTCATAAGGCAGGGAAGTGACCAGTTCCAGCGTGTCACTGGCCCTTTCCGATGTGGAACAGAAGGCGTGATCAATGTCAAAATCCAGCCGGTCAATCCAGGCAGCCGCATGTTTTGCCTGCTGGATGCCCAGAGGCGTCAGCGGAGAATCCACCCAGCCCTGGATCCGTTTTCGCTGGTTGAACACGGTCTCACCATGGCGCATCAGTACGAGTTTTTTCTTCATTCTCTGTCCTTTCTTTCCGGCCCGGTAAACCATCCGGGCGCTTTTGGTTACCGTATCATGGTTCATTGCACAAAACCAGAACAGAATGTGAGATTCAGATTCCTGGACAAATACCCGCGTGTTCTGACACAAGAACAGAAAGATGGACCGAAACGTGCATGTCAAAGAGCTTTGACACAGGATTTCTGGTCATGACAATGGAATTTGCTATATGCTTCTGACAGTCGCCTGACACAATGGGTCCAGGTCACGGACCACCGGCAGGCAGTAAAGGAGCAGAAGATGGAAATTGCCGCGCAGATCAGAAAGCACCGCACAGAATCCGGATTATCCCAGAAGGATCTCGCAGAGAAAGTCTATGTCACCCGCCAGACTGTTTCCAACTGGGAGAACGGGAAGAGCTATCCGGACATTCAGTCACTGCTGCTTCTCAGCCAGCTCTTCGGCGTATCCGGGGACCAGCTGATCAAAGGAGACCTGGAAACCATGAAAAAAGAAATCAGTCAGAAAGCAGTGGACAGCTTCAACCGGGAAGCCCGGATCTTTACCATTCTGATGGCTGTCAGCGTACTGGCCTTCGTGCCGCTGCTGTTGTGGAACTACGGCTGGGGGCTGGCCATCTGGGCAGTCCTGTATGCCTGCACCATGTGGTATGCCCTGCGCGTGGAGAAACTGAAAAAGAACAGCGACATTCACACCTACAAGGAAGTGGTGGCTTACAGTGAAGGGCGCAGCCTGGACGAGCTGGAACGGGCGGAAGAGCGGGGAAAACGCCCCTATCAGACCGTGATCAAATTCCTGGCAGGAGCCGGCGTGGGAGCGCTGCTGGGCGCCATTGTCTGGCTGTTTCTGTAGAAGACTGACGGAGAGTACAGATTTTGAATGAGTCGAAAAGCCGGATGCAGCATCCGGCTTTTCCTGACGCTGCCGGCAACCGAAACTGGCAGGCAGCAGAGAAAATATGACAGATTCATCACCCCTGACAGACGGACGCAAGTTTGGTATTTCAATCCCGGGCAGTTGACAGTAAAATAACCATACATGAACAGCGGGAACAAGGTGTGGAAGGAGAAGCGGGAATGAATCTGCGGGATCTGACAGAGTATGCATCCAGTCAGCATGGCATCAGGGAAGAATGCAGATGGTCGGACCGTCCCGGCCTCTCGGTTCTCTGTCATCCCCGGTCAGAAAAGTGGCTGGCTGTCCTGATCCGCCAGTGGAATGAGGCAGCCGGTGAAATGCGGGAAATCTGTGAGCTGCGGGCAGATCCGAAAATTCTGGGCAGCCCGCACCCTGCCTGGATCCGGCGTCCGGTGAGAATGAGCGGCCCAAACTGGATCGCCATTGTGATGACAGACCAGACAGATGCAGCTTACGTTTTCCGGCTGCTGGATCAGGCGGTTCAGACCATGGATGCCGGATACACCTTTTCCCTGGCCGGCTCTGCCTGTACCAGCTCCTCTTTTCAGTACCAGGAAACCCCGCTGGTGTTCGCGGATACACCGGTTTCCGCCGGGACAGCCAGTCCCGGACCGGCTCCAGACAGCATTCCCGCCCGGCTGATCCGGATGATGGATCTGTATGACTATCAGGACCGGCAGCCCGGGCACAGAGCCCGGAATTTTCTCCGGCAGGCCCGGTTCATGGCGGATTTCCGGGACAGCCAGCCCTGGGACGGCCATGTCCGGAGCATGTTCCCTGTCTACCATGATTTGAATCTGCGACTTCTTCGGGGCTATTTCACCTGGCGAACGGCTGTCCGCCAGGGCCAGTGGCCCCGGATGGATGCCTCCGTGGCTGTGATCTATGTCTACGAGCTGCTGAACCTCGTGGGTGTCAGGACTCCGGAAGAGGCACTGGAGAAGCTCCGGGAATTCGAACAGAAATATGTCCTGACAGAACAGGGCACACCGGAGCTGCAGCGCAGTCTGCGCCGGTGGATCTGCGGTTTTGCCATCCTGCATCATCTGGATCCCGCTGTGGTCCGGGAATGCAGCCACCCGGAAACCATGAAGCGGGATGATGCCCTGTCAGTTCTGAAGAAACCGGCTGATTATGCAGACCGGGATGTGTTTGAGGCCTTATGCACGTTCGGGCCAAAGAAGATGTCCGACAGCATTCTGGCCCGGGAAGAAACTGGGCAGGGCATTCATCTGATGGCCCGCATCTGGTGCGGTCTGGCTTCTGCCGGAGAAAACGGCGGAGAATTCACCGCCTGTTTCGGGCAGCAGAAGCGGTCCGGCTGGTATCCGCTTTCCAACGCCGTCTGGCTGGATCCGGAACCTGCCCTGGAAACAGTGTATGTCCTCAGCACTGTCCGGTCCTGGCAGAAACAGGGAGGGAACTGGTATGAGTGGCGCCATGAATCGCTGTATTTTGACCAGAAGCGCCTGCATATCCTGCTGCGGACCGCAGACCGGCTCATCCGGGAACAGCTGAACCTGCGGGGAAAACTCAAACCCCGCCCGGAGGAATCCTGGGCAGAACCGGTCATCCGGCAGGCTTTGGAACAGGAACAGATCCGCCAGCGGCAGCGGCAGCAGGAAGCCGCAAAAGCAGCCATCCGCATCGACTTCTCCAGTCTGGAACGCATACGGCAGGATGCAGCCCTGACCCGGGACAGCCTGCTCACGGAAGAGGAAACAGCCCGGGAAATGCCGGCGGAAAACCCGGGAAAGGCGGCAGAAACGCCCTTGCCTGCTGGTGAATCCGCACCTGCCGGAAAGCCGCAGGAGGAAGCTTTGTCTGCTGAAGCACCCGGTGCGGCGACTGCCCCGGCGGACATCGGCAGACAGAACCCGCTGCCGCAGCTGGATGCGGTGCATATGGAGATTCTGAAAGCCCTGCTGGAAGACGATGCAGCCAGGGTGCAGACTCTGCTGCAGACCGGCTTTCTCATGCCGGCTGTGGTCACCGATGCCATCAACGAGGCGCTGTTTGACGGGATCGGCGACAATGCGCTGGAATGTGACGGAAACCGCATACTGCTGGCCGAAGACTATATTGAGGATGTGAGGTCCATCCTGGGAGGAGACAAAGATGCCTGAAAACAGAAAAGTGCCCCGGCGGATTGCCAGGACCGTGCTGAATTCCCTGAAAGGCGGTGTGGTGCCACGGATCGGTCTGCCGTATGTGACTGTGGGGCGGAAAAATGAAATCCAGGCGCTGCTGCATGATGTGGACATCATTTCGGAGGGAGGCGCATCGTTCCGTTTCATTGTGGGGCGGTACGGGTCAGGGAAGAGTTTTCTGATTCAGACCATCCGGAACTATGTCATGGACAGAGGATTCATCGTGGCGGATGCGGATCTCTCGCCGGAGCGCCGGCTGCAGGGGACCAGAGGTCAGGGATTGGCCACGTACCGGGAACTGATCGGCAATCTCTCCACGAAGACCAGACCCGAGGGCGGCGCTCTGACCCTGGTGCTGGACCGGTGGATCAGCACGGTGCAGATGCAGGCGGCTCAGGAAAGCGGTCTGATGCCCGGAGACCCCGGGCTGACCAAAGCGGTGGACCGGAAGATTTTCGAGGTGACAGCGCAGCTGTCCGAGCTGGTGCACGGATTTGAATTCGCCACGCTGCTGTCCCGCTACTATCATGCCTATGTGCAGGGGGATGACCAGACAAAGATGAAAGTCATCCGCTGGTTCCGGGGCGAATACAGTCTGAAGCGGGAGGCGAAGGAAGAGCTGGGGGTGAACATCATCATCACGGATGATGACTGGTATGACTATCTGAAGCTCTTTGCGGTGTTCTTCCGGCTGGCGGGCTATGCGGGGATGATGATCATGATCGATGAACTGGTGAATATCTACAAGATTCCCAACAGCATCACCCGGCAGTACAACTACGAGAAGATGCTGACGATGTACAACGACACGCTGCAGGGCAAAGCCCGGTATCTGGGGATCATCATGGGTGCCACACCCCAGGCGGTGGAAGACCGGCGCCGCGGGGTGTACAGCTATGAGGCGCTGCGGTCCCGGCTGGCGGAAGGGAAGTTCTCCCGGCCCGGAACCCGGGATCTGCTGGCACCGGTGATCCGGCTGGATCCGCTGAATGCAGAGGAAATGCTGGTGCTGTGCGGGAAGCTGGCTGCCATGCATGCGGATCTCTATGACTATGAAAAACAGGTGTCGGATGAGAATCTGGCGGTGTTCGTGCAGCTGGAATTCAGCCGGATCGGGGCAGATGCCAATATTACGCCCCGGGAAGTGATCCGGGATTTCATCGAACTGCTGGATCTGCTGTATCAGAATCCGGAGCTGGATATCCGGAGTCTGCTGGAATCGGAGGACTTTTCCTATGCGAAGTCGGAAGCGGTGTCTGATCAGAAGACAGATGCCTATGCGGAGTTCACCCTGTGAATGCCTTTTCCCGCTATGCGCCGTTTATCCAGGACTACATTTATGAATCCGGATGGCATTCCCTGCGCGGGGTGCAGAATGCGGCAGCCGATGCGATTTTCCATACCGATGACAACGTGCTGCTGACGGCGTCCACGGCTTCGGGGAAAACCGAAGCGGCGTTTTTCCCGATTCTGACGCTGCTGGACGAAGATCCTTCCCGGAGTGTGGGGGTTTTGTACATCGCGCCGCTGAAGGCGCTGATCAATGACCAGTTTGGCCGGCTGAATGAGTTGTGTGACCGGGCCGGGATCCGGGTATCCCGGTGGCATGGAGATGTGGCGCAGTCTCAGAAACGCCGCCTGCTGCGCAAGCCCTCCGGCGTGCTGCAGATCACGCCGGAGTCCCTGGAATCGCTGATGATCAACAAGCATATGGAGATTCCCTCTCTGTTCGGGGATCTGCGGTTTGTGGTCATTGACGAGATTCATTCCCTGCTCCGGGGCGACAGGGGGCTGCAGACATTCTGTCTCATCCAGCGCCTCTGTGCCCTGGCGGGCTGTTCTCCCCGGCGGATCGGGCTGTCAGCCACGATCGGTGATCCCCGGCTGGCGGGGAAGTTTCTGTCGGCGGGCAGCGGCCGGGGCTGCGTGATTCCGTCCTTTGAGGCAGGCAGGGAAGTCTGGCGGCTGAGCATGGAGCATTTCTTCAATGATGGTCCCCAGGCGGATGCGGGAAAGCTGAAGGCCGGGGTGCCGGTCCTGGCGCAGAATGAGGCAGCCACGGATCATGCTCCGGCTCAGGCGGATCCCGGACTGGGATACATTTTCGAGCACACGCGCGGGCGCAAGTGCCTGGTGTTCACGAACTCCCGGGAGGAATGCGAGTCTGTGTGCCAGTATCTGCGGCAGTACTGTGAGCAGCGAAAGGAACCGGACCGGTTTCTGATTCACCATGGCAACCTCTCGGTCTCCTACAGACAGAGCGCCGAGGAGGAAATGAAGGATGATGATTCCCTGATGTCGGTCTGCGCCACCTCCACCCTGGAGCTGGGCATTGACATCGGGCGGCTGGAGCGGGCATTCCAGATCGATGCGCCTTTTACCGTTTCCGGGTTTCTGCAGCGCATGGGCCGGACCGGCAGGCGGGGGGAACCGTCTCAGATGTGGTTTGTGATGCGGGAAGACCGCCCGGAGTCCCGGGCGATGCTGCCGGAGATCATGCCCTGGTACCTGGTGCAGGGAATCGCCCTGATCCAGCTGTATGTGGAGGACCGGTTTGTGGAGCCGCCCCGCATGGACCGCCTGCCGTACAGCCTGCTGTATCACCAGACCATGAGCACCCTGGCCTCCTGCGGGGAGATGACCCCTGCCGAGCTGGCCAGCCGGGTGCTGCCCCTGGCGTGCTTTCACCGGATCACCCAGGAAGACTACCGGATTCTGCTGCGGCATCTGATTGAAATCGACCACATTGCGCAGACGGAAAACGGCGGGCTGATCGTGGGCCTGACCGGGGAGCGGATCACGAACAGCTACAAGTTCTATGCGGTGTTTCAGGAAAACGTGGAGTATGCCGTGCGGTCCGAAAGCGAAGAACTGGGGACCATCTGCAAACCGCCTCCGGTGGGAGACAAGATCGCCATTGCAGGACGGGTGTGGCTGGTGGAAGAAGTGGATCACCGGAAGCGGGAGGTATACTGCCGCCATGTCAAGGGGCACATCCCGGCGTATTTCGGTGACTGCGCCGGGGACATTCACACCCGGATCCTGGAGCGCATGTACAAAGTGCTGGGTGAACAGACCCATTATCCCTATCTGATGAAGCACGCCGCTGCCCGGCTGGAGGAAGCCAGGGAGAATTTCCGGAAATCCGGCATGCTGCAGCATCCCCTGGTGCACCTGGGCGGCAATATGTGGGTGCTGTTTCCCTGGCTGGGATCCTATGCCTTTCTGGCGCTGGAACGGTTTCTGAAAATCCGCTGCGGCCAGCGGCTGGGCCTGAAGGGACTGAGTCCCACCAGACCGTACTACATCACCTTCACGATTTCCGTGAGCGAGGCGGAGTTCTATGAAATCACGGCGGAAGAAGCCAGGAAGGAATTCGATCCGCTGGAGCTTGTGTATCCCGGAGAAGTGCCGGTGTTCGAGAAGTACGACGAATATGTACCCGAGGAACTGGTGAAAAAAGGCTTCGCGCTGGGGGTCCTGGATCTGGCCGGCATGAAGGAGCGGGTCCTGAGCTGGCAAACGGTGTATGGAAAGAACAGCGCGGGGTACCTGGAGGAGAACAGCCGGAGGATGCTGAAGAAAGACGCAGATACAAATCAAAGCAATGATGTTTGTGCCAATGGCGGTTCCCGCTGACAGGGCATGACAGAAAAAGAAGCGGACAGCTGCCGGTTTCAGGAACAGGGGCTGTCCGCTTTGGTTTTACAGGAGATTTCCAAACTGCGAAAAAAAGCGATGCAGCCGGATTCAGGTTGGAGCAGGGCGCGATATGGCATCCCTGGATGGGGAACAGAAAAGTTTCTTTCTGCCCCTGGCATGCCATTCTGCAAGGTCATCACGCTGCATGCAGAGAAACATGAAAGATCACGATATGCTGAAGCAGCTTTTCATCATGACGATTCTGCCCTCAGATCACCGATCACCTTTCCGAAAGTGTTCAATGTAGTAGATTTATATAGAGGACAAAGTTCCTTCAGCACCGGGAAATCAAGATTCATGAATTCTTCCTGATCAATACGCAAGTCTTCGAACAGCATATACTTCAACTCTCTCTTTGAGCGGACCGGCTTCAATAAGCAGAGCTTGTTACACAAGGCTTTTTCAGGAGAAGCCATGGCAAAAGTCCGGTTTCCTGCTTTTTGCAATCTGATTTCAAAAGGAAATGCCTGCACAGGGATGTCCTGGTAAGTAAAAACTCCCATCTTGTTTTTGTATGTTTTGCGCTTCCGGAGGCCGGAAGAGGCACTGGTACAGGTATAAACAGCTTCCGGAATCAGGCCATAATAGGACAACGCATAGTCGAACGAAAGACAGGAAGGGGAGCATACAGCCCCGGCATTTACATAGCCGGGAGTATCCGGATCGGTCTCATAGAGATTTTTTGTCAACCGGATAATTTCATTTTTATCTGCCATTCTTTTGATTTTCATTTCCGGAGCTCTATAACTGGAAAGATCATCTTTTAGCATCGAACAGGTTTTCAGCATGTTTCCTCCTATTACTAACGTAATAAGTTAGTTAGAAGAGAAAATCTACCATTCGCAAGAGCGAATACAAAAAAACAGCACTTTTCAGTGCTGAATTCATGTTCAAGATGGTGGGGTCGATGCGACTCGAACGCACACGAGTTGCCTCACTACCGCCTGAAGATAGCGTGTCTGCCAATTCCACCACGACCCCATAATTGTTGCTGCAGTCGCTGACTGCCTGTTTATAGTACCAAAGGTATCATCCCGAATCAATGACTTTTGAAGAAAAAATGAAGATCCGAGCCAGAACCGGGTCGAACCGGCTCGAATACCATCTGCTGTGAATTCTTCGCATATCCGGCCTCCAGAGTGCCATGGGAACCGGCCTGCTGAAAGTCTGGTACAGTGAAACGGGCAGAACTCTCTGTTCTGACCAGGGAAAGAAGGTGGCGGAATGGAGAGCCGCAAAGAACAGACAGGTCTGCAGTTCGAATTTGACAAGCGGGGCTGCCGCAAACTGATGCAGAAACATGCCTCTCTTCAGGACTCTGTCCGACAGACAATCAGCCGCCAGGCAGAGAATGACTTTTTCAAAACCAAGTATGCAACCCGGAACAAATGGAAAGGCCTGCCGGTGCTGGAGTGCCGGGTGAATGATCCTGCAGCCGGTGCAGTCCGGGCAGCTTTCACCAGACAGGGAAATGAAATCCAGGTCGTGTATCTGACCCGCACGCTGCTGAAGAAAGACTTCACCCAGGAACTGGAGTCATTCCTGAAAGGAGCCTGGGCATGAAACGGATCCCGCTGCGGCAGGCACAGGTAAAATGGCTTGCAGCTCTGCGGCGGCCAGAGCTGGAGTCCATCACACTGTGGACCTTCAAAAAAGACCGCTGGGTGAAACTGGAGAGGGAAGGGGACAGCCTGCTCCTGACAGAATCCGGTTTTCAGAATACCCGCCAGGAACTCACTGCAGCCGGTGCAAAAAAACAGATGAAGGAAGCCTTCGCCAGGGAATTCCCCAGAAGCACGCAGCTTTACATCCAGGAAACCTGAATCACAGACGCTCTCCGGCATCAGACGGGGAGCTTTTTTGTATTCCGGATCAGGACCCCGGCATCTGCACCGGAAGCCCTGCCTTCCATCGGCCGGAAAACAGTGCTGTATACTGTTATATGCTGTTTACAACTGATAGCAACTGTTATATACTGTTTTTGCGACAGGAAGGAACCTGTCAGGAGGATGGCATGGATATTCAGATTTCACACTCATCCATGGAACCGATTTATGAACAGATCGCCAGCCAGATCAGGCTCCGGATCCGGGAGGGGTCGCTGAAATCCGGGGATCCGCTTCCCTCGGTGCGGGGATTTGCCCGGGATTACCGGGTGTCGGCACTGACTGTGAAGAAAGCCTATGACTTGCTGGAGGAGGAAGGTTTCGTGCATACGGTTCACGGAAAGGGAACGTATGTGGCGGAGATTTCGACGAATACCGTGCAGGAGGAACTGCAGAAGCAGCTGGAGACGCAGTTTCTGCAGGCGCTGGAAAAAGCCCGGCGGATGAAGATGACAGATGAAGAAATCCTGGAACTGGTCAGGATGCTTATGGAGGAATACAGATGACAAGTCAAGTACAGACCGGAGAGGACCTGGTTGTCTGCAGGGGATTGCAGAAGCAGTTTCCAGGTTTTGAACTGAATGTCTCTTTGCGGGTACCGGCGGATACCATTGTCGGGCTGGTGGGACTCAACGGGTCAGGGAAGACCACGCTGTTCCGGCTGCTGACGGGGCTGATCCGGGCAGATGGCGGTTCGGCGCAGGTGTTGGAGGCAGAAATTGACGGGCTTCCGGTGTCAAGGAAGGAAGAAATCGGCGTGGTGATGGCCGATGCGGGATTTCCGGGGATGTTCACGGTGAAGGAAGTGCGGAAATGTCTGGGTGCATTTTACGAAGCGTTCGATCCGGGGTTCTTCGATGAATTGGTGAAACGGTTCGGCATTCCGGCCGGGAAAAAGCTGGATTCCTTTTCCACGGGCATGAAAGCCCGGATGAAACTCATTGCGGCGATCAGCCACCATCCCCGGCTTCTGCTGCTGGATGAACCGACTTCGGGTCTGGATGTCTCCGCCCGAAATGAAATCCTGGACATTCTCCGGGAGTACATGGAAACACCGGGGAGGGCGATCATGATCAGTTCCCATATCGCATCGGATCTGGAACATCTCTGTGATTCCTTTTCCCTGATTTCCCGGGGAGAGATCGTCCTGGAGAAGGACATGGATGCACTGCGGGATGAGTTTGGCGTTCTGCACATACCTGCCAGCCGGGTGCAGGATGTGGATCTGGAAGGCGTTCTGTGCCGGCGTCGGGAAAAAGACGGTTCACTGTCGGTTCTGGTGAGCGACAGACAGTATTACGCTGACAACTATCCCTGGCTGGTCCAGGAACGGGGAAGTCTCGATGAAGCGCTGCTGATGTTTCAGAGGCCGGATGGAGAGTTTGAGTAAAGAGGGGTTATGTATCATGAAAGGATTGCTAACATATGATGGCTGCTGGCTGTTTTCACAGAAACAGCTGCTGATGATTCTGGCCGGCCTGATGGTTCTGTATGCGGTGATTGACTTGCAGAATGCGGGTCTGTTTCTGTCGGTGATCGTGCTGATGATTCTGATCCGCAGCATTGAATGGAATTTTCAGAACAGTACAGCCCGGTGGCTGTTCACGCTGCCTTTTACCCGCCGGCAGTTCGTTCTGGAGAAATATCTGTTTGTGACCGGGACCTCGCTGCTGTTTTCTGTTGTGAGTTTTCTGTTTTACGCTGCCCTGCATCCGGATGCCTTTACGGATCTGTTCAGCCTGTGGATCGGGACCCTGGTGTATATCCTGGTGTTTTCCGCAATCCTGATCCCGGTTACGATCCGGCTGAAGGCCAACCGGAATCTGTGGATCCTGATTTTCATGTTTGCCATGGCGGGGCTGCTGGGGGCTTTCGTGGAACAGCTGCAGACCGGGCTGGTTGCTGCGGTTGTGTGGATCCAGGGGCATCTGATGCTGACGGTGACCATCGCTTTGCTGACAACAGTGATCCTGTTCGGTTTGTCGGTGATGATCAGCCTCAGGCTTATGGAGAAGGAAGAGCTGTAGGAGATCCGGCCAGATTCGCAAAGGCAGAGCCATGAGATTCTGCCCCCCTTTGCGCAAGGCTGAAGGATGCTGCCGAAGGGCAGGGTGAACAAAACCTGCTGTATGGATGGCCGGTATTCATGTACGTTCATACAGTTCAGGAAAAATATACGATATTTCTGGAGATGTAATCCCTTCCATATATATTTACTCCGGTATACAATGGAGTTGCATCACAGAAGGGACTTGATAGTTGATGAAAGAATACCTGAACGCCGTACTGATCAATAAATCCGCTGCAACGTATGGAGAGCAGCCGGTCTACCGCATGGTATTTCAGACACCCAAGGGCATCTGCTCATTCCGGGTTGCCAGAGATGCCTACAATGCGGGCAGGATCGGAGAAAAAGGAACGCTGGTGTTTGCCGGCAACCGCATGGAGTCTTTTGGCACAATTCATAACAGCTGCAGTCAGACCGTGACCGAGCGGTCCTGGCTTCGTCTTCAGGCATAGAAACAGAACACACCGGGAAACCGGTGTGTTTGTGCGTAGTGAGCTCTGTCAAAGATTGCAGGCAGCCCCCGGATATTGGTAAACTCTGGGGTATGGGTCTGAAGGAATTCAAGAAAGGGCTGGTTCTGAGCATCCCGGTCATGACCGGCTATATACCAGTGGCAATCGCCTATGCAGCCACGGCTCTGTCCACAGGACTGACACCCTGGCAGACAATCGCCATGTCCCTGTTTGTGTACACCGGAGTCGGGCAGATGGCTGCCGTGGCCATGATTGGTCAGGGAGTTTCTCTGGCGGGGATCACCGCAGCGGTGTTCATCATGAATCTGCGGCATGTCATCATGAGTACTGTGGTCATGGAGCGGATGCGGCAAACACCGCTGGGGATCCGTGTGCTGCTGAGTCTGGGGATCACCGACGAAGTCTTTGCCCTGGAAACAGCGGACAGCAGCGCTTCCGGAAGCAGCAATGCTGCCTGTTTTGCGGGAATCGCTCTGGGTGCGTGGGGGTCCTGGGTCCTGGGAACATGTCTGGGCTGCGGAATTTCCACCATGATGCCCCCGAAACTGATGACGGCACTGTCCATTTCACTGTACGCCCTGTTCATCTCCATTCTCACCCCGCAGATCCGCCGGCACCTGCCGCTGATCACAGTGGTCCTGATTTCGGCGGCCATCAGTTCCCTGATCGGGTCCAGCCAGGGAATCATCATCGGTTCTCTGGCAGGGGCTGCTGCCGGTGTGTTCCTGGTGAAGGAGGAGGATCTGCCATGAACATGGGTCTGCTGATTGTGTGCCTGGCGCTCTCCACAGCCATTCCCCGCATCCTTCCGGCAGTTTTCATTTCCCGCATGCACTTTTCCCAAGCCGCCCGCAGATTTCTGCGGCTGCTGCCGGTTTCGGTTATGGCTGCGCTGATTTTTCCCGGTGTGGTGCAGGCAGCGCCCAGTACAGCCGCCTGTCTGCTGACCATCAGCCTGTCGGTGTTCTGCGGTCTGATGAACTGGCCGCCCATTGCAGCGGTGCTTTCCAGTGCCGGCGCCATCTGTCTGCTGCTGATCCTGACATAAAGCGGGATATAATGAACGATGCAGTACAACTGTGTACACCGGCTGCCGACAAGCCGGGATAAATGGAATTAGAACGGAGATCAACATGCATTTTGAACTGTTTCATCTGGGACCATTGACGGTGTATACCTACGGGTTCCTGATTGCGGTGGGAATTCTTGCCGCTTTCTTCGTGGCAGACAGGCGGGGCAAAACCATGGGTATGGATACCTCCAGGCTGGAAGCCATGACGCTGACGGTCTGCATTGCAGGATTTGCCTGCTCCAAACTGCTGTACATACTTACGCGTCTGCCGGACATCATCGCCGATCCGGGGATCCTGATGAATCTGGAAGATGGCTGGGTGGTCTATGGCGGCATTATCGGCGGTCTGCTGGGAGGGCTGTGGTACTGCCGGCGTCATCAGATGAATTTCATGGCCTGGTTCGACCTGCTGATTCCCGAAGTGGCTCTGGCACAGGGATTTGGCCGTCTGGGCTGCTTCTTTGCCGGCTGCTGCTATGGGGTGGAAGTCCCCTGGGGCATTGTGTTTCCGGAAAGGGGACTGGCACCGGCGGGTATTCCGCTGTTTCCCAGCCAGCTGATTTCTTCCGCCTTTGACTTCGGCATGTTTTTCTTTCTTTGCTGGATCGCGAAGAGAAAGAAGTTCAACGGGGAAGTGGGTGCCTGGTATCTGATCCTGTATTCTGTGGGCCGGTTCATCATCGAGTTCTTCCGGGGAGATCTGATTCGCGGGGCAGTGGGAACCTTGTCCACCAGTCAGTTCATTTCCATCTTCACACTGGCTGCCGGGATCATCATTCTGGTGGTAATGAAAAAAAGAACCGGCAAACCGGATTCTGCCGAACACAAGAGCTGAAGCTGAAGACTTCGGCTTTTTTGTTCTCATTTTTCTGCATCCGGTTCTGTTCCTGCGAAGAAAGAATAGAAGAAAGAAGAAAGGATACAGAAAACCCGCGACAGCATCATCGCGGGGAAAAGCGGTTCAATCAGCGGTTTTCAGCAGGTTCTGTTCAGCCGGCTGGCAGCTTGCGGATGTTCTCATTCTGAAAACATAGACAGTCACCAGCAGGATCGCTGCGCTGATCCAGGCAGAAACTTCGGCAGCCAGAACCCCGTCAAATCCGAACAGCTTCGGCAGCAGCATGATAAAGATGGTTCTGGCTGCGAATTCCAGGATCCCGGAGCACATGGGCCACACCGTATCGGACATGCTTTGCAGAGAACAGCGGTATACCCACAGGATGCCTAGGGGCACGAGCAGCCAGGAAAGGAATACAAGACAGTGGGTGGCGATGTCGATCACCTGCAGACTTTCTTCTCCCACCATAAGCTGGATCAGTCCTCTGCCACAGACAGCCATGAGCAGGCCGGTTCCCAGATTCATGGCAATGACCATCCAGTTGGTTTGCCGGACGCCCCGCCGGATCCGGTCATACTTTCCGGCGCCCAGGTTCTGCCCGACGAAGGTTCCGCAGGCCATGCCGAAGGTGCTGGAAATCTGTTCCAGAATCACAATGACCTTCTGTGCTGCAGAATATGCCGCCACATAGGCAGCGTCATAGGCGTTGATGGCAGCCGCCAGGAAAATCACGCCCACAGCGGTGATGGAATTCATGATGGCCACCGGCAGTGACAGCAGGAATGACTGTTTCAGAATCAGACCATTCCATATCCAGTCCTGTCTCTGCAGGCGGATCTGTTTCAGCCGCAGAAAGCACCACAGACAGTACAGGGCGCTGATACCCTGCGCGGTGACAGTGGCCAGGGCCGCGCCGGCTACACCCATGTGGAAGGATATGACAAAGAGAACATCCAGGATGGTGTTCACAATGAAGGCAATGATCATGGCAGTCAGCGGATTCCGGGAGTCACCAACTGCCCGGAGAATACCCGCCAGGAAGTTGTACGCCAGGGAAACCGGTATACCCCAGAAAATCAGCTGTATGTAGAGAACGGCATCTTCAAGGATCTCAAGATGTGTTCATCCAGACAAGCAGCCGGCGGACACCCAGGAGACTGACAATCATGATTACCACACCCACAGCCAGATTCAGAATCAGCGACATGGCGATGGACTGCCGCAGCCGCCGGAAATCACCGGCGCCAAAGGCCTGAGAAACCAGAATGGTTACACCCTGTGCCATCCCCAGGATAAATCCCAGCACGAGGAAGTTTACCGATCCGGTCACACCGACGCTGGCCAGGGCATTCATCCCGATGCCTCTGCCAACCACAACGGTATCCACCAGGTTGTAGAGCTGCTGGAGAATGTTGCCGGCGAGCAGCGGAAGGCCAAACAGAAAAATCTGTCCGGCACAGGAACCGCTTGTCATGTTTCGTGTCTGTGTCATGAAATCTCCCTTCCTTTCGAATTGCTTTCCATCTTAGCATGGCCATGCCGGATTGCAATGTCCTGGCAGGGTCAGGGGAAAACCATTTTTGCCGGAAGGAAGCGGACGGGGGTTGCCGGAACCGGATAGACGGTTCAATAAGAGTGAGTTACTGAAAAAACTGTAATTCTGTTTTTATTATTGTTTGCAGAGGCGTACTGTGGAGGATGAAAAGGAGACAGCAGACGCATGTACACAGCAAATCCTGACCGGTACAGCCGGATGGAATACAGGCGCTGCGGGAATTCCGGCTTGAAACTGCCGGTGATTTCCCTGGGTCTGTGGCAGAATTTCGGAGATACCGGCAAATACGAAACGATGCGGGAGATGATCCTGACGGCTTTTGACAATGGCATTACGCATTTTGATCTGGCCAACAACTATGGTCCGGAAAACGGAGCAGCGGAGAAAAACTTCGGACGGATTCTGAAGGAAGATCTGATGCCTTACAGGGACGAGCTGATCATCAGCACAAAAGCCGGTTATGACATGTGGCCGGGCCCTTATGGCAACTGGGGATCCCGGAAGTATCTGCTGGCGAGTCTGGATCAGTCACTGGAACGGATGGGAATTCCCTATGTGGACATTTTCTATCATCACAGAATGGACCCGGATACACCCCTGGAAGAAACCATGGGCGCCCTGGCACAGGCTGTACGCAGCGGCAAGGCACTGTATGCGGGACTGTCCAATTACGATGGAGAGACGCTGAAAAAAGCGACAGAGATCCTGAACAGGCTGGAAGTGCCTTTTGTGATCGACCAGAACCGGTATTCGATTCTGGACCGTTCGCCGGATGAAAACGGACTGCGGCAGGCAGGCATTGAAGAGGGCAAAGGCCTGATCACATTTTCTCCGCTGGCCAAAGGGCAGCTGACGGACCGGTATCTCAACGGGATCCCGGAAGACAGCCGCATCCGGACGGATGGCCGGTTCCTGCACGAGTCCGATCTGCCGGAAGAGAAGGTGGCTCTGCTTCGGGAACTGAATGAAGTGGCCAAGGCAAGAGGAGAGGACCTGTCGGTGATGGCATTGAAATGGATCCTGGACAAGGAGGGTGTCACCAGCGTTCTGATTGGTGCCAGCCGGGCCCAGCAGATCCTGAAGAATCTCCAGGTACTGGATTCCAGACCTCTGAGTCCGGAAGAGCTGGAAAAGATCGAAGTGATTGCTGACCAGATCAGAGAAATCGAGAAGAAGCACGCAGCCTGATAAAAACACCGAACTCACATACATGTCGATGAAAAGAGCCGCAGGAACCTGTGTAAGTCCTGCGGCTTGATTGTATTTGGCTGCTGTATGATATCTCCTGATATCAGCCCTAATGGTTTGTCTGTACGCTGGAATGTTTGCGATTGTACCTGGCTTCCAGCAAATGGCGACCGAACATTCAGCAGTTATAACCGGATCAACTTGTGATAATTGCAGCTATGCGTTGCGCTTTTTCCTATCGACCCGTTTCTCGTAAGCCTCTTCAAGAATAGCGGCGACCATTCGGGCAGCTGTAATGACGATTACTGTCAATACGTATGGAATTACAAAGTTTGGCATTTGCTTGTTCCTTTCTTTAGGATTATATAACGATTCTATAGTTCGATAACTGTAAAAGAGGTTTTTTCTTACCAACATGAACTAGAAGAGACTTGCCCATATGGCATTAACCAACATGCCCGTCAAAATGGCCAGAACACCTTGAATTCCATAACTGGCCCATCTGCCAATAAGAGACTTTTTGTTGTTCAACTTCTCAATTTCCGCGTGATTGCGTTTTTCCAATTCCTGTATCTTCAGAAATTGCAGATACAGAAGCGTATTAGTATCTATAAACTATATATTATTCCAGTTTTCGTTTTATTTTCATCTTCTTCCTGTGCCCGCCTCGAACAAATACTGTTTCTCCATTTGAAACGAGTACCGCTTCCGCAGGAGAGAATCCGCCACAGGCCGATTCTCTGTATTGATCAGAAACTGTTCTGATGGGTGAGTCAGAAAGCCCCTGCTGGTTATATTCGCCAGATTTCCGGAAATTTGCGGAAATGTTTTAAAATAAAGTTTCTGACAATGAATCTGGGTTTTACAGGTGTGAACCGGAATGATAGAAATGCAACTCAGAAATATGTTGCAGCTGTCTTGCTGGTGTTATAGTCTGATTGAAAAGAAAATCCAGATTAAAAATACTGGTTATGGTGGGAACTATGAAGTATTACAGAACAATGTGTCTCGGCCTGTTGTCCGGCTGCCTGATTGCAGCAGGATGTTCGCAAAAGAGGGAAGAATCCAATATTGAATCCGCGAATTCGGATAAAAGTACAGAAAGTACCGGAACAAACGCAGAGGGAATCGAATCTTATTTTCCAGCGGGTACAGCATCTGACAGCTGCAGCCAGGGCATTGTCAATCTCTCAAGTTTATGGAGAACAGACACAGACCTGTCAGTATATGCGAACCAGGAAGATGGTTCTCCGCAGACAGAGCAAAAGACAGGTGTATTGAAAAAAGATGCAGAGTTCAGAGTAACCCGAGTAGCGACGTTTCCGGTTGGTGATTCAGATCCTGACAGAGTTTATGGTCAACTGGCAGATGGACAGGGATGGACAGTGCTATACAACCGGCAGGAAGAAGACTCTCTGGCCACTTTGAAAGAAGGATCGAAATGGGCACAGAATATTCCGACTAAGCTTCGAGCGGAATCGAGGTTGCTGGTCAAACCTGACGGGTCCCCCGTGAAGGAAAAAACTACGACTGATCAGATCCTGACCAACCTGGAAACTGGAGCCGATGACACCATCTGGGCAAAAACGGATGATGGCTACTACAGATTGTATTCAGAGGATGGATCAGGTTTCTTCACTCCAATCGATGGGGTGGTTGAAGGCCAACCCAATGAAGATACATCACTATCACAGATTTATGCAGCACAGCTATTACAGGGAACATTTCAGAATTTCAACAAAGAACTTTGCTGGGGATATGTACTGTGTGATTTGGATGGAACTGGTCATCCGGAACTGCTGATCATCAATGGAGGACTGGAGTCTGATCAGACAGTTGGGGTTTATGGAGCGACTGATCAGCTTCTAAGTCACAAGGCAGACGGAACATTCACTGCTTCCAACAGTCTGCTCTATCAGGATGCTCAGCCAGGCCTGCTTCGATTCACAAACAGGAATGACCAAAAGACGGTCACCCGAATCAGTATGGAAAACGGAAAACTCAAAGAGAAGGAACTGGACAGTGGCGAAGTTTCAAAGCTGGATCTGCAAAAGCTGAATAAAGTGACCTTTGGGAACATCAACGACCAGAAGGGCCTGGAAGCGGTCAAAAATCTGACTCTGGGTGAAGTGTTCCCGAATCATGATTTCTCGGGCAATGGAAATGCTGAGTCAAAACCCGATGTGAAAGAAATGGAACCTTCTTCCAGAATCTGGGGCCTGCAGTACGACATGGTGATCCGTTCAGATCATGACAGGAAATCCGGCAAACTGGGAACAATGCCGGAAGGAAGTCAGATCACGATAACCCGTGAATATGACAATGGATCAGAAACCTGGGGATTGCTGGAGCAGGGGGGCTGGATCTGCCTGAAGGATGCTGATATGGTCTACGCAATTCCGGCTGATGAAAAAAGCCCAGTGAACGAATCACCGGTTGAAGATTCCTGGCGACAGATTTACCGGGAGACACTGACGACGATCG
Organism: uncultured Faecalibaculum sp.; assembly: GCF_910588395.1. Lineage (GTDB taxonomy): Bacteria > Bacillota_I > Bacilli_A > Erysipelotrichales > Erysipelotrichaceae > Faecalibaculum. The sequence goes on along the minus strand of NZ_CAJUPA010000007.1, from coordinate 757 downwards.
CATCGGATCCAAAATATGATTCTTACTCTGACTATGATCCTTCCTGGTATCTATGGTCAGATTCCGGCTATAACGTGCCGATGCTGGTTGTCAAAACCGGAATCTGCGAAGCTGATTACAAGCTTGAATTTTACATTGCCAGCGATGGAGAAGCGCAGAAAGTTGCTGAGACTTCCGCAGGTCATGCCACGTTTTATTCCACTGGCATGACCGGTCAGTTTGACCGGCTGATGGCGCATATGGGCGTTGAAGCCATTGACCGTTTGACTCTGTCCAATGGGAATCTGAGCAGCGAGCAGATTTCTTACCGTACCGATGTACTGGACTATCAGACACCTGCCGGGACACAATGGGATTTTCTCCCTATACATGCATTCCGGTAATTTCCGTTTATTCTGTACGTTTCAGAGAAAATGGTTAAAACCGCGTCAGTCATCCAAACTGAAACAGCCGCAGAGTGATGCTCTGCGGCTTGATTGCTTTATACAGTGATTCAGAATATGCAATCTGCCTGCACGTCTTATCCCAGGTCATACTGCGGCTGGATCATGGCAGATTTTCAAAGATTCGCTTGGCAGATATTGATTGTCTCAATTCTGTTTTCCGGCGTGTTTCCGGTTGTACCTGGCTTCCAGGACAAGGGCCAGTCCGCTGAGCAGGATAATAGCCATGGCTACAAGAATGATCAGAAAATCCAGTGTAGTGTTAGTGGTTAGATGAGTGTGTACATTTCTGGTGAAATAAGAGTTAACAGTTT